>JAQVXR010000047.1:10356-14152 GCA_028709045.1 Desulfitobacteriaceae bacterium | reverse complement strand
TTCCTCTCCCAAACATATTTAAACCTCCTTAAGTTTTAGGAGGTTTAATTTACTACTTTATTGTTGCCTGGGTTTCGCTTCACTGACGGTTAAGACCCTACCGCCCAGTTCCGCACCATTCATCACTTCTATCATCTTCTCCACATCTTCATCACTGACTTCAATAAAACCAAATCCTCTGCTTCTTCCTGTTTCCCGGTCTGTTATCACCCGGCCACTGACTACTTCACCATATTCCTGAAAAGCAGCCGCTAAATCTTCTGAACTGGTTGACCAAGGTAAATTACCAACATAAAGTGTTCGTACCAAAATTTTCACCTCATCACGTTGCGTTTACTAGTATTATGTACCTACAAAAAATTAATATGCAGTCGAATAATGGTGAATTTCAGTGTATTCTGGCGGCATCCACAAATATAGCAATAATTTAAACTGATAACTATTACCATGTTTAACGTTGCTGATCGGCAACATGGAAAATTAAAGTAATGTTTTGTGCCCTCCATCACATTAAGCTAATCTTATCTATACAAATGATGCCTGTAAATATATTCCTCAACAGACTCAGGCAAAAGGTATTTGATTGGCCTGTTTTCTTCTACCCTTCGCCTAATGTCGGTGGAAGATATGGCCAATGCAGGCACTTCCATAAATATAATTTTTTCTACAAATTGCTCCGGCAGATTGTTAATGTCGTTCAGATGAAAACCCGGTCTTGTTGCTGCAATAAAATGACACTTTTCCATCAGCCGATCCACATGCTTCCAAGTTAATATCTCCAGAATAGCGTCTGCACCAGTAATAAAAAAAAGTTCAATACTATTACCATAATAGTCAAAAAAAGCAGTAACGGTATCAATAGCATAAGAAAAACCCGGCCTATCAATTTCTACCCGGGATACCTCAAAAAACGGGTTTGTAGCTACTGCCAGGGTAGTCATACCAAACCTATCTTCCGCAGGAGTAATATTTTTTTCTCTCTTATGGGGAGGTCTCCCTGAAGGAACAAACACTACTTTATCCAAATTAAAACCGCATCTTGCCGCCTCTGCCGTCACTAAATGCCCGTAATGAATCGGGTCAAATGTTCCCCCCATAACGGCCAGTTTTAACTGCTTTAACATGAGCCTTTTCTCCTCGTTAAATAACAGTAATCGCCTTACAGTGATCGTTGGCCTTTGCCCTTACTTTAACCGGAAATTCCTTTTCTTGTCAATAAGCTAAATCACTTTTATCTTATATTATTGCCCCCGACTCTGAAAAGGCCCAGTTAAGGCAATTCTATTTTTGGTTTTTTTTCCGATCGCTTGTAAAAAATCATGTTTCTCCCCACCACCTGGACAACTTCACACCCGACAACTTGGCTAATAGTATTAGCCGCCTCCCGAGGATTCTCCTCACTGTTACTTAAAACTCTGACCTTAATCAATTCTCTCGCTTCCACTGCATCATTCAACTGCCTAAATAGGTTATCGTTCAGGCCACCTTTGCCAATTTGAAATATAGGATCCAGCTCGGTTCCCAGAGCCCGTAAAAATCGCTTTTGTTTTCCTGTCAGCATATTCTTTCCGGCAAGGCATTAAGCCGGACTTTCACCTCTCTTTTCAATCCGATGTTTCCGTTATTATATCATACCCCCGATCTTACGAAAACAAGATATTGACCCAAGTTAGACCATGAATAAACTACGGGGGGCTAAGTCACCGCTTTTACAACTTATTTATTAACAATCTTATGTTTTGGAATTAAAAAGCAGGCCTTTTCAGACCTGCCTACTTATTTAGCCAATTTTTTCAAGATCATTCTGGCGAATTTTTCGACGTCGTTTTTCATAATCAGGAGAACCCTTTTTCCACCCCTGGTCGGGCTTCTGCCTCTCTATAGTTTGGGTCCCCTCCCCAAACACAAAATCATTTTTGGCTGGGCAGTAATACATTGCTTCACCTTGCTTACAATTACCACAATCGAAGCAACTCATGGTAAAATTTTACCCCCGTTCGTTAATAGAAAATTATAAAACTATTCCGAAAAGTCAAATTCCCATTTTTCAATTTGTATTACGTCACCAGCCTTTGCCCCTTTCTCCCGTAATGCTTGATCCAACCCTAAATTTTTGAAGATTTTTTGCATGCGCTTTACAGCTGCCTCATTGTTAAAATCGGTCATGGCAACTAAGCGCCTTATTTCTTCGCCAGACACAACAAATAATCCTTTTTCCTTTTCATGGATCTGATACTTTTCTTTAGGAACAACCCGAACATGTTTGATCTCCGGTTCCGGTGGCTCCGGCAGAGCTTTTTCACAGGCACAAACCATCTCATAAACTTGATTAATCAATTTTTTCAGCCCCTCGCCGGTAGCTGCACTTATCGGATAAACTTCGTACTCATCCCCTATATTCCTTTTTAACTCTTCCAACTGCTCTTGGGTTCCGGGAAGGTCCATTTTGTTAGCAGCCACTATTTGCGGGCGACCCGCCAAATCTTCCCGGTACTCCTTCAGTTCGTTGTTGATGGTGACAAAATCATTCCAGGGGCTTCTGTCTGCTTGTTCCGACATGTCCAAAACATGGATCAAAACCTTGGTTCGCTCCAAATGACGTAAAAAATGGTGCCCCAGTCCAGCCCCTTTATGGGCTCCTTCAATCAAACCCGGAATATCAGCCAAAACGAAACTGCTTTCTTCATCAATCCTCACTACCCCTAGATTTGGTGCTAATGTAGTAAATGGATAGTCGGCAATTTTAGGCCTGGCGGCAGACACTTTGGAAATAATTGTAGATTTTCCCGCATTCGGAAATCCCAGCAAGCCAACATCCGCAAGAAGCTTAAGTTCCAAGTGAATCCATTTCTCTTCCCCAGGCTCACCATTTTCCGCCAGGGTAGGTATTCGGTTTTTGGCAGAAGCAAAACGAGTATTGCCCCTTCCTCCCCGCCCGCCCCTGGCAACTATTACCGTTTGCCCGTGTTCGGTAAAATCCGCCAGCACTTGGTCGGTTTCACTATCCTTAATTACAGTGCCGACAGGGATCTTTAAAACAAGGTCTTCCCCGCTTTTTCCGTGCATGCCTTTCCCCTGTCCGTGCTGTCCTCTTGTTGCCCGGTAATGCTGTTTGTATTTAAAATCGATCAGCGTACGCAACCCTTCATCGGCAAAAAAAACAATGTCCCCGCCGTTTCCTCCGTCCCCACCGGCGGGGCCTCCTTCCGGCACATACTTTTCCCTTCTAAAAGCGACGATTCCGTTGCCGCCGTCTCCTCCCTTAACATAAACCTTTGCCCGGTCAAAAAACATTTCATACTCCTTTTTTCCAACTTCTATTCTAATTATATTCTCGATAATTTTCCTGTCAATTATTCTTTGGTATAGTAAGGCTGATTGCAGTTAATCCCGGTGGTTGGTAAATGGACAGGCTGCCATATATGTTCCCGGCCTGCTCCTGTTTTTTTCTTATAGACCTGTAAAGACTGCCGTAAGCAAGAATCGGTGCCATTGTCAATTCCCATATTGACTCCCGAAAGTCTTCTTTAAACGTTGCCTTCAGCCAGTTTTCTTCTTGTTTTAGTTTAGAAATATAATCAATAGTTGTATTTAACATCAAATAAAAAAATTGTACTGTCTCCTGTCGGTAATATCGGCAGGAAGGCACCGGCGGTTCTATGTTAAAGCTTAAATTTACCCCTAGATTCTTGCTCTTTTGTAACGATAACATAAGTAATATGGACAAATAAGAATTATCCAGCTTGGTAATGGGACCGATTTCCAACAAGTTGGATGTTACCTGTCTTAAGTAAGC
>JAQVXR010000047.1:5639-10256 GCA_028709045.1 Desulfitobacteriaceae bacterium | reverse complement strand
TCATCCTTACCCAATCCTACATTAACTCCAGGGTGGAATTTGGTACCCCTCTGGCGAACGAGAATACTGCCTGCAGTTACGTACTGACCATCATGACGTTTTAATCCAAGCCGTTTTGATTCACTATCCCGACCATTTCTTGAACTACCTCCGGCCTTTTTGTGCGCCATAATATCCCACCTCCTTGCAATTACGCTTCGATTTTTTCTACCTGTACCTTTGTAAAGGGCTGGCGATGCCCTTGTTTTTTTCGAATATTTTTCTTTGCTTTATACTTGAACACAATTATCTTCTTATCCTTACCATGTTCAAGAACCTTTAACACTACCTTTGCTCCAGGAACTACAGGTGATCCGACAGACATAGCCCCGTCTTTATTTACGGCAAGAACCTTTTCGATTTCCACAGTCTGTTCAGGTTCAACGGATAATTTTTCTACCCGTAACACATCACCTTCGGCAACCCTATATTGCTTTCCTCCGGTTTCAATAATGGCGTACATGTTGCACCTCCTCGCGTCAAATACTCGCCCTAAACAGGTGGCATATAGCACTTTCAACCCTTTAGGTGCGGTTTTAAAACACAACAAATTGATTGTAGCAAAATCCCATTATTTTGTCAAGGAACGGCAATAACACTGGCCTTAGCATATGTCCTAAAAACCTTAGTCACTTCCACCAAAATTTCCTGACCTAAAAGCGCCCCCCCACCATCCACATCAATCACAAAGCCATCCACTCGGGCAATACCATCAGAGTTATGTCCGGAATGAGGTTCCTCCACTTTTACTTTGATCCTGTCGCCTACTTTAACAGGAAACGCTTGCTTTTCCGTTGTCTCCAGGTCGTAAGCAGGTCGAACCATAGTTTCCTCCATGCGCAAGCCGGCGGAACCCTTTATGATGATCCGTTTGCCAGTCCTCTGTTCCAGGCCTCGCAGATTATGACCGCCTGATCCAATAAGATAAGCGGCAACTGCCGGATTAGCCTCAACCAGAATCGCCGGGGCCCCTGAGGTTTCACCGATTGATAGAATTTCTTTCTTAGCCCAGAGACTGACACTTTCTTCAGAAAGCACTTTACCTTTCCCCTCACAAAAGGGACAATCTTTTTGAAGCACATGGGCCAAGCCTTGACCTGCTTTCTTTCTGGTCATTTCCAAAAGTCCCAGCTGTGTGAAGCCAAGGATATTGGTTTTTGTTTTATCCTTTTTTAATTCATTTTCTAAAGAATCCAGCACCAAGGCCCGGTGCTGTGGAATATCCATATCGATAAAATCAATGATAATAATACCACCAATATTTCGGACCCTTAGCTGACGGGCAATCTCTACAGTAGCTTCTAAATTTGTCTTCAAAACAGTATCCGCCAGATTAGTAGTTCCCACATATTTTCCGGTATTGACATCGATAGCGGTGAGGGCTTCCATCTGATCTATGATCAAATAACCGCCACATTTTAACCACACCTTGCGCTTTATGGCCTTTTCCATTTGACCGGGGATATCATAAACAAAGAAAATATCCTTCACATCCCGGATTACCACCCGGTTCTTTAACCCAGGTGCAGTTAAGTCTAGAATATCGGCAACCTTCTCGTAATTTTCCTTGGAGTTAACCAGTACCCGGTCCACGTTTTCCGTTAAAATATCTCTGATCACCCGCTGCACCAGTTCCAAATCTTTATGAATCAACTGGGGCGCAGAAGCATGTGCTCCTTTATTTTGAATCTTTTTCCACAAACGGGTAAGCATTTTAATATCAATGGCAATTTCATCCGCAGACATTCCTTCCGCAACTGTGCGGACGATCAATCCCATTCCTTGTGGTTTTAATTCCTCGGCAATGCTTTTGAGCCGCTTGCGTTCCGACTCCGTTTCTATTCTCCGGGAAATACCAATATAATCCACTGTCGGCATCAGCACCACATAACGCCCGGGCAGCGTAAGATGTGTAGTTACCCTGGCTCCCTTTGTCCCCACCGGTTCTTTCGCAATCTGAACCAGTATCTCCTGGCCTTGCTTCAACACTTCACCAATAGAATAGCGGTGGTGTTCCCCCTCATCCTCTTCCCAAAGGCGTTGGGGAATCGCTTCCTCTACATAGAGAAAACTGTTTTTCTCCAGCCCTATATCAACAAAAGCCGCTTGCATCCCCGGCAGGACATTTTCTACTAAACCTTTGTATATATTGCCGGCGAGTCGCTGGTTACTTGCCCGTTCCAAGTAGATCTCTACAAGCTGCTGGTCTTCCACCACAGCCACTGCGGTTTCTTCCGGCTCCACTTTAATCAGTATTTCTTTATACATGGAAAACACATCCCAATGATTTTCTTTTATTTGCTCTCCCAACACGTGTTGCGACAATGATAAATTATAACGGCACTATCCTCTCACCCTCCGGCAGCCTCGTAAAAAGCCCCGTGCGTACCATTTCTGTTATTTTGTAGTCTCTTATTCCTAAGCTGTCGGCTACTTCTCCCGGTTTTACATTTCCGGAACTTCCCGTCATAATTTCCATTTCCACCACCGCGCCGTTTTCTAAAGGAGAGGCAGAAAGCTGCCAAACACCAGGCCTGATATCATACTGCTTCGTTCCTTTGGGAGAATGACGGAATATAATGATTTCCTCTTTATTGAAGATATCTTTTACACGGTTGTTTAATTCTTCTTTCGTTAACAACGGACTATATTCTACTTTTAACAGGTAAGTGGCACAATTGATCACTGCATTCAAAGCACCGGTACCTCGGGGAATTTCTCCCGTCTTTCGAATTAGCAATCCCCCGGGACATTGCTCTTGAAAACGCTCCTGAAATTCCAGAGGATTCATATGCTCTTTTAACTCCACATCAAAATACTCAGCCCTGCTTGCCATCCCTACCGGTCGGGGAGGGCCAAAGGCAATCAGCGGATGAGGGTTAAACCCCTGTGAAAAAGCAACCGGAATCTCTGCCCGTCTTAGTGTTTTTCCAACGATTCTCAAAATATCAAGGTGGGAAAGAAACCTCATACTTCCCTCAACCTCAAAGCGCGAACGTAAAATAGTCAAAAAATTCACCTCTTGGTTTGCGGCTTAACATCAAGCTGGGAGCAAACCCCGCACCCGTAACAAGGTGCTGACCTGCAATCCTCTGTATGGGTTCCTTCCCGAGCCAGTCGATATTCTCTTGCCAGCCATTCTTTTGATACCCCGGACGATAAGTGGTCCCAAGGCAGAGTTTCCTCTGTGCCAAAGCTCCTGTTGGCAAAAAATTCAGGATCCAAGCCGAAAGAAGCAAAAGCTTCCAGCCATAATTGATATTTAAAATGCTCGGACCAGCCATCAAACTTACATCCTAGCATCCATGCCTTTTCTAGCACTTCTCCCAAACGCCGATTGCCCCGGGCAAAAGCCGCCTCCAGAAAACTCACTTCTACTTCATGATAATGAAATTTTACATTCTTCAGCTTACGAAACTTTTCCTTTAAATAGCGTTGCTTTTCTCTTAGGCTTTCTCTGGCTTCCTGCCCCTCCCATTGAAAAGGCGTGTGTGCTTTGGGCACGAATGAAGAAGCGCTCACAGTAATTTTGATCGGTTTTTTAACATGAGCAGGTTTTGCCTGCCTCCCTATGGACAAAATCTTTTGTGCTAAGTCCACAATGCCATCTAGGTCTTCGTAAGTCTCTGTCGGCAACCCAATCATAAAATAAAGCTTAATGGAAGTCCAACCCTGGGAAAAGGCCGCATAGGTCGTTTCCTTGATATCCTCTTCAGTTACACCCTTATTAATTACGTCTCTTAAGCGCTGAGTTCCCGCCTCGGGAGCAAAGGTAAGCCCGCTTTTACGTACCTCTTGGACTTGACGGGCCAAATTAACGGAAAAAGCATCGACCCGAAGAGAGGGCAGAGAAACGCCCACCCCTTTTTCCCCATACCTATCTAACAACTTTTTAATTAATGGTTCCACACAAGTATAATCAGCAGTACTTAGTGATGTTAATGCTATCTCTTCATATCCTGTGGACCCAACCAGTTCTTCCGCCTGGGCAAGAAGCTTATCTGCGTCTCGTTCCCGCACCGGGCGATAGATTACTCCTGCTTGACAAAAACGACATCCTCTGGAACATCCCCGCAATACTTCCAGCATCACCCGGTCGTGAATGGTTTCCGTATGAGGAACCAGCGTCCGGGTGGGAAAGGCTGCGTTATCAAAATCTTTTACAACCCGTTTAAATACTACAGGAGGTATACCTTCCAAAACCGGTTCAACTTGTTTAATTGTCCCGTCTTGGTGATAGCTGACCTCATAAAAACCCGGCACATACACGCCCTTAATCCGGGCGGCTTCCTGCAAAAACCGGTTTTTGTTAAAATCCCCATGACCGGCTTTAGACGTTTTTAACAAGCCGAGTATTTCTAGGATTACTTCCTCCCCTTCCCCTAAGACAAAAAAATCAATGAAGTCCGCCAAAGGTTCCGGGTTGAATGCGCAGGGACCACCGGCCATGATAAGAGGAAAGTTTTCCTTCCGCTCCCGGGCTTTAACCGGTATCCCTCCAAGATCCAGCATATTAATAATATTAGTATAACTCATTTCATACTGCAGGGTAAAACCTAAAATGTCGAATTGATTAAG
>JAQVXR010000047.1:0-5539 GCA_028709045.1 Desulfitobacteriaceae bacterium | reverse complement strand
TAAGAGGAAAGTTTTCCTTCCGCTCCCGGGCTTTAACCGGTATCCCTCCAAGATCCAGCATATTAATAATATTAGTATAACTCATTTCATACTGCAGGGTAAAACCTAAAATGTCGAATTGATTAAGTGGTCGATACGATTCCAGGCTAAAAAGAGGTACGTTATTTTCCCGCATCAATTTTTCCATATCGGTCATCGGTGCAAAGGACCTTTCCATTAGAAAATCATCCCTTGTATTTACGACATGATACAGTATGCGCAGACCTAAATGGGACATACCCACTTCATATGTGTCAGGAAACAAAAAAGCCGACCTAACGGAACACCTATCCCAGTCCTTTTGGATCATGTTCCATTCATTCCCAATATATTGGCTGGGCTTGGCCACCTTTGGCAGTATATTTTGTTCGATAAAAGAACGCATTTTTTCCTCCAAAAAAATTTCTTGTTATTAGTATGGCATCTTTTTGTTTTCCCAAAGCAAAAAATTCGCTGCATATAAAAAACCTATGAATGCAATTAAATAAATTTCCACACCCAGGGAATAAATTCCTTCCCGCCAATAAGATTCAACGAGATCTTGGACCCTCATTTCCCAGTATTTCTCCGAGATTTTTTTCCATATCTCCGGTCAGACCGGCACTGATTACTGCCCGCTCCGTCAATATTCCCAGCAATTCTCCCCGTTCACCGATGACATATATAAGGTGATAGTTTTGCGGAGCTAATGTTTCCAGCACCTGCTTTACCTGCACTGAAGAGAGCATTACCAGGCATCGCCCCGGCAATATCCCCCTTCTTTTAATTTCATTGTCCTTTCCGGTCAGGTAACTAATCAAGGTTAGAAAGGCCGCTCTTTTTTCCCGGCGGGCAGCGCAAAAAAAATAACCCGCCAATAGCATCCACCAAAAATTTACCCAATAAAAGGATACCCTCCATAAGCCAAAAAAAAACACAATACATGCTAAAAGCTGACCTGCTCCGGCTGTTAGTCTGGTTGCCGGAAAAAAACCAAATCTTTTAGCAAGAAAAGCACGGACAATCCTCCCCCCATCCAAGGGGAGTGCCGGAATCAGGTTGCACACCGCCATTGCCATGCTGGCCTGCCCGCCAAACTCTAACCACGGGGGAATAACCGTTAATTTTACCTTAACAATCCAAATAAACCCGGCAGCTAAAAGATTTGTGAAAGGTCCGGCCAAAGCAACAAGCGTCTCTTTAAATAGGGAAGAATTTCGGTAAGATGGGATATAGGCTACTCCCCCAAAAAGAAAAAGTTCAATCCTTTCCACCGGAAGATGAAAATAACAAGCCATTATGACATGTCCTGCTTCATGGAGAAGGACAATCAGAAAAACCACTACAGCAAAGGGGATGATTCCTAAAACCCCAGAAATGATGAAAAGGGCAAGGAGAGAATTTGTTATAATAATTTCAATGCCGCAAACCCGGGCAATTTTCACTATTAATCACACTCGTTTTCCCGGTAGCTATTATTCTTTAAACACCGGAACTATTACCGCGCAGATACTCCAAAGGATCAACCGCAGAACCACGCACATGTATCTCAAAATGAACTGGAAGCTCTCCGGTTACTCCCAGCCTTTCGCCTTGTTTTACTTCTTGCCCTTTTTTAAGTTTGACTCCTTCTACATTTTGATAAATGGTAGTGAGATTATTTTGGTGTTGTAAAATAATTAGATTTCCCTGGTCAATTTGGCCGCTAACCTTTTCCACCGTACCTCCGGTTGCCGCCTTTACCGGCTGTCCAATTTCCGCTTTAATATTAATTCCCTCATGCCAAATTCTTTCACTGCCTGTTTCATCCGAACACCACCCATAATTCTTTACGACAATTCCGGAAACAGGAAGAACAAGAGGCTCGTATACCTGTTCCCCACCCCAGCCAATGACTTCTTGAATTTCCGGCATCCAATCATTTTCCACAGACAAAGCGGTAACCATCTGTTGGCGTACCCAATACCCTAAGCCATGCCCGGACTGGGTTAAGCTAAAAACCGCAACCGCCAAACAAATAGAGATAATACTCTGCCAAACCCACTTTCTTTTTAAGAAGTATTTCAGAAACCCTTTGCTAGCCAAGATCATCACCTCGGTCCAAGCTTTTTAACTATTAATATTTATTACCGGATACCTGTTCTTATGAAATTATTTGTACCACAACCATATATATAAAAAAAAGAACCTATCCGGTCCTTCAAAACTGATACTTTTGATTATATATAAAATCGGCATCTTAGACTGCCAAAGACCCACTCCCTTTAGAATGTTAACTGTTCCTTACGCAGGGCAATTCCCAAAACCAACCCCATAGACACCATATTGGTCAACAATCCGCTTCCTCCGTAACTCATAAAGGGTAGCGGCAATCCCGTAACAGGCATGATTCCAATGGTCATCCCGATATTGATCATGACATGAAAACAAAGCATCGAGGTAATACCGATAACAATCAATGTACCAAAAATATCTCTTGACTCTGTGGCAATTTTTATCATCCGCGTAATCAAAAGAAAAAACATTAATAAAACCAGCGACCCCCCTATAAAACCAAGTTCTTCACCAACAACGGAAAAAATAAAATCCGTATGATGCTCGGGAAGAAAATTACCTTGCACCTGGGATCCGTTTCCCATCCCTTTGCCGACAAACCCGCCGGATCCAATGGCTACCTGAGATTGAATCATATGATAACCCGCCCCCAATGGGTCCATATCAGGATTAACAAAGATAATTAATCTCATCAATTGGTAAGACTTTAACGGAAGAGGAATGGGAAGATCCTCCGGCGGTTTTTGAAACCCGTCGGTTGCCACAAAAAGTATGCCAAAAATAATTATTACTAAAAGTAAAATAACCAATATCAAAGAAACCATTAATTTTGGGTTGGCTCCCCCCGCCCAAAGCATACCCAGCATGATAGCAAGAAAAACAAGAGATGTACCCAAGTCCGGCTGTTTTAAAATCAACAGCATCGGTATCCCAATATACAAAAAACAGGGAATCAAATCCTTAAATGTATTTAGGCAACCCTGACGCCGATTTAAAAATGCGGCAAAAGAAATAATAATAGCAATTTTAGCAAATTCAGAGGGCTGAAATTCAAAAGGCCCTAGACCAATCCATCGCTGAGCCCCTTTGGACTCTTCTCCAAATAAAAGAACTGCCAGAAGGATGCCTAAATTCAAAAGATATATATAATTCCCCAGTTTTAAGAATTGGCGATAATTAAATGATGCGATCACAGTCATGGCACAAAAACCGATGCCGATCCACAGCACTTGTTTTTTTACAAAATAATAAGGCTGTCCTGTCACCACATTGGCTGAAGCACTTTTCAGCACCACTAGGCTACTCATTAAAATTATCGCAATCAACCAAAGAAACGTCCAGTCCAAATTTTTTATCGTCTTTCTTTCTAGCATCTGTCTTCCCCCAAATTCCAACTGTGTTTATTATAATGAAAAAAAAAGCCTGCCACAAGACAAAGATGCTGGCAAACAATTTCCAGATATTTTTTGGCTCATAAAAAAACCGGAAAAGGCGAAATGTCATAAAGAAGTTAATCTAAAACATCCACCTAAACCGGGTTCTATTTTAGTTATAACCAATTGATTAGCTGTATATATTTAAAAGTCTCTTAGGCACCTCTTCTAATTCCCAAAACAGGGATATTTGCCACCAAGGCCATTGTCCCGTCAGAAGAATTAAGGGACACTTCTAAAGAGGCTTGATCAATCTCCATATATTTGTTAATTACGGAAATCAAATCTTCCTTTAAGGCCTCTACCACTTGGGGCGAAATATTGACCCGGTCATGGACCAGTACTAGACGTAGCCGTTCCTTGGCTACATCTTTACTGGCGCCATTATCCCTTCCAAAAAACCGGTTTAGAAATTCTAACAAATTCATCTCGCGCCCCCCCTAGGATTTAGTTACCCAGCGTTTAATTTTCTCAAGCCAACCGGAGTTTGCTTCCAAGTTCATTAAGGGAATTTCTTCTCCGGTAATTCTTTGTGAAATATTACGGAATGCTTGTCCTGCCCGGGATGCTTTATCCATAACAGCAGGTTCCCCCCGGTTTGTTGACACTACAACTGATTCATCATCAGGGACAACCCCTAAAAGATCAACCGCTAAAATTTCGATGATATCTTCCATGCTCATCATATCGCCTTTTTTTACCATCTGAGGACGGATACGGTTAATAATTAATTTCGGTTCCCTTAACCCAGACGATTCCAATAAACCGACAATCCGGTCCGCATCCCGCACTGCCGATACCTCAGGAGTGGTGACCACGACTGCTTTTTCCGCACCGGCGATGGCATTTTTAAATCCCTGTTCAATTCCGGCGGGGCAATCTATGACAATATAATCAAACTCAGTTTTCAGATTATCAGATAAATTTTTCATCTGTTCTTCTGATACGGCAGTTTTATCTTTCGTCTGAGCAGCAGGAAGTAAATACATGTTTTCAAATCTTTTGTCTTTAATTAAAGCCTGTTTCAACCGACAGTTTCCTTGAACAACATCAACAATATCATAAACAATTCGGTTTTCCAGGCCCATCACCACATCTAAATTCCTCAACCCGATATCCGTATCTACCATGACAATTTTCTTGCCCATAAGAGCCAATCCTGTACCGATATTTGCAGTGGCAGTTGTCTTTCCCACACCACCTTTACCGGATGTGATCACCAATACTTCTCCCATCTACATGCTCCTCTCCGTCTTAAATGTCTACTATAAAACTAAAAAAGTCGATTACCTTGAAGACTGATATTTTCAATAACAATCCCTTGGTTTATGATTCTTGCCGTTTCCGGCTCAGTCGGTTCAGGATGGTTTCCGTCAGGTATCCGGGTAATATAATTACAGATACGCAATTGAATAGGATTTAAACAAAAAGCGGTAACTGTGGCATTCTCATCACCAAAAGCACCGGCATGAACCATTCCCCGTACTGCTCCCATAACAACTACATGACCCCCGGCAACTACTTCAGCACCAGGGTTTACATCTCCCAAAATAACCACGTTGCCTGAATGCTTGATGCTCTGACCTGACCTTAAAGTTTTTTGAATAAGAATGGTATTTTCGCTGCTCAGCGCGGTATCAAGCATTTCCTTCATGCAATCTCCCCCTGCTGAATTTGTGCTTATGTAAGTGCAGATTTTAACCGGACAAATTACTTGCCAGGTTAAAAACCTGCTTGGGGTAATCTTTCAAAACTCTTATTTATTTCTACAGAGTGAAATATAAATCCTTCCACCCGTGGAAAAAAATGAAGCAGCCTAAAATCTACTCCATACTAACAGGAAGTTCATCAGGAATCGGTTCCTTCTTTAAACCAAAGTACTCCTCAAATAACGCCTTGGCAACTAAACCTGCGGAAGATCCTCCATGGTAACCATACTCTACTATCCCGGCAAAAGCTACTCTGGGATTTTCGTAAGGAGCAAATGCTACAAATAAACCGTGATAATCTTTGCTCTTGTCATCCCCCGGAAG
>JAQVXR010000046.1 GCA_028709045.1 Desulfitobacteriaceae bacterium | reverse complement strand
CCCGGCAGTCAAGATTTCCAAAACAAAGGAGGATTTAACATTAAAATGAAGGGCTTTAACAAATTTTTTGTCATATTGCTTGCCATTTTTCTGGTTATTATTTTACCTGTTGCTGATCTGGCGGATGAAGAAAGAAAGGGCGAAGTAGAGGCAGAAAACCCATGGGGGCAGGTCGATTTTGACAATGCATTAAAAGAAGCGGAATGGAGATTGGCACAACTGGAGACGGAATATGAAGAGGCCCTTTTAACAGGGGATCTTGGCGAAATAAATTGCCTTTTGGATCAGATTGCTACAGAAAAATCCAACATCAATCTGATGGAGAGACAGATAAAAGAAATTATGGAAGAAGAAATTCAACAAATTACTTACGTTCATTGACAATGATTTTTTTTAATGTTAAACTATCTCTTAATTACATAATGAAAAACACAATGATGGGGAAAAGTAAGAAGCTTTTAACATTCAAAGAGAGCTGGTGTTTGGTGGGAATCCGGCAAGTTATCCTTCTGAACAGCCACCCCTGAGTGGTGGAATGAAAAGCACACAGTGCCGAGTAGTTCTTTCGGGTCAAGCCCCTTACAGCTTTTAAGTGAAATATATTACTTGCTGAGGCGTGCTGCGTGAGCAGTTGCGCAAATTAGGGTGGTACCGCGAGAAATTGCCTCTCGTCCCTTTATTGGGATGAGGGGTTTTTTATTTTTTATTGGACAAAGGGAGGTAAATTGATGCGCACTAAGATTTTAAAAATATTAGCTAACGACAGCAGGATTTCTTTGGATCAGATTGCCATCATGCTGGGCACTTCTTTAGAGGAAGTGAAACGCATTGTGAAGGAACTGGAAGAAGAAAAGATCATTTTAAAATATACTACGGTGATCAACTGGGAGAAAGCAGGCATCGAAAGCACCAAAGCGATTATTCACGTTAAGGTCACCCCCCAGAGGGAAGTGGGGTTTGATGCTGTGGCGGAAAGGATTTATCGTTTTCCCGAAGTGCAGTCAGTGACATTAATGTCCGGTGATGATGATCTCTCCGTGACCATCGAAGGGAAAAGTATGAAAGAAGTGGCGATGTTTGTTGCCAAGAAACTGGCGACTCTGGAAAATGTGCAGAGTACCAAGACTCATTTTGTTTTAAAAAGATATAAAGTAGCGGGAACGATCTTTGACGAAACAGAAGAAGACAGGAGGCAGATGATTAGCTTATGAGTATGGTAATAGAACAATTTATGCCGGAAAAATTTATTTCTCCCACGCTGAAGACTATTCCGCCTTCCGGGATCAGAAAATTTTTTGATTTGGTTTCCCAAACCAAGGATGTGATATCATTGGGTATTGGAGAACCGGACTTTGTCTCACCCTGGCATGCCCGGGAGGCTTGTGTTTATTCCTTGGAAAAAGGCTATACCATGTATACCTCCAATTTGGGACTGCCGGAATTAAGAACAGCGATTGCTAAATATTTGGCAGAGCGTTTTGGCCTTGAATACGATCCCAAAGACGAAATAATCGTCACTGTAGGGGCGAGTGAAGCGGTGGACATGGCATTTCGCACTGTGATTAGCCAGGGAGACGAAGTGCTGATTCCTGAACCATGTTATGTTTCTTATAATCCCTGTGCTATTTTGGCCGGGGGAGTACCGATATCCCTGGAAACAAATCAGGAGACGGGATTTAAAGTTACCCCTGAGATGCTGGAAAAGTCCATTACCCCGAAAACTAAGGCGGTTGTTTTAAGTTACCCCAATAACCCCACCGGTGCTATTTTAAACAGGGAAGAATTGGAAGATCTTGCTCGGGTAATTATCAAGCATAATCTGCTGGTGATTTCAGATGAAATATATGGGGAACTAACATATGAAGGCAACCATTTGAGTATTGCCTCTTTGCCTGGTATGCAGGAACGGACAATACTCATCAGCGGTGTCTCCAAAGCATTTGCTATGACCGGCTGGCGCATTGGTTATGTGGCGGCGCACCGGGACTTTATTGCCGGCATGGTCAAAGTACACCAGTATACTCTCCTTTGTGCCCCAGTGATGGGACAAAAAGCTGCTTTGGAGGCTTTTTCCTCTTGTTATGGTGAAGTTTTAAACATGGTAGAGGAATATGACCAAAGAAGAAGAATAATTACTAAAAGGTTAAATGATATGGGCTTGGATTGCTTTGAACCGAAGGGAGCATTTTATGTGTTTCCCTCGATCCAAAATACCGGATTAAGCTCGGAAGAGTTTGCCAGCCGGTTGCTGCAAGAGAGCAAAGTGGCGGTGGTTCCTGGTAATGCTTTCGGATCATGCGGAGAAGGGTTTATCCGTTGTTCATATGCGGCATCTTTGAAACAGATTAACGAAGCAATGAATAGAATGGAATGTTTTGTGGCAAAAAGGCTCTGAGATAAAAAGGGGAGTGAGGAACATAAAGATTACATTTTGTGGTGCGGCCAGGGTGGTTACCGGTTCATGTTACCTATTAGAAAGTGAAAGTGCAACCTTTCTCGTGGACTGTGGGCTTTTTCAGGGCAACAAGAAATTAAAGGAACTGAATTACGGAGAATTTGCTTTTAACCCGGCGGCAATTGATTTTGTTTTGTTGACACACGCTCATATTGACCATAGCGGTCTCCTGGCGAAGTTATATAAAAAGGGTTTTAAGGGTCCCACATATGCCACTTCCGGAACCGTGGATCTCTGCGGTGTGATGCTTCCTGACAGCGGTCATATTCAGGAAATGGAAGTAGAACGGAAGAACCGGAAAAATATACGATCCGGAAAAGATTTGATTACTCCCATTTATACGGCGAAGGACGGCGAGGAATGCATCAAGTATTTTGAAAAAGTAGAATACAATCAGGAATTTCAGCCTGCCCCTGGGATCAGGGTAAAAATGCGAGATGCAGGTCATATTTTAGGATCGGCCATTATTGAACTTTGGCTTCAAGAGGACGGTAAAGAAACAAAATTTGTTTTTACAGGTGATTTAGGACGGATAGATCGTCCCATTGTGAAGGATCCGACACTGATTGAGGAAGCGGATTATTTAGTAATGGAATCAACTTACGGGAACCGATTCCATGATGGTGCGGTGGACGACAATGAGGTGCTCTTAGAAAAGGCGATCAACGACACATTTCGGTGCGGTGGTAATGTGGTGATCCCGGCTTTTGCCGTTGACCGGACACAGGATCTTTTGCTGACGCTTAATAAAATGATTGAAGAAGGGAAAATCAGTCCCAAGTCGGTTTATGTGGACAGCCCTTTAGCTATCGCCGCAACTGAAATTTTTTGTAATTATCCCCATTATTTTGATCAAGAAACCACTAAGTTTATGGAGGATTATGGAACGTGTCCCTTTATATTACCGAACCTTAGCTTTTCTCGGACGGCGGAAGAGTCCATTGCTTTAAACAATATTAAGAAGGGAACGATTATAATTTCTGCCAGTGGCATGGCAGATGCCGGACGAATTAAGCACCATTTGAAACATAACCTCTGGCGGGAGGAATGTACCGTTATTTTTGTCGGCTATCAAGCCCAGGGGACATTGGGCAGACGTTTGGTAGACGGGGAAAAGAAAGTACGGATTCACGGAGAACAAATCATGGTCAATGCCGATATTATCATGCTGGAAGGATACTCGGCTCATGCCGATCAGAATGAACTGATCAACTGGCTGAACGGGTTTAAAAAACTTCCTCAATCTATATTCGTCAGCCATGGAGAAGAAGAGAGCAGTCTTACATTGGCAAATGTTATTCAAGAACGCTTTAATGTTAAAACTATGGTTCCCTCTCTTGGTGAAGCTTATGACCTAACCGGAGTAGAGGTTTTGGAAGTCGTTCCGCCTGTGGAACGGGGAATACCGGAAAGTGTCTGGGATCTTTACCAGGAGATCAATTTGGAACTCACCATGTTGGTAAAAGAGTCATCTATCGAAAAGCTCAGACAGATCAGAGAATACCTAAAAAAAATAAGTGCCTAAGTACCCTATCCCAAAGAATAAGTTAATATAGGGTGTCAGGTACCTGGCGTTAACTTATTGTAAGAGCTCGGTACGAAAAAGGATTGGCGCAAACTCGCTAAACATACGCCAATCCTTTCTTTTATTACCTGAGCTATTTTTTCTAATCTCGCAATGTTCCGCTTTCAAAACTTAAATATCATTTTATTTATTGTTCTAATGATTTGTCCAAAACCAACTGAACGGCATGGATATCAACGGTAATAACATGGAGCGAAGTCATTTGCTCCACTTGCTCTTTGATCTTTTCCTGAGCCTTCTTTAAAACATCCGGAATAATATAACCAAAAACTATAGTGGTATCGACATGAAGCCTAAGTCCTTGCTCAGAATTATCAATATTAATTTTACCAATTTGGTTGATGCCGGGAATATCAAGACAGGTATATTCTGTGATTTCGGAAATAACATGATTGGCAATATAAAAACGGCCTAGATAATTAAATGTCGGTCGGACAATGGTTTGCTCCACCCAAAGATGCTTGGTTGTAGGAAGAGGCTGGCTTCCCGGAACTTGTTTTTTAAAAAAAGAACGGAGAGGAGCAATAATGGTTCCGGAAAATTTGGGTTTTACTTCCACTGTCGGGGCAGGGACAACATGGGTGCCGAACCGATTTCTGATCTGTTGGGCTTTTTTTATTTGTCTTTGTGAGGCAATATCCTCAATATTAAAGATCATTTTTGCCGGGGGAAGTTCCAGACGCTTAATGATTTTTTCTACCATTCCTAAGGAAGTGCCGAGAACTAAAATATTGGCAGGATAGTTGATTTCAAGGGTATGCTTGACTTCTTGAGCATGGCTGTCTTCGCTGAAAAGGGCAGTCCTAATCGCTCCGACTTTGGTAGGGGAGCGTTTGGCAGAACGTCCGGCCAAAATCTGGCTTCCATTGATTAACAGACCGTCATCAATAATCATGTTTATTCCGTATTCCTGAGCAACAAAAAGAGCGTGATGGCTTTTACCGGTACCGCTCGACCCTACTAGCGCATAGACGTCCATACTCTTCCCCTTAATACGACACATTATTACCTTTTATTAACATTAAAAAATTAATCAGTTGAGGGTAAATCTGCTATTGATTATAGCATAATATTTGTTAATATTCTAATATGACACAGATAGGAATAAAGCGGCGGAGCGTCGAAAGTGAATATATGGTAAGAAATAAAATTAGGGGATAAAGATGAAAGCGATTATTATCGGTGCAGGGAAAGTTGGTTATAGTATCGCCCAGATGCTTTCCTATGAAGGTCATGACGTGATTGTGATAGATCTGGAAGAGGCCAGATTGAAGGCTGTGGATGATCATTTGGACGTCCAAACTATTTGCGGCAACGGAGCGAGCAGTGATGTCCTGCGGGAAGCGGGGGTACGCGAAGCCGATCTGTTGGTTGCCGTGACGGAGGGTGATGAACTCAATATGGTTTCATGTTTTATTGGGAAATCATATGGGGTAAAGCGGACTATTGCCAGAGTAAGAAACCCGGAATACGTTGACTTTGATAAGTCGTCCGGCCTTGGGCCGATCGGGATAGATTTAATTATTAACCCGGAAAGGGTTACGGCAAATGAAATTGTCAAACTGACAAAAATAGCTGAAGCCCAGAATGTGGAATACTATGCAGGCGGAAAGGTGCAATTATTGGAACTCAAGGTCACCGAAAAGGCACCGGTTGCCGGTCGGCAGTTGAAGGAGTTTGGCTTCAACGCACCCTTTTTGATTGTAGCGATTTTACGTGATGACAAAATGATTATTCCTCGGGGGAATGACAGCGTTCTTGCCGAAGATATTATTTTTGTCTTAGCGGAAACAAAAGAAATGCGGGAGGTCGAAAGGTTTTTCGGTCAGCAACGTATAAAAATCGAAAGTATCGTAATTTTAGGCGGAGGCCGGGTGGGATATTATCTGGCGAGTAAGTTAGAAAAATTACGGTATTCAGTTAAGGTTATTGAAAAGGACATTAATAAATGCAAGTCAATTGCCCAGCGCTTAAACAACACATTGGTTATTAACGGAGACGGCACAGATCTCTCATTATTAGAAGATGAAAACGTGGGAGATACCGATCTGTTTGTTGCGGTAACAGGAGACGACAAACTTAATATGCTGGTATCTCTCCTGGCCAAACATTTGGGAGCGAAAAAGACCATTGCCCAAATTCGCCGGTCCGATTATATTTCACTGGTGGAAAAAGTGGGTATTGATCGGGCAATCAGTCCGCGACTCTTAACGGCGGGGGCGGTCCTTCGTTTTATCCGGAAGGGGCAGGTCGTTTCTATTACTTTGGTTAGTGAAGCCCGGGCACAGATTACAGAGTTAATTGTTACTGAGAACTATCCCTATGCAGGTGCTTATCTTAAAGATATTAAGTTTCCCTCCGGTGCGATTATCGGTGCTTTAACCAGAGGGGACAAAGTGATTGTTCCTTCTGGGGAAGACAGGGTAATGCAGGGAGACAGGGTCATTGTCTTTGCCTTGCCTGAGGCAACTCACAAGGTGGAGAAATTTTTTGGTATGCTTTAGGGGAGGATTATGCCCATGCACCGGCCACCGGCAAGTGGGTTTTAACTTTTTTATGCGGTTAGAGCGGTGTAAAGCTTATTTAAGGTGTTTGGCATAAAAATGAAAGGCGGGATTTTTTTGGACGGGAGTAAGTGGGAGAAAAGATTTTTTTTTGACGGAGCTACGGATGTTACCCCGGTACCAAATTTATTATTAAAATACTATCAGCAATTGGGTTTGTCTGAAACGGAGTTGGTTTTTTTAATTCAATTATTACGATTTACGAAAAACGGTTGCCCCGGATTAGAGGATTTGGCGGAGCAGTTAAATATTAGTGTTTCCACTGTCCGGCAAAATATGGCATCTTTGATTGAAAAAGGAATTATCATACCGGAAAGCATAGTTGAGTCCGGTTTCAACCGGGTTTCCCGTTATTATTTGGACGGTTTGTATGATAAATTGGTAGATCTATGGGCCTGTCAGATGGCCGGCGAAACGGAGATTGCCATAGCAGCGCCAGAGGCAAATAAACCGGAGGATGATAAAGCTTTTTCTACGGTATACAGTGCTGTTGAACAGGAATTTGGCCGAGTGTTGTCGCCGATGGAAAACGAAAAGGTTATTGAATGGTTGGACAAGTTTAAATACCGTCCGGAGATTGTTTTAGAAGCTTTGAAAAGGTCGGTGCTGCGGGGAATCTATAATTTTAATTACATAGACAGGATCTTGCTTGAATGGCAGAAAGCTAATGTGCGTACTCTGCATGAGGTACAAGATTACGAAAGGAAGAAAATGGGCAGGGAAAAAACAAGCCGCAAGAAAACAGCATCTCTTTCCTCAAATTCAAAATTAAAAAACCTTTATGAAATGTGAAGGATGTATTATTTATGGACAAGATTGGGAAATTGCTTAGAAAAAATTTGCCATTAGCTAAAGAAACGAAAGAAGAAACAGACGGAACTAAATATCGCTGTCCTTTGTGCCAAGACAGGGGAATCATTATTAACGATGACATTGCTTATCAGTGTCAATGTGTTAAACACCGGACAGCATTAAAAAATTTTTTATCGGCTAATGTGACACCGGTTATTGCCACATATACTTTTGATAAATTTCAATTAAGCTATTACTCTCCCCATATTCAGATCGAATCGGGGGGGCCTACCTATAGGGCATTGGCGGAAGGAGCCCTCCATGGCGCCAAAGAATTTGTTGCCCGATACCTGGAACAAAAAAACGGGACTGGATTACTTCTAGAAGGCAATGTAGGCAGTGGCAAGACCTTTTTAGCCGGGGCAATTATCAATGCATTGATAGAACATGAAAAGCAGGTTCTTTTTTTGGTTGTCCCTGATTTTTTGGATGACTTAAGAGCGACATATCAGAAGCAAGGAGAGTTCAGCGAGGCAGAATTAATGGACACGGCGAGAAAGGCAGAAGTATTGGTGTTGGATGATTTAGGAGCCCATAATTTTTCCGATTGGACACAGAATAAAATTTTTTCTTTGATCAACTACCGGATGAATCACGGACTGCCTTGTGTTATTACCACTAATCTTTCCATAGGTGAAATGAATGATGTGGTAGGACTGCGTACTGTTTCCAGAATTATTCAAATGTGTAAGATTTATCGACTTTATGTGGATGAAGATATTCGGGTAGTGTTGCACAGGGGGAGATAAAATGGATTTTACACCGGTAAAAGTCAGGCAGGATTTTCCCAAAGACCAGGTAGATGATGTTAAATCCTTAGTAACGTCTGAACTTAAGGCAACTGATTCTTTCGCGAAAATAGAACAAGGAATGAAGGTAGCTGTTCTTGCCGGAAGCAGGGGCATCATGAATATTGGGCCGATTGTCCGAACGGTGGTGGACGAGATCAAAAAAGCCGGAGGGGAACCTTCTGTTGTGGCAGCGATGGGCAGTCATGGCGGGGGGACAGCCGAGGGCCAAAGAGAAGTTCTTCACCATTTGGGTATCTCCGAGGAAACAATGGACTGTCCAATCGTGTGTTCCGGGGAATCTGTATTAGTCGGGACGACCCTTGAAGGGTATCCTGTATATGTCAATCGACCGGTGCTGGAGTTTGACGGTATTCTTGCTATTAATAGGATCAAGCCCCATACGGCTTTTAAAGGAGAAATTGAAAGCGGCATCTTAAAAATGCTTTCCGTAGGATTAGGTGGACCCGCCGGAGCGGCTGCTGTCCATGGGCAAGGCGCTAAAGGACTGCGCTTAATGGTGCCGTCTATAGGCAAAGAAGTTAAAAAACGGCTGCCTTTTTTGGGGGGCCTCGCCATTGTGGAAAATGCCTATGAGAAAACATATCGGATTACCGGTGTGGGGAATGCCGACCTGGAAGAGACGGAAAAAGGACTTTTGGTTTTGGCAAAACAATTGATGCCCTCGTTGCCTTTTTCTGAGATAGATGTTTTAGTCGTAGAAGAAATGGGAAAAAATTTTAGTGGGACGGGAATGGATTCTAATGTTTTAAACCGGATGAGGATCCATGGCGAGCCGGAACCGGCAGGACTTGCTATCAAAAGAATCGTGGTATTGGATTTATCCGATGCTTCCCAGGGTAATGCAACAGGGATAGGCCTTGCCGACTTTACGACAGAAGCACTGGTAGAAAAGATCGACTACAGGGCTACTTATCTTAATTGCCTGACATCAACTTTTGTCCAAAGAGCAATGATTCCTGTGATTATGGAGGATGAAGAACAGGCAATCAGAGCAGCGATTAAGAGCTTGGGTAATGTTTCGGCGGAACAATCCCGTCTGGTGCGGATCGCCAATACCCTTTCACTTGATTTCCTTCGGGTGTCGGAAAATCTAATCCCGGAGGTTAATGCCCATCCCCGGTTAGAGATCATAGAATGAGGTGAGACTATTAAAGCGGCATTTTTTGATTTTGATGATACGCTTGTCCATACTAACATAATTTTTGATCAGGCTAAGGCTGAATTCCAAAGGAAAATGGAGGATTGGGGGCTTGCTGATCACCGGCTGCAGGAAGTGTTAAACAGTTTTGACATCCAAAATGTGAAAAAATGCGGCGGTTTTGCCAAGGAATGTTTTCCCAATGCCCTGGTTGAGACTTATCTTTATTATTGCACGGCCTTTAAAAGAAAAGAATCACAACAAGAGTTAAAGCAACTGGAAGATCTAGGGTGGAAGGTTTTAGACGAAAAACCGATTGTGATTGATGGGGCTCGAGAACTTTTAGAAAAACTGGAATCTGCCTACAAACTATTTTTGATTACCAAAGGAGATAAAGACTTACAAAGTTTAAAAGTTACTCAAAGCGGTTTGAGGGACTTTTTTTGCAGGATTTATGTGGTATTGGAAAAGGACTGCCGGGTGTTTCAACAATTAATTGAGGAACACGGTATCGATGCCAACCGCTCCTGGTCGGTAGGAAACAGCATTAAGGCGGATATTAATCCGGCACTTGAAGCAGGGATCAATTGTATTCACGTATCGGCACCGTCATGGGATTTTGAATATGCCGAACCGATTGGTGATTATTACTCAGTAAATAATTTACGGGAAGTTGAGAGCATTCTTTTGTCCAAGGGGGGAGAGAATTGAATTACCAAGAGAGGATTTCCCGTCTGGCGGAGATTCTGACCGTATCACGCAGTGTGTATGTTTTAACAGGAGCGGGAATCAGTACGGAAAGCGGTATTCCGGATTTCCGCAGTCCCCAAACCGGGCTGTGGACAAAAATTGACCCGATGAAAAAAGCAACGGTATCTTTTTTAAAAAGAGACCCTGATGAATTTTGGCGCATGAATTTATCCCGATACCGTCAGATTGCAGAAAACGCCCGGCCAAATATCGGGCATAAAGTTTTAGCCCGTTTAGAAGAAGCCGCTTTTATTCGGGGGATCATTACTCAAAATATCGATGGGTTGCATCATAAGGCAGGCAGCAAAAAAGTCTGGGAGCTTCATGGGCATGTAAGAAGTGTACGTTGCTTATTATGCCGCCATGAAGAAGACTTTTCTTTTGCGGCTCAGGAAGTGGAAAATAAAAATTGTGCCCCCAGGTGTCCTAAATGTGGTGGGATACTGAGGCCAAACGTGGTATTATTTGAAGACCCGATGGATGATTCCTTTTCCCAGGTGATGAGGTTATTGCCCAAAGCCGATTTGCTTGTGGTTGCAGGTACCAGCCTTCAGGTATATCCGGTGGCTTCCCTGCCTGAGATGGTGGATAATTTAGTGATTATCAATATGGAGCCCACCCACATGGATTCAAGAGCCCAGCTGGTGATTCACGAAAAAACAGGTCGGGTCTTGGAAGATCTATTAATAGAATTAAAGGAAAAGGGAAAGTTATCATGAAAATTAAAGTCGGTCTTATTCAGCTTTCCGTACAACCCGGCAACATCAGCATCAATGAAAAAAATGCCCAGGACTTAGTAGAAAAAGCCGCTCAAGCAGGCTCTGAGCTTGTAGTTTTGCCGGAACTTTGGAACTGCGGATACGACTTGCCTAATCTCAATAAGCTTGCTCAAACCCTTCATGGCTCCAGCGTGAATCTTTTAAGGAGCCTGGCTCAAGAATATAAAATATTTATTTTTGGGGGATCTGTCGGAGAAAAAAAGAGTGGTGATTATTATAATACTGCGGTTATGGTAGATTCCCGGGGATTTGTGGCCGGAAAGTACCGGAAGATTCATCTTTTCCCATTAGGCTTGGAAGAAGACAAGTATTTTGCTCCCGGTTCGGAATGGGGACTGATCGAGACTCCCTGGGGTACGGCCGGGATAGAATTATGCTACGACCTGAGGTTCCCGGAATTGATGAGGAACTTAGTATTAAGAGGTGCCCGGTTTGTGGTGGTTCCGGCCCAATGGCCGGCTGCCCGGGAGGATCACTGGACAACATTATGCCGGGCCAGAGCTATTGAAAACCAGGTTTATATTATAGCTTGTAATCGCTCGGGTTGTGATGGAAAGTTAAAATATGCGGGCAGATCAATGGTCATTTCACCTTGGGGGGAAATAATTACTCAGGCTGATGATGAGTCAGGGCTAACTATTGCTGAAATAGACTTAAATGAGGCAGAAAAGGTACGGAAAATGATTCCCGTATGGGAGCAGCGCTGCGATCTGTTGGATGAAATTGATCACAGCCAGTTATAATACCGATTCTTTTTGATAGTATAAAAAAGGAAACCTGTATTGGTTTCCTTAAAAGCAACTATATATATGATGGCGCGCCCGGCAGGATTTGAACCTGCGACCTCCGGAATCGGAATCCGTCACTCTATCCACTGAGCTACGGGCGCTTTATTGAGAACATATCTATTTTAAATGAAATTGACGGCAAAGTCAAATGTGTTTTAACAGCTGAGGAGGAACGGGAATGGCAAACTTTAACCTTGATGTCACCTTAAAAAAGGCTCTGGATGAATATGGTAAGCGGGATGCCCTTGATATGGCCGAAAAAACAGGGACGGATTTTAAAGATAACCGATTTTATTTTGATTTTTTAAATTCTCTCGTGGAAATTGGATACCCGGATGGAACGGCAGTGTTTCAGGATACGCAAGAGAAACTTGACTTGATCCCACAAATTTTGCTTCTTCATTACTTGGTTCATGCCGGAGGCAGTCCTTTGACCGGAAAAAATATTTCTTTTAAAGAATTACCGGGGGGAAGTATATATATTGAACCTTTTACTAATAGGTGTATTAGGCCGTTGACATTTCTTTTCGGAAAAGATCCGAAAGGATTTCAGACAGCGGCGGAACAGTGTGGAGGGATCAAACAAAATTTTGGGGATATCAGCTATTGTTTTAAAGCATTACCCAATATTCCGGTGACTCTAGTGCTTTGGGCAGAAGACGATGAGTTTCCGGCAAATGCCAATATTATCTTTGACGAAACAGCGTCGGATTATCTTCCCACGGAAGACTATGCTTTTCTTTGCGGAATGATAGTGGCAATGCTAAAAAAATGCAAACGCGCTTAAATGACAAGAGAAATTTTACAAAAGACATGGAGGATTAAATCTGATGGATTCAATGATACATGATATTAACCTGGCGCCGGAAGGACAGTTGAAATTGGACTGGGTACGTGCGCATATGCCTCTTCTAAATCTTATTCGACGAGAAATGGAAGAAGAGCAACCTTTCAAAGGGAAAAAGGTGGCTATATGTCTTCACCTGGAAGCAAAAACAGGATATCTCGCTACAGTGATTCAAGCCGGAGGAGCAGATGTTTGTGTGGCAGCAAGCAATCCCTTATCCACTCAGGATGATGTGGTAGCAGCTTTGGTCAAAAACGGGATACATGCTTTTGCCTGGCATAATGCCAGCGATGAAGAATATCATGTGCATCTGCATAAGGCATTGGATTTTCAACCGGATCTCATTATTGACGACGGGGGAGATTTAGTGTCTACTCTTCATGGGGAGCGTGGTGCTCAGGTTAAAAATATTATCGGCGGCTGTGAAGAAACAACCACAGGTATTCTCAGGCTCAGGTCCATGGAAAAGAGCGGTGCCCTGCAGTTTCCTATGATTGCGGTAAATGATGCTTATTGTAAATATCTTTTTGATAACCGGTATGGGACTGGGCAGTCGGTGTGGAATGGTATTAATCGGACGACCAATCTGGTTGTCGCCGGAAAAACAGTTGTTGTTGCCGGCTATGGCTGGTGCGGAAAAGGTGTGGCGATGCGTGCCAAAGGATTAGGTGCTCGGGTTATTGTGACGGAGATTGACCCGATTAAAGCTGTCGAAGCTTTTATGGACGGATTTCAGGTTATGACGATGGAAGAGGCTGCCCCCCATGGTGATTTTTTTATTACAGTGACAGGCAATGTTAATGTGATTAGGAAAGAACACTTGTCGCGGATCAAAGATAAGGCTGTTTTGGCTAATGCCGGACATTTCGACGTGGAAGTCTCAAAACCTGATTTAAATGAACTTGCCGCTTCCAAACGAGTTGTTCGTAAAAATATTGAGGAATACCTCTTCCCGGATGGGAGAAGGGTTTATCTTCTTGCCGGAGGACGGTTGGTCAATCTTGCTGCGGGAGATGGGCACCCGGCGGAAATCATGGATATGACTTTTGCCCTCCAGGCATTGTCCCTGAAATATCTTTTGGAACACCGCAGTCAATTAGAAAAGAGGGTATATGACGTTCCCCAGGAGATTGACCGGAAAGTGGCCTTGATGAAATTGCATACTCTGAATAAAAAAATAGATGAACTTACCGAGGAACAGGAGAAATATTTGGCCGACTGGCGTTAGTAATAAGTTGATCAAGGTTCTTGACATCGCTTATTTCTTATTGGTGTGGGATTTACCCCATGCATAGAATAAATAATTATCTAACTATCAAGAAAGGGAAACTTTAATACCCTTTTCGATATTTAGAACCAAGCGCAGATTATTGCGCTTTTTTTATTGTACTATCAGAAAGTATAAGTTTAAGGTTGATAGTATAAGTGCAACTAAGGCTTCCGCCTGCGTCTGAGACTTGGCACAAGCCAAGTTTTTTTGCCAAGAAGTTTAACTTGACCACGTCCGTTAGTACTATTACCAATATTGACAAAATATTTAATCCAATATTTAAAATAAATTCAAAAATTTTACAATTTTAAGAAAAGTCGGAAGGAATTTATTAAAATAAAGAGAATATTCTAACAAATGAT
>JAQVXR010000235.1 GCA_028709045.1 Desulfitobacteriaceae bacterium | reverse complement strand
CCCCATCCTCATCCCCCTTTCTAACCTATATATTTTATGAATCAAACAATCGATTAGTGTTAATTTAGTCTCCAACTGTCAACACCATCCATATAATATTAATGGAATGTGGAGGGAAAAAAATGCTCGCTGCTGTAATTCCGGCCTGCAATGAAGAAGCAGGAGTCGCCCACGTGATTAACGGTCTTTTAAAATTACCGTTTGATTTAATAATCCCGGTTGTCAACGGCTCTGAAGATGAAACCTTGCAGGCCTGTTTTGCCGTTCCCTCCTCAAGGATTCATGTTTTGCTTTTTAAAGACCCGCTAGGGGTTGACATCCCACGTGCGGTAGGCGCATATTTTGCATATAAAGCCGGGGCAACAGGAGTTATTTTTGTAGACGGGGATATGACCGGAGACCTGCACCAACCTTTAAAACAAATTATTTTGGCTTTAAACTCGGGAGTGGACTGTGCTCTCATAAATTGCTATCCGTTTATTTACCGGCGCCATTCACTGGCAAAAAAAGTTCTCGGCTACCGGGAAATTCTTAATCGAAAGATGGGAATTTTCCATAAATTGGGTCTGGCAACTCCTTCTCATGGACCTCACGGAATATCCAAAAAATTATTGGAGGAACTAACCATTGAAGAACTGGCAATCCCCCCCGCAGAACTGGCTCTGGCCGGAAAAAAAGGTTTACATATTGAGGTCGTTGCTGCCATTGGTCACCAGCAACTTGGCTCTCCCGACCGCTCTCCGTATCATACTTCTATGATGGCACAGACAATCATTGGGGACTGTATCGACGCTCTGTGCGTATTATCCGGAACGGCCAGACACCGTTCCGATAAGGGTATCTCTTATTGGGGTTATCACCCCCAGCGTCGTTTTGATATCTTAAAAGATTTTTACCAAGGACAACCGGTAGGAAAAGTAATCACTGTTTTGTGATGATAGGGGTTAGGAGTTAGTTCAAAGTCGTAACCATATTATGGAGTTATTGGTATCAGACGCCTAATGAAATCAAACCTTGGTTACCAGTATAATATTAATGCCCGCCTTTTTTCATAAAAGACCCGCTCGGCCGATTAAAAAGAGGAGGTCATTATCCATTGCAGTATCAGAAAAAAATGTTGATATCATTGCTTGTCTGCTTATTTTTATTAGTGGGGACAGGACAAGCATTAGCAGCACAGTACATAGTTCAACCGGGAGATACTCTGTACTTGATTAGCCGCCAGTATCACTCCAATGTGGACAACATTATGAAAAGCAACGGGTTATCTTCAACAAGTATCTACCCGGGACAAGCCCTTTATATCCCGACTCAGAGCGGTAAGTATATAGTAAAATCCGGCGACAGCCTTTATACTATCAGCCGTTTATTTAGTACCTCTGTTGATAACCTTATTAAACTGAACGGATTAAAATCAACGAGCATCTATCCGGGACAAGCCCTGAATGTCCCCTCATACACAGTAAAACCCGGTGACACATTATACCTGCTCTCTCAAAAATTCGGTTTATCAGTAGCTTCAATTAAGTCCCTTAACGGTTTAACCGGCAATACCATCTACCCGGGACAAAAGCTGTTGATTACCGGAGGAAGCGGAGCAGCTGCAACAACCGGGACACGTACTGCATCCGTTACTGCTTCTCGGAGCGGAAGCAATTATTCCAGAAGTGAAGTTTTGCTTTTAGCCCGACTGATTAACGGCGAATCCCGGGGGGAACCTTATGAAGGTCAGGTAGCAGTAGGAGCTGTGGTGTTAAACAGGATAAAAAGCTCTTTGTTTCCTAATACCTTATCCGGAGTAATCTATCAGAAAAATGAGTTTTCAGTCATAAATGACGGGCAGATTAACCTAAGTCCCAGTACGACAGCAATTAAAGCTGCTGAAAATGCTATGAGCGGTTGGGATCCCTCAAACGGTGCCCTGTATTATTGGAATCCGGCTAAATCCCCCAATAATAGATTTTTAAATTCCCGGCCAATTGTTGCGAGGATTGGCAATCACGTATTTGCCCGGTAACTTTGAAAATTTCATTTAGAAAAGAATAAACTTATTACCAGGAGATAAATAATCTTGTTACATGAATGGCTTAACTACTGAAAACAGGCGGGAAGAAAAAACAATAGACCAAAAACCCAATATTAAAATGGTAATAAGCCTATTAGCACAGTTTTTGGGAACATATTAAACACTCTGGGGTGCCACACATTTTTCCGGCACCCTTTTTTATACTATCGGAAAGTATCCCGGTGGTAACAATTTATTTAGGTTTATTGTGGGGTTTTACCTGGATTTAATTGGCACCACCTTGACATTCTTTTTCATGTTAGGTTAGAATAAAATTAATTGATCAGGCAATCGTGCCGGGCCTTTACGGGCAGCAGGGTTTAAACACCTGCGGGACTATAACTAAGAAGTCTCCAGGCGTTTTTTTATATCCGGGGAGTTCTTGCAGGGAGGATAAATAAATGGATACCAGAGTAAAGGCCGCGCAGGTTTCTGTCATTAGTAACAGCATATTGGTAGTTTTAAAGCTTTCAGTAGGTATTTTGATGGGTTCGGTAAGTGTCCTTTCAGAAGCGATTCATTCCGGCCTTGACTTGATTGCGGCATTAATTGCTTTTTTCTCAGTCAAGCGAGCTGCCCAGCCGGCTGATGAACAGCATCAATTTGGGCATGGAAAAATTGAAAATGTATCCGGGGTAATTGAGGCTCTGCTAATTCTAGTAGCAGCTGTGTGGATCATCATAGAAGCTTATAAAAAATTTGTTCAAGGAGTTGAGATCGAATCAATTCATCTGGGGATTCTGGTAATGGCATTTGCCTCCCTTGTCAATTTTTTTGTTGCCCGGTATCTCTTCCAGGTCGCCGAAAAAACTGATTCAATTGCCTTAAAAGCCGATGCCATGCACCTTTCCACTGATGTTATTACATCTGTAGGCATCATGGCGGGACTAATTCTCATTAAAATAACGGGTATCCAAATGCTGGATCCTCTTTTTGCCGTCGCAGTCGCCATATTAATTATTAAAGCCTCTTTCGACTTAACAAAAGAAGCTTTTTCCCCGTTACTTGATACCAAACTGCCTGATGCAGAGGAACAGGCTATTGTAAACATAATAAAAACCTACAGCGACAGCTTTATCAATTATCATAATTTCCGCTCACGCAAAGCAGGTTCTGAACGGCATATAGACCTACATCTGGTGGTCCCCCACAGCAAGCCGGTTCAAGAAGTACACGAATTATGTGATCACATTGAAGCTAAGATTAAGAAGCTTTTCCCTTCTTCTCAGGTTTTAATTCATATTGAACCCTGTAATAAAGAATGCGCGGACTGCACTTTCAATGACAACTGCACTGAGAAACCCAGCAAGGATTTTTAGTGTGATTTTCTCGAAGCC
>JAQVXR010000045.1 GCA_028709045.1 Desulfitobacteriaceae bacterium | reverse complement strand
AATCAAGCAAAGCAATCCCCGGGTCTCCAGCTGCCTGCTACCCGGCCTGAACCGTTTGTTTGTCTTTGGATTACCCGGACTAGATATATTTAGTAATTATAGCATGTCTCCCATTATTTTGCAAAAACCTTGACCAGTCTTAAAACTAAAAAACAGCAAATAATACCACGCCCAGCATTCCAGAGAGAAAGATAACGGTAAGTACGGAAAACTTGAAAACTTTGATCAGGATCACGGAAAAGAGCACGAAAAGAGCTGTCTTGAAATCAAACACACTGGATTGAGCAATAAAAAAACCCGCCCCACCAATCAAAGCCACCACCATGGGGCGCACTCCGCGAAAAACCCTTTGGACCACCTGCAGTTTCTGAAATTTGGCATAGAACTTGGCAATCAACAAAACAATTAAAAAGGAAGGGGTAACTACCCCAAGTGTTGCCCAAACCGCCCCCCATAATCCCGCTGTTTTGAACCCGACAAAGGTGGCCAGATTAATGGCGATGGGGCCGGGAGTCATCTGGGAAACGGCTATGACATCAGCCATCTGGGATAAGGAAAGCCAGCTATGCAGGCGTACTACCTCTTTTTCCATAAGGGGAATCATAGCGTAACCTCCACCAAAAGAAAAGAGGCCTATTTTAAAAAATGTCATATATAATTGGGTAAGAATCATCGCACATTTCAGCTCCCGCTATTGACTCATTAAACGGTATACCGGTATTTTTCTCTTCCCCTAATCTCGATAATAAAGGGCACCAAAGAGGCCTGCCCCAATAATGGCAATAATGGGATGGAGTTCCAGAAAAAGAAGTCCTAAGAGACCGAGGAGTAAAACAACAAGTCCCGCTTTATCCCGGACTGCTTTTTTCCCCATATTATAAGCAGCAAATATTAAAAGGACAACAACAGCGGGCCGAGCTCCCAGGAAAAATGCTTCTACATATCTATTGCCCTGAAACAATAAAAAGAAACGGGCGACAACCAGAATAATCAAAAACGACGGCAAGGCAGCCCCGATAGTAGCGGCAACAGCACCAGATAAACCTGCGATCCGATACCCAACGGAAACTGCGGCATTGACGGCAATCACGCCGGGAGCAGCCTGGGATACAGCGATCATATCCAAATAATCTTCAGACTCCAGCCATTTCTTCTCCCGGACAATAGCATTTTCTATTAAGGGTAGCATGACATAACCGCCGCCAATAGTAAATGCGCCGATTTTGCAAAATGTCCAAAAAAGGTTCCAAATTAAATTTTTCTTCTCACCGGATTTTTGCAGTTCTTTTCCTTCCATCACGTCACCCCTGAAACCAGCCGTAAACCATCCTATCTTGCCCTGCATAATCCTGAAAAACCCTTGTCCCGCTAAACCCGTTACTTTGGCAGAGGAAAACCACTGTTTCAGCTTGATGATAACCGATTTCCAAAAACAAATGCCCGCCGGGGCGTAATACCCGGCTTGCCTGAGGAATCAAACGGCGGTAAAGATCAAGCCCGTCCTCCCCTCCGTCTAAAGCCAGAGAGGGTTCCTGCCTGACATCCGCCGGCAAATTGTTGATTTCTTCTTTGGGAATATATGGCGGGTTGGATATAACAAAATCAAACTTGTTTCCCTCAGATACCAGAGGGCAATAGGTTCCCGGAACAAGAGACGTCACTTTCTCCGGGGATAAAAAAGGGCTAAGCAAATCCCCCTCAATAAAAGTAATTCTCTCCTCCACTACGTGCAACCGGGCATTCTTAACGGCCACTTTTAAAGCAGGGCAAGAGATGTCCACGGCATAAAACTTTCCCTGGGGGAAAAACTTCGCCAGGCTGATGATAATTGCACCGCTTCCCGTCCCCACATCCACCACCTGAGGTTGGGCATATCCCGCCAGCTTTTCCAGCACCAGTTCCACCATACGTTCCGTATCCCAGCGAGGGATAAGTACATTTTCATTGACCTCAAACTTTAAGGACATGAATTCCTGGTTCCCGGTGAGATACTGTAAAGGATAGTGCTCAGTGCGCCGTTTGAGAAGGTGATAGAATTTATCCTTCGCCTCTTGGGGTATCGGTTCCGTTAACCGGGTAAGCAATTGTTTATATTCGATCCCTAAGCTGTAGGCGAGAAGAATCGCCGCCTCCATCCGGGCACTTTTTATCTCGGCAGCAGCCAATTCTTTTTCTGCCCGAGCAATTATTTGGGCACATGAAGCATTCACCTTTTAGTCAACCTTCTTTAGTTTTTCTGCCTGATCGGTGGTAACCAAAGCATCAATGATTTCATCAATATTGCCTTCCAAAATCCATTCCAGTTTATGCAGGGTGAGACCGATGCGATGATCAGTTACCCGGCCTTGAGGAAAATTATAGGTGCGAATACGTTCTGAGCGGTCACCTGAACCTACCATGGTTTTTCGCACACTGGCCACTTCCCCGTGCTGTTCTTGCTGGTATTTTTCTAAAAGGCGCGCTCTTAAAACCTTCATTGCTTTGTCCTTATTTTTGATTTGGGACTTTTCATCTTGACAGGAAACCACCAAACCGGAAGGCAGGTGAGTAATGCGCACCGCCGACTGGGTGGTGTTGACCGATTGGCCTCCGTGGCCGCTGGCACAAAAAACATCAACCCTGATGTCATTAGGGTTAATATCCACTTCCACCTCTTCGGCTTCCGGCAAGACCGCCACTGTGGCCGCGGAAGTATGAATCCGCCCGCTTCCTTCCGTGTCGGGAACCCTCTGCACTCGGTGCACACCGCTTTCGAACTTAAGCCGGCTGAAGGCTCCTTTCCCCTCAATCAAAAAAATCACTTCTTTAAAGCCGCCTAAATCGGTAAAGTGGGCATCCAGCATCTCGAGACGCCAACCTCTTTTTTCCGCATAGCGACTGTACATTTTAAATAAATCACCGGCAAAAAGCCCAGCCTCATCCCCACCGGTGCCGGCACGGATTTCTACAATTACGTTCTTTTCATCGTTAGGGTCTTTAGGGAGAAGGAGGATTTTTAATTCCCCGTTCATTTCTTCCAGCTTTTCTTTTAATTCTTCGATTTCTATTTCAACAAGTTCCCGGAAATCGTCATCCAAGGTTTCCTTCAGCATCTGCTGGGCCTCTTCAAACTCCTCCTGGGCCTTTTTATATTCTCGAAAAATATGAACTACATCCTCCATGTCCGCATGAGCCTTTACCAGTTTTTTCCATTCGTTCTGGTCGGCAATAACTTCCGGATCAGATACCTTTTGGGACAGTTCCTCATATCTGTCTTCCAGTGCCTGCAGCTTGTCAAACATAATTTCACCTCATAAACAACATTCTCTATTTTTATCCGATAGCTAACAGTTCTAAGACTCCCTCTTCTTTTAAGAGGGAGATAAGAACTCTGCTTATAATACTTGCTCTTTGGGTAGCACCGCTTTCAAGGCTGTGATGGCAACCTCCAGTTGTTCTTTATCCGGTTCTCTCGTGGTTAGCTTTTGCAACCATAAACCGGGAGCAACCAATACCTGCACCAAACGTGAATTAGGATGCTTGCCGGAAAACTTGATCAGCTCATAAGCTAATCCTGCCACCACCGGCATCATGGCAATCTTAATTAAGATGCGCAGAAAAACATCTGTCCGGCCTACAAAAGTAAAAACAAAAATCATTAAAAGCATCACCATCAAAATAAAGCTGGTTCCACAGCGGGGATGAATGGTACTGTATTTATTGGCATTATCCGGAGTCAGTTCCTCTCCCGCTTCAAATGTTAAAATAGTCTTGTGCTCCGCTCCATGATAAGCAAAAATGCGCTGGATATCTTTCATTCTGCTAATAGCAATAATATAACCCAAAAATATTGCCATTCTAATCAGGCCTTCTAAAGCGCTACGGCCAAACTGTCCGATATAAGGAAGTGAAAAGGACGCAAAAAAAACAGGGACAATTATAAAAAGTCCAATACCTAAACCAACCGCAACCAATATGGTTAATATCAGTTCCCAGGGCTTTAATTTTTCCTCTTCTGATTCTCCCACTTGGCTGGCAGACCAGGTAATTGCCTGCATACCTATAACCAGCGATTCAAATAATGACACACACCCGCGGACCAGAGGCCATTTTAATATCGGGAACCTCTCCCGAAAAGGAACCCGAGTGGATTGCTGCACAACGATTTCATGTGACGGCTTGCGCACGGCAATGGCACTGCCCCCGGAACCCAGCATCATTACGCCTTCAATTACCGCCTGTCCGCCATATTGAAATGGTTTCCCCATTTTAACCCACCTTCTTTCTATCTGAAAACATTATACTAGAAACCCGGGTCAAGACACAAGATACAGGTACATGTACAGAACAAAAAAGCAGAGCACTCTGCTCTGCGTTTAACCACCAATACCGTACTTTTTCTTGAATTTATCCACACGGCCGCCTTGTTCCACAAGCAACCTCTTGCTCCCTGTATAGAATGGGTGACACTGAGAACAAACTTCTATTTTAATATTCTTTTTTGTAGAACCTGTGGTAAATTTATGGCCGCAAGCGCAAGTCACTTCTGCCTCCTGGTACTTAGGATGGATACCTTCTTTCATGCCGTCACCTCTTTTCCAAGCTAACTTCTTTACATATCAACGTGCAATATTATAGCACATAGCTTCCATCTTGTAAACTAAAATTGCCGGGAAACGGCCTTTTTATACTACCGGTCGGGAGTAATTGCCTATTTCCAGCCAAGGAATTTCCTCTTTGAAAAGGGAAATCATTTGGGGAACACCCAATGGGCTATCAAAGTGCTCGGGAATAATCTTCAAAAAAACATCCGGATCAATATTCAAATTTCTCAGCTGGATTTTTTGCACTCCCGTCTCCTTTATAATCCCGATCAATGCCTCAATCTGGGAAGCATCGTCGGTTACCCCGGGGAAATGCAGCAAATTCAGGGAAACATACACTCCCGCTGCCACAGCGTATTTAAGAGAATCCCGAACATTATCTAAGGTGTAACCTTGGGGGCGGTGATAAGCCCGGTAGATTTCCGGATCGGCACTGATCATGCTCAGCCTGATGGCATCGATCCCGGCATCAACAATTATTTTTAGCTTCTCGGTATCTCCCCCGTTGGTATTAATGTTGATAGTGCCCCGATCCACCGTTTGCCGTATTTTTTGAATACTTGCAGCAATCAATTCCCCTTGCAAAGAAGGTTCTCCCTCGCATCCTTGCCCAAAGCTGATAATAGCATCTTCGCCCCCGGCTAAATGAGGAATGGCGATCTCCGTTACTTCTTGGAGAGTAGGGACAAACTCCAGCCGACCTTGGGGTGAAGGACAACACTCTGCAGGCTGAGAGGAAATGCAGCCAATACACCGAGCATTACAGGACGGAGAAACAGGAATTCCCCCTTCCCACCGTTTATAAAAAATATTCTGGGCGGTAAAGCACCCGTATTCCAATGCACATTTTCCCAGCTGTCTTAACAAACGGTTTTGGGGAAAAGCTTTAGTTTTTTCTTCAACTAATAATGCTAATTCTTTGGTATTATAATTGACGGGATTCCAAAGACGGTGTTGGTCTGTCTGACAGGCCCCCACAATAAACCGCCCGTTTCTCACCCCGACAGCCGTGTAACCAAAAAGAGGAATCGGCTTTTCCCTATCCCCGGAAAAAGCAGGGAGAAGAGTCCTGGTAAAACCCTGGGGCAAAAGCGCCCCTACTGCCCATACTTCTTCTTTATTTCTCCGGTAAGGATTTGTGGTAATCCTTAAAAACTCACCGTTTTTTCGACCGATCCCCACAGGGTAACGATAGGGCACAGCCGTAAGTGAGGCACCTTCCGGCAGGGGAATCAGTTCCTCTTCCAATGGTTCGAGAAAGCTGTCCCCGCTTCTTCCAGCCATTTTAATATCAGGAATATCCAGCAGTTCACCGTTGGGACGGGCAAAGAGCATGTTGGGCACTAGCGTCACTCCCATCACATTAACCTTAGTTAAACTTCCCCAAAAATGAGTAAAAGGCGTTGGTACGCCTTTTACTCTATCCCAATCTGTGGGAAGTTGTCAACTCTTCCGATTACAACCCGGGCAAATAGCGGATCGGATTAACCGCTTCCCCTTTAACGCGCACTTCAAAATGAAGATGCGGCCCTGTGGAACGTCCTGTACTCCCCACTTCACCGATTATTTGTCCCTTCCTGACTTGCTGTCCTTTTTTGACCAAAATTTTGGACGCATGGGCATAAACAGTTTTTAGATCCTGTCCGTGCTCAATCATTATTGTCTGTCCGTAAACAGAACGCCAACCAACAAAAGATACACTGCCGGCTTTAGCCGCTTTGATCGGTGTTCCGGTGGCAGCCGCAAAATCAGTACCGTGATGGAAAGCGCCCTTGCGCCAGCCAAAATGAGAACTAATCACCCCGGTTACCGGTAAAAATAATTCGTCCTCCCCACGGGAAGAAAGATCGGGTTTAGCCATGGCAAGGGCTAAAACAACCTTTTCTTCTTCGTCTGTCCTGACCGGAATGCGAATTTTTGTTCCGATCTGCATCCGGTTTGGCTGAGAAATATCATTATATGCTATCAGCAAGTTGACATTTACCCGGTACTTTTTAGCAATATCCCAGAGCGTATCCCCTCTTTGTAAGCTATAAGTCATTTCCGGTTCCCGAGGCAGGAAAACACGTTGTCCCTGACCAAGCCCCGCTCCCGGACTTAAGTTGTTCATCGCGGCAACCAGCTCAGCATCCAGCCCATACCTGCTTGAGACATTTTTTACTGTGTCCCCCGGTTTTGCCAAATATTCTATCCTGTGGGAGCCAGGGGCTGCGGCATAGCCACAATAAGGCTGCATTATCGTAATACTAATAATGGTGGTTAGGATTAAAATCGGCACAAAATTTTTTGAGCTTTTTTTCATCTTTCCAACTCCTTCCTTAAACCACTTAAAAACATTTTTGACAAAAAGTTGGAAAAATATACATAAACAGAGTTCTTAGAACTGTTATCTATCGGATAAAAGGCGGTCGCGTCTACCGATTTACCTTCCTGATTCCATCAGCTCGTATTTTCACTGAGACGGAAACAGGCTGGGAAGCGCCCGAAGAAGATCTGCATTGGTTTTCGTTTTTTCCAAAGCATCGATCAGCATTTCTGTGACCTCTCCGTTATTCATGGAAGCAGTAATGCGGCGAAAATTCCACATCAACTCAATTTCTTCCTTGATTAATAAAAGGTCCTCTCTTCTCGTACCTGACTTTTTCACATCAATAGCAGGAAACAGTCTTCTTTCAGCCAGTCGCCTGTCCAAAACCAGTTCCATATTGCCTGTCCCCTTAAACTCTTCAAAAATCACGTCATCCATCCGACTGCCTGTTTCCACCAGGGCTGTCGCAAGAATAGTCAGGCTTCCTCCCTCTTCCACCTTCCGAGCAGCACCAAAAAATCTCTTTGGTTTATGTAAAGAAATTGGATCCAATCCACCTGACAAAGTCCTCCCGCTGGGAGGGATCACCAGGTTGTTGGCCCGGGCCAAGCGTGTGATGCTGTCCAGAAGAATGACAACATCCTGTTTATGTTCCACCAGACGTTTTGCCCTTTCCAAAACCATATCAGCTACTTTAACATGGTTGTCCGGCAATTCGTCAAAAGTAGAACTGACCACTTCAGCTTTAACTGAACGCTGGATGTCGGTCACTTCTTCGGGCCGTTCGTCAATTAATAAAATCATTAATTTTATATCGGGATAGTTTCGACTGATGCTGTTGGCAATCTTTTTTATGAGGGTAGTCTTTCCTGCTTTAGGCGGGGCTAAAATCAAACCGCGCTGGCCCTTTCCCAATGGAGCGATCAAATCCATCATGCGGGTGGCCATATCTTCCTCACCGGTTTCCAAAGTAATTCGCTCCTCGGGATAAATGGGGGTGAGTCCTTCGAAGTGAGAACGTTCAGAGGAGAGCTCAGGTACCACATTATTTACTGATTCCACACGCAGGAGAGCATAATATTTTTCCGAATCTTTCGGCTTTCGCACCTGGCCTGCAACACAATCTCCCGTCCTTAAATCAAATTTACGAATTTGGGAAGGAGAAACATACATATCCTCCGAGCTGGGCAGATAACCCACCGGGCGGAGAAACCCATACCCGTCCGGCATTCTTTCCAAAATACCTTTGGCAAAAATCAACCCGTCTTTTTCTGTCTTGGTTTTAACAATTTGTAAAATCAACTCTTTTTTGAGCAGTTGGTAATAACGCGGAATCTCCAATTCCCGGCCAATCTTATAAAGCTCGGCCATGGTTTTGGATTCCAAATCCGCAACAGACATATTAACCTCCTTTAATCAATCATTGTTTGGGCTTTCAACAGCCCTCCGTCCGACCATCTGATTTTTTTTCCTCACCCGGTGCATTTTAATTAAAAGAAGGGATAAATAATAAGTAATCACACCGGCAGTAACCGCATTGATAATGCTTCCCAAGAAAAAGGCACTGCCCAAATTCTTAATCGCTGCTAAATTAAAAAATCCAATATCCGATATGGAAGCATCAGAGGGAATTCCCTTGATAAAGAGCCTGCCGACAATAATATTAGCTCCGTAAAAAGGAATAATCATCCATGTGAGCGCCAGTGATGTAATTACAGTAGCAAAACGGTTCACCCGTAGTAACCTGGCAAAAAGATAAGCCAAAACAGCGCCAAATCCAAATGTAGGTAAAAAGTCCACACTAACACCGATGGCAATTCCCTTGGCAATTAAAGTCGGGTCACCCTTCAAGCGCATTAATCTCAAAGCTTTTAATCGAAGCCAGCGCCAGAAATTCATTTAGCAAACGTCTCCCTTTGCTTGTTCTAACCATTAGTTTGATTGTAAAACATCCGGAAAGCACACTGCGATTGTTCAGAGGAAAAGATAAGAGATTGGCAATAAAGCAGTGCAGCAAAAGATGTGGATAGAAAAAGCCTCCCCTTAGCGAAGCAGGCAGGCTTTCCCTAGAATTAGTATATACCAGCAGTCCTGCTAAGTCAATTAATCATCGCCCACATTAATCTTTTCAATCAAAGGTTTTTTAGCGAATATATGAGTGGCTTCGACAAACCTGATGGTGCCTGTTTTTGCTCGCATTACTAATGTGTGGGTGCAAGCGCCCGTACCATTGAAAACTACCCCTTTTAACAAGCTACCATCAGTTATTCCGGTAGCGCTGAAAATAACATCTCCGTCTCCAACCAGGTCATTCATAGTAAGCAGTTTATCAACGCTACCAATTCCCATTTTCAAGGAGCGGTTATATTCTTCTTCATTAGAAGGAACCAACCGGCCTTGCATTTCTCCTCCTAGACACTTTAATGCCGCAGCAGCTAAAACCCCTTCCGGCGCTCCCCCGATGCCCATCATAATGTCTACTCCCGAGCCCGCCACTGCCGCAGCTACAGCAGGAGAAACATCCCCGTCGGAAATCAGCTTGATTCTGGCTCCGCAGTCTCGCGCTTCATTAATGATCTTTTCATGACGTTCCCTGTCTAAAATAACCACCGTTAAATCATGGACTGATTTTTTTAAGGAAGCGGCGACAGCTTTCAGATTATCACTTACTGAGGCATCCAGATCTATTTTCCCTTTAGCCCACGGCCCAACGGCAATTTTGTTCATGTACATATCCGGGGCGTGGAGAAGGCAACCTGCTTCCGCTACAGCAAGAACGGCTATGGCCCCGTTTCCCCCTTTGGCAACCAGGTTCGTCCCTTCTAAGGGATCAACAGCGACATCCAGCCTAGGCAGGGACCCGTTTCCCACCTTTTCCCCAATATAAAGCATGGGGGCTTCGTCCAACTCACCCTCGCCGATTACTACCGTGCCATCCATAGATATCGTATCAAAAACAGCCCGCATCGCCCGAACGGCAGCATCATCGGCGGCTATTTTATCTCCTCTACCCATCCAGCGAGCAGATGCCAAAGCTGCCGCTTCTGTAACCCGTACAAATTCTAATGTTAACTCTCTTTCCATCTTTAATTCCTCTTCTCCCTTTTGTTTATCTAAAAAATTATTAATTTAATATTACCGCAAAAGCCTATTTATCCGATAGCTAACAGTTCCCCTGGATAACGATTAGAAATCTATTTGTTCTTTACTGTTTCCCAGTCCGCTAAAAACCTTTTTATTCCTATATCAGTCAGGGGATGTTTTATCATCTGCATAATTATTTTATAAGGAACTGTCGCAATGTCCGCCCCCAAAAGAGCTGCTTGGGTAACATGCATGGGATGCCGGATACTGGCTGCAATGATCTTGGTCGGTATACTATAGTTTTCAAATACCGCGACAATTTCTTCTATCAGTTTCATCCCTTCCTGCCCGGCATCATCCAGCCTCCCTACAAATGGACTGACAAAAGCAGCACCTGCCTTTGCTGCAAGAAGTGCTTGATTGGCAGAAAAAATCAACGTCATGTTTACTTTTATTTTCTCATTGCTTAATACTTTTGTTGCCTTTAGTCCTTCCCCGCACATAGGGATTTTGATGACAATATTAGGGTGGATCTTCACCAGTTCCCGGGCTTCCTCTATCATACCGTTACTCTCTAAAGAAATAACCTCGGCACTAATCGGCCCATCCACAATAGCAGTTATTTCTTTTACCACCTGCTGAAAATTCCTCCCTTCTTTAGCAATCAAAGACGGGTTGGTGGTGACACCGGAAACAACCCCTAATGCATGAACTTCTTTTATTTCAGCAATATTGGCGCTGTCAATAAAAATTTCCATCAAGACACCTCCGGAATTTTAGTTCTCGTACTATCTTTTATCAGCTAGCCAACAGTTCTAAGACTCACTCTTCTTTTAATAGAGAGATAAGAACTCTGTTTATCTAGTTTCTACACAAAAGCTAAAAATCCGTCTTGTTTTTTTTACCAACGCTGACAGTAAGGCCCAACAGAAAAGAGCAGGAGGACCTGCTCTTTATTTATGCTTTCCCAGAACTCCCAAACAGTCTGATTTTTTCCTGAATCAATTCGGTCATTGCTTTTTTAGCCGGCCCCAAAATCTTTCTGGGATCAATTTCGTTAGGGCTTTGGGCAATTATTTCCCGTACTCCCCGGACAAAAGCTTCCCGGATATTTGTATCAATATTGATCTTCCTCACCCCAAGTCTGATCGCCTCTTGAATGGCTTCATCGGGAACTCCGGAAGACCCGTGCAGTACAATGGGAACTTTCACAAGGCTCTTTATTTTTTTCAGCCGGGCAAAGTCCAATTTAGGTTCGCCCTTATACTGTCCATGGGCAGTACCGATCGCCACAGCCAATGCATCAACATCGGTTGCTTCTGCAAAAATCCGGGCTTCCTCAGGATCGGTAAAAAGGGCTTCTCGCTCGTCTACGGTTATGTCGTCTTCGGTACCACCTATTTTACCTAATTCCGCTTCTACAGATACGCCCACCGCCCGGGCAACATCAATCACCCGCTTGGTAATATCAATATTTTCTTCCAGGGGGAGTTTTGAACCGTCAATCATCACCGAAGAGAATCCGTATCTGATGCACTGCATTACCTGGGCAAAACTGGTGCCGTGATCCAGGTGCATCGCTACAGGAACACTTGCCTTATCCGCCGCCGTTTTGGCAAGAGCCATAATATAATCCAAACCGGCGTATTTGATTGCTCCTTGGCTTGCCTGCATGATTACCGGAGAATTTTCCGCTTCTGCCGCATCTACAATGGCTTGGACAATTTCCATGTTATTGCAGTTAAATGCTCCAACTGCATACCCGCCCGCTTCCGCTTTTAATAATAAATCTTTAACTGGAACTAAAGGCATTTATGAGACACCGTCCTCTTATTTATTTCTTGGATTGCTTTCTTGGTTTTTTAGGTTTATCCATTTTTTTTAAAATAAACCCCTGATCCGACAGTTGAATTTTATTTAGCTGTTTTAATGCCAAAAGATCTGCTTTTGTTTCCGCAAAGATAACTCCCCGAGCGCCACAATCGCCACATCCCAGCTCCAAGCGGTCCGGGAGGATCTCCAAGTCTATATTGGTATTGCCACACCGGCATTCTAATTGTCCTTTTTCAGAAATAGTATTTAAATATTCTAAAACCTGGTACATAACATCAGGGTTATCAAAGAAATCAGAAAACCCGGCATCTTCCACCAAATCGATAATCGCCTTTTCTTGGTTGTACCAAGCCTCTTTTACTTTTGCTTTCGGTCCGATGAAACCAATCTCCAAACCGGTTTCCAGGCAAATCAGCGGTAAAATTTCCGGTGACCAAATTTCTTTTAAGGTATAATAATAAATATGGTTTGTTTCACACATGCTACAGTCTACCTGTAAAGAAAACTTCTTTTTGTTGGTGGTACTGATTATTGCCGAAATGGCACCACAATCACAATTCAGACGGATTGTGCCCGAACCGGAAAATGCGAATAGGGAAACAACGTGGAAACTTAATTTACCACACTTTGAGCAGCGTAAACCTAGTATTGTACCGGTGTTAATTATCATTACAAAACCCCCCGTATAAAAACGGACATCCAAACCGACTGCAGTTTACAGGTTAACTCCTTCGTCTTAATTGTTTCGCCATAGCGAACCAAATTCCTGCAACTCAAATTAAGCCCCCTTGGTATTTTAACTTTAGGCAAGGATTTCTTTACTGAGAGTGTCGCTGATCATTTGACGCAATTCTTTTAAATCAAAGGGTTTAGTGATATGTTTTTTTACACCCATCTTAGCCGCTTGAGCGACAATTTCCAGTTCGCCGTAAGCTGTCATCATAATCACCGGGCATTGGAAATCCATTTTCCTGAGGTGTTTCAAAACTTCCAATCCATTCATGCGCGGCATCTTCATGTCCATAACAACCAAGTCCGGGTCGTGTTTTTTGACCTGTTCAATGGCCTCCATTCCGCTTCCTGCCATATGTACAGCTTTAAAATCATCCTTCAGGGCTTCAAAAAGCAATCTTCGTACTCCTAACTGGTCATCAACAATTAAAATCGACCACTTTTTCTCAGACAGACTGTTCATGAAGCTCACCCCCAACGCGATATCCATTTAATTAATTCTCATTTAATTAATTCTCATTTAATTGGTAATATCCTCCTGATATTTGTATTTTTATTCAAATTTTGAGAATTTAGTGGTGCACTTTAATAATGCACCATTGATGTCACGGACCATCACAGCGGAGCCATCCCGAAAAAATATCCTAGGTAGTCTGGCTCCGGCAGAAGTACGGCGCAGAGGCACGCTAACCTCATCTCCCACTTTAATATTATGCCCGGAAGCGTCCACCATACACAGTTGCATGGCAATTCTTCCTACCACAGGGATTTTTTTATTTTGCCACCGGACAAAATTAACGGGAACCAGCCGAGCCAGTTGGGTCAGTCCTTTCGCTGTTGATTTGATCAAGTCATATGTTTTGACAGGACGGGTATGGGGCTGCTGGCCGAAGCCGTCTGCATAGCCGATTGCGACGACACCTACTTCTAAAGGTTTTTTCGCAATATAGTCCCGCCCGTAACCGACCGGGGAACCGGCAGGCAGCTTTTTCACAGATAAAACCCGAGCCTTAACTTTCCACGGATCCTTTAAATCCAGTTTCCTTTTGACATAAGGTGAAGGATACTGTCCGTAAAGAAGGGTCCCTACCCGGACCATATCAAGTTCCATTTCTCTTAAATCTAAAAGAGCAGCACTGTTGGCAATATGAGAAATTTCGAAGGGACATTTTTCTTTTCGAAACATGTCCAGCACCTGGCAAAACACCTGATATTGTTTTTGGGCATGTTCTTTTCTTTCTGCCATAGCGGTAGCGAGGTGGGAATAAATGCCTTGGAGGGAAAGGGACGGTAAGCTTTTGATGCTCTTGATAAAAGAACCCACTTCCTCAGGCATGATCCCGCTCCTTCCCATTCCGGTCTCCACTTTCAGGTGAAAAGCTGCTTTTATTCCTTGCGCTCTCGCCTGACGGGCTAATGCCTCTAAAGCAGCTAAACTATCTATTGTAGGAACCAGTCCATAATCCAACACGGTTTTTGCCTGACATGATAAGAGGGGGGCAAACACCAGCACCGGCAGTTCAATGCCGTTTTGCACAAGTTCTCTTCCTTCTTCAACTGTTGTGACCGCCAGCATATCTGCTCCTGTTTCTTCCAGGACACGAGCCACCTCCACTGCTCCGTGACCATAGGCGTCGGACTTAACCACAGCCATAATCTTTACGACCGGGGAAACCAGACGT
>JAQVXR010000234.1 GCA_028709045.1 Desulfitobacteriaceae bacterium | reverse complement strand
GAGGATTCTATATTTTTAAAGATTTTTTCTAAGGTTTCATTTAGGTTTTCATCTTTATCGGCTTTTCGTTGCACATTTTCAAAAAGTTCACTTGGCAAGATAAAAAAGCCTTTGGTTTTCACTAAATCAGCACGTGCCTGTTCTGCATCTTTATCAGACAAAGCGGCATAATTAAAGTTTTTATCGCCTGTTTCCCATTCATCCATATTGATATAGCTTGTTAGATTTTCGGATATGTAACGGTAAAAAAGTATTCCTAAGACATAATGCTTAAAATCCCAACCATCTACACTGCCTCTTAAATCGTTTGCGATACCCCATATTGTACGGTGCAGTTCTGCACGCTCTTGTTCTTTTTTATTATCGGCCACAATTGCTTCTCCTTTGCGGTTTAATCTATTCTAAAATCCAAACATATCTTTTCATTTTAGCTTCAAATTTCCCTCTTGATTATACCTCTATTGAAACCAGTCGGTATACAATTTATACCATATATATGATTCTAATTGCTTTTACACATATTTACCCATACCAAAAAGCACCAACTTCTCATCAGACGCTCTTGACTCCAAAAGGAGTTGTGATGTGCATCGTTTATTCCAGCCATCCTATCAGTTCCATCCTATAATTGGAATCGAATCTGAACTTGTCAGCCGCTTTAATAATTCTTTCAAGATATCCTGGATATGGCTGTCCAAGCGAATCGTCCGAAGCTATATATACCATTGCTGAACATTGTTCTCCCGTTTGAATGTTTTCTGCAGTGATTTCTGTTTTGAAGTAGAAGTTGGAAGATATCCCTTCGTAATGGTCAAGAGCTTCCTCATCAACAGGGAACACACTCCACAATATGCCATCTACAAAACTATCGTCATTTCTAATAATACTTGCCACACCCCGGTCATTAATAATGAACCTATAACCATTAAGACATGCTTGCCCAACCAGTTTTGCCGTTGGACATCTATGTGCCATTTGGCTCTCATCCATGTTTGAGCCATAAGCAAAATATAGTTTTCCTTCAAACTCATTAGCTATTAACTTGGCTTCAGCAATTATCTCCAGCAAAACACCTTGGTCATCTTTTTTATCAATATAAGCCTTGGCTCGTTTACCTAAGCGTCCATAAAAAGTATACTTATTGGCAAAATCAAGGTAATCATTGAAAATCTCTTTCATGGCATAAAACAGCGCACTTATATGCCTTGCGTGTTTTGATATAATTAGAATTTTACTACTTTGTTTTAATCCGTCAGCATCAACAGATAAATTATTATCTGATTCCCAGGCGTTCAATTCATCAGTACGTTTAAACTTGACTATTACATCCGCACCGCCCCAAAGCCGTATACCTTTCTCAGGTTGCCATTCTCCCCTTCTAATACAGTTCTCAAGTTTGTTTAGTTCATTAATAATCATTTCATTGCCCCCTCATTTTTATTATGGTTCCATCTTACTTGTTTACGCTGAGGGGTTTAATGAAACTGAGATTCATATTTTAATCCCGAGGTTCAACGAGCTTAATGGTCAAAACTTTATCCAGATCAATCTCGACTTCTGTTTGCCCCTGGTTAGTTACCCGTAATTTATTTACGATAAAGCCCTTCCGATTATCCTTAGCAAGGTCTACTCGGCCTGTCACCGTTTTGATTCCTTCTGCAATATCATACTCTATTTCACACAATACCCCTGATTTCAGATAATAGGCAAACATTTGAGATCTTTTCTGTTTCAGGTTTGCATTAAGAATATCTTCCTCATATCGATAGGCTTTTTTATGCTCATCACTGAAGTGAACATTTGTTGCCTTCGCCTTCTCGAAAATACGCTTTTGTCCATAATTTGATAATTGATCATAAATGCAATCAGAAACATAATTGAAAACGTCTTCAAAAGCAGTTCCTTTGCCGGTCAGTTTCAAGCCAATAGTCAAAGTATAGACTTCGCTCAAATTAAGCGGTAGAAAAACAGGATGTATCGTTGAGTCATACGTGTTGTCTCCCCGTCTTAAGTTTATCTTCATGTTATATCCAAGAAACGAATAGCTGCCATTCTGCAACTCGCTCAAATCATCACTCAAAGCCCTTTCAGAAATCCCAAAATACTGGGCTATCTCTTCCCGTGTTTTAGGCTCTTCATGAAGATATTTCAGTATTTCAATCATTCTTTCAGACTTTTCTTGGAAATTTAAAGACGGGAAATAGGTTTCGATATCAATCGTGATATGGTTCTGTGAACCAAAAAACAGTAAAAAGTCTCTTATGTAGTAGTTCAATTTGTTCTTATCTCTTCGATAACTCAGAATGCCATCAGCGGTTTTTTCAAGGAATTCAGTAAGATTATTTAATATTAGTTGAACGTCACTATTCAAGTTATCCTTGAAAAAGTTAGTCAACATTCTCAACACAGTATTTTTCTCTCGTGCGTCAGGTATATGTAATTGTTCACCATATTCATGGATGATATTTTCTAAAGTCATTTAGCTTCCTCCCGAAGTTTAAGCCGCTTATGCTACAGCCTTTTGAACCCTGCCGTATCAACGTATAAAATAACTTATGGACATTAATCTAGCATTCCCAATCCCATATACTTCCTCTATCATAAGCCTACAACTGCTTTTTAGTATAGGTTAATCTCGCCGATTTTAAGGGAATCTTTTTATATTCGCCCATATTAAAAAGCACCTGCCAGTTCATTTCAGCAGATGCCCTTAAATATAAGTGGATGTTCATTTTTAGCCTTGTTTGCATCCGTTTTTAGCACAAGTAACTTTACTTGAATCCGAAACCTTTTCCCAATTTTCTGGATTTTCGGTAGTATCAAATCCACATTTAGTAGTTTTTCCATCAGTTTTAAGTACATGAACTTCATTTTCCTTAATTTGTTTGATCTTACTCATTTTTTCGCCACCCTTAAAATTAATAATCAACACATTAGTGTTATTCTATACAAAAATTCATATTCCTTCCAATTGTATAACTTTTTACTAATACTTAAGGGTTCAGGTGCTAACCATAGTGTAATTCCATTTACAATGCCTCATTTTACTTATTCATCCCAACCTCAACCGTAACCTTCTTACCCTTTTCCCCGATATAATCCTTGCGATATAGCAGTACACAGCACTCAACGTGAAACGTCTGCGGAAACATATCCACCGGTTGGATCTCAGAGGGAAGATATCCGTGCTTAGCAAAAATAGCCAAATCCCGGGCTAAAGTTCCAGGATTGCAGGAAACGTAGATTATTTTGCCCGGCTCTTTTTTTATAACTGATGTAATAGTCTCTGGTTTACAACCACTTCGGGGAGGATCGAGAATGGCTATATCGTAGTTGGTATCAAGTCGGGGTAGAATGGTTTCACAGGGGCCGCAAATAAATTGGCAGTTTTCCTGGTGATTTTCTGCGGCATTCATTCGGGCATCCCTAATGGCAGGGGCAAAGCTTTCTACGCCTGTAAC
>JAQVXR010000003.1:42917-54649 GCA_028709045.1 Desulfitobacteriaceae bacterium | reverse complement strand
CTGGTGATGATGGCGGAGAGGCCACACCTGTTCCCATTCCGAACACAGCAGTTAAGCTCTCCAGCGCCGATAGTACTTGGGACGAAAGTCCCTGGGAGGGTAGGTCGTTGCCAGGATTTAATTTTAATATAAGGTCAGCTTGGAGAAATATTACTTTCACGCTGACCTTATTTATTAAGCTAATATAAAAAATATAGAATTATTTTTCTTTATTATCTTAATGGTTTTTGATATAATGATTAGAAACAATGAGGGGAATAGGTTCCATGAGAATAGCAGTAATTGACGGGCAAGGTGGCGGAATCGGAAAGCATATTACCGAAAAGCTTAGGAAAAACCTTCCTGAGTCAGCAGAAATTATTGCCTTAGGTACAAATGCCATAGCTACCAGTGCCATGCTGAAAGCAGGAGCCAACGACGGAGCTACCGGAGAAAATGCCATTTTATTTATGGCGGAACGAGTTGACATTATTGTTGGAGCTATATGTGTTTTGGCAGTTAATTCTATGTTAGGAGAGTTAACGCCGAAAATGGCTGAAGCTATTGCGCACAGTAAAGCACGAAAAATACTGTTACCTATAAACCGAAATGGAATTGAAATAGTAGGAGCTGTAAATGAACCGCTTCCACATCAAATAGATAAGTTAGTAGTTGCGATCAAAAAAATTTGGAGGGGATAGCATTATGTGTGAAGCTAATGCGTACATTTTAAATGAAGGAAAAGAAGAATTATACCTGGAAAAAGTAGATAGAGTAATACCTCAAGAAGGACAGCTGATGTTGGAAAATATTTTTGGCCAAAGAAAAATTATAAAGGCCTCTATAAAGGAACTTGCATTGGTTGACCATAAAATTATTTTGGAAAGACTATAAAGTCAATTAGTTTTCAAAAATGGGTGCTTCCATGCGAATGCGCCTTTTTTTATACTATCGGAAAGTATAAGTTTATAAAGGTTGATATATAAGTGCAACTAAGGCTTCCGCCTGGGTCAGGGACTTGGTGCAAGCCAAGTTTTCTTTAAAAAGTATTTGTTTATGATTGTATGATTCAGATAAGACGAAGATTAGCATTACATTGGTTAGATAGCAGGATCAATACAATATTTAGAGGCAAAAATGGAGGGGTAATTATGAGTGTTACGAAGACATATGAAGAAATAAACGAAAAGATTAAAAAAGGCAAGGTAGTAGTGGTGACTGCCGAAGAGGTAATTGACATTGCAGCTAAAGAAGGGATCAAGAAAGCCGCTGCGAAAGTTGATGTTGTTACTACCGGCACTTTTGGGCCGATGTGTTCTTCGGGAGCATTTTTAAATTTTGGACATTCAAAACCGAAAATTAAGATGCAAAAGGTTTGGTTAAACGGAATTCCTGCTTATGGAGGAATTGCTGCTGTTGATGCATATATTGGTGCAACAGAGGTGGCAGAGGATGATCCGTGCAATAAAGTGCACCCAGGTTCATTTTCCTATGGCGGAGGCCATGTCATTGAAGACTTGGTTGCCGGAAAGCCGATCCAATTAGAAACAACGGCATACGGTACTGATTGTTATCCCAGAAGGAAACTGGAGACCACCATTACAATCGATGATTTGAACAATGCACTTTTATTTAACCCGCGCAATGCCTACCAAAATTATAATGTCGGGATCAATACGACGAAAAAAACAATTTATACCTACATGGGTGTGTTAAAACCCAATATGTGTAACGCCAACTATTCCAGCGCAGGCCAGTTAAGTCCATTGATGAACGATCCCTATTATAGAACAATCGGTATTGGGACGAGGATTTTTCTGGCCGGAGGAACTGGCTATGTAGCTTGGCATGGCACCCAGCATAGTCCATCAGAGGAACGGACGGAGAAGGGTGTGCCGACAGGAGGGGCCGGGACGTTGGCGGTAATGGGTGATTTAAAGCAAATGAACTCCGGTTTTCTGCGGGGAGTAAGTATTTTGGGATACGGAGCCAGCCTAGCGGTTGGAGTGGGGATTCCTATTCCAATTTTGAATGAAGAAATATTAGAGTTTACGACGGTGCGAGATGAAGAAATATTTGCACCGGTCGTAGATTATGGTACTTCATATCCCAATGCAGAACCGGGAAACCTTGGATTAGTAAGTTATGCCCAATTAAAATCAGGTAAAATTACGATAAATGGTAAAGAAGTAAAGACAGCGCCAATATCCAGTTATCCTAAGGCCAGGCAGATTGCTGAAACTTTGAAACAGTGGATTCTCAACGGAAAATTCTATCTTACCCAACCAGCGCAGCTTTTGCCTTCCGTAGAGGATGACATCAAGATTAAACCATTAGTGATAAAATAGGGGGAAAAGCCATGACTGTATCAAAAAAAGTTGTCCTGCGGTTTGATGCCAAAATAGTAGACCAACCGATTATGTATTCATTGATCAAAGATTACGGCTTAATACCTAACATTCTTAAAGCGGAAATTAACCCGCATAAACAAGGATATCTGGTATTGGAATTAAGCGGGGAAAATCAAAAGTATGCGGAAGGTATGGAGTATCTTAATTCTTTAGGTATTTCTGTTGATGCCCTTGATGAAAAAGTAGTCTGGTTGGAGGATAGATGTATGCAATGTGGGGTTTGTACCGGCTTGTGCCCTACTCAAGCACTGAGTATGAACAGGCCTTCCATGGAAGTTTCTTTTGACGGTGAAAAATGTATTGTATGCGAAATGTGTCTGAAAAGCTGTCCTGCTAAGGCAGTGGAGTTGCGTTTCTAAAAATGAAAATGTCAATCTGTTGAATGGATGGAATTAATATGTGTGTTGATCGGAAATACCGCGCTAATCTTATCACAGATCTGGAGACTCTTGAAGTAACGGTAAAAGAGACGGACATTTTTATTTCTGTAAGTCAGGGTAAAGTCAACGAAATGATGAGGGACAAAATTTACCGGCAGGTAACAATGCTCCGAAATGAATTGGAAGAATATCTAAAAAGTGATCCGGAGTTTGGACGTACTCTATCACCCTATATCGTCAGGCATAATGCCCCATATATCGTCTGGGAGATGGCTAAAAGGGCCAACCAAGCCGGAGTTGGACCTATGGCAGCAGTAGCAGGCGCCTTTGCAGAACTAGTAGGTAAATATATTGGGGAACAGTTTTCTCGCGAAGTTATTGTGGAAAACGGAGGGGATATCTACCTTAGCTCTCAAAAACAACGGGTCATTGGGATTTTTGCCGGAGAGTCTCCCTTTAGTAATCAGCTAGGAATAAAGATTAATCCACACAAAACCCCGCTTGGGATTTGCACCTCATCCGGAAAGATTGGACCTTCCTTAAGTCTCGGACGAGCCGATGCTGCTGTGATTTTGGCAGATTCAACTTTTTTGGCTGATGCCGTTGCCACTGCCGCCGGGAATCGCATTAATTCCCCGCAGGATTTTCAGGGAACTATTCAGTATGCGAAAAAAATTTCAGGGGTTAAAGGAGTCTTGCTGATTAAAGGTGATAAGATGGCCGCCTGGGGGGATATTGAATTGGTTCCCCTGCCCAATAGGGGGTAATCAAGGGGATAAGGAGGTTGGAATCAATGAGAATTGCAGAAAACATTACAGAATTAATTGGAAGGACACCGATAATTCGGTTAAACAGGCTTGCTGCTGCAGGCGGCGCTTCAATATTGTTAAAATTAGAATTTTTTAACCCGGGGGCAAGTATCAAGGACAGAACTGCTCTTGGGATGATTGAACAGGGGGAAAAGGATGGGAGACTAAAACCTGGATCTGTAATTATTGAGCCAACCAGTGGCAATACTGGTATTGGGCTGGCTATGATTGCCGCAGCCAGAGGGTATAAAATGGTGGTAGTCATGCCGGATAATATGAGCCCGGAAAGAAAAAAATTAATCGAGGCTTTTGGTGCGGAAGTTATTTTGACACCGGCGGCACAGGGTATGCAGGGAGCCATAGATTTAGCAAATAAAATGGCCACTGAAGAGGGCTATTTTTTGCCCCAACAATTTGAAAACTTTGCCAACCCGATGGTCCATAAAAAGACTACTGCCCGGGAGATTATAGCACAAACCCAAGGAAAAGTGGATGTTTTTGTCGCTGCGGTGGGAACAGGAGGTACATTATCAGGGACAGGTCAAGGTTTGAAAGAAGCAATTCTCGGGTTAAAGGTTGTTGGTGTGGAACCGGCTGCTTCGCCTGTTTTATCCGGTGGCAAACCGGGAATTCATAAAATCCAGGGGATTGGGGCAGGATTCGTACCCAAAACATTGAACAGGGAAATAATAGACAAGGTCGTTTCTGTTTCCGATGATGATGCTATAGAAACTACACGCCGTCTTGCCCGGGAGGAAGGAGTTCTTGCCGGTATTTCTACCGGGGCAGCTGTGTGGGCTGCTGTCCGGATCGCTCAGAATTTATCTCCGGATAAAGTGGTGTTAACTATTGCACCGGATACCGGAGAACGTTATTTAAGCTCCGAAATATACTAAAATCCGGGAGCAACTATATGTTGTATATAATCATCTTTTTGTGATAAGCTTTAGTAAAAGTTTCCTTCTATGTTTGAACTTGCTTCAAAGGAGAGTGAAACAGTGAAAGGGAAAATTGAAGAACAGATTAATTTTATTGTCGACTGGTTGAGAAAGCAGGTTGATGGAGCATCTGCCCGAGGATTGGTGGTGGGCATATCCGGAGGCATAGATTCTGCGGTTGTAGCTTTTTTAATTAAAAGGGCTTTCCCCGAAAATTCATTAGGGGTTGTGATACCATGTAAAAGTGTTGCTTTAGACATGGAGTATGCCGAAAAACTGATTGCGGCCTGCAACATTGAGGCAATGGAGATTAACCTTTCAGACGTGCATTCACTCATGTTGAAGGAAGTTGAGAAGAAGGTACAAATATATAATCCTACCGAAGGAAGCAGAATGACTACTTCAGCCAATTTAAAAGCCCGCCTGCGCATGAGTATGCTGTATGGGATAGCTAACCGCCTAAACTATCTGGTTGTTGGTACGGATAATGCGGCAGAATTATATACAGGATATTTCACAAAATACGGTGATGGAGGGGTGGATCTCTTACCATTGGCTAATCTAACAAAAAGAGATGTCAGAGTGTGGGGACGCTTTCTTGGTGTGCCTCAAGAGATTATTGACAGAGCACCGACAGCAGGGCTGTGGGAAAATCAGACTGATGAAGGTGAGATGGGAACTACTTATGACATCATTGATGATTTTTTAGAAGGAAAATCTATCCCGGAAAAGGACAGGGAGATTATTGAACGACTCCATCGGGTGTCGGCACACAAAAGATCACTTGTGCCAAAACCACCGCTAAACCCATAATATGAGATGTTAATGGTTTTGACACTTTCCCCGGAACTTTTTCTATGCTAAAATTATTTAGTGTTTTATTGTATCAATCTTTTAACAAGCAACAAGGGTCTCGTACTTAACTAATAGAGAGGAGGAACGGTATGTCCGGTCATTCAAAATGGGCAAATATTAAGCATAAAAAGGCCAGACAGGATGAAGCCAAAGGAGCGGTTTTTACCAAGCTTTCCAAAGAAATTATGGTGGCTGCGAAGCAGGGCGGTCCTGACCCTGATGGTAATTTCCGGTTAAAACTGTGTATTCAAAAGGCAAAAGCTAATAATATGCCCAACGACAATATTAACCGTGCTATCCAAAAAGCTGCAGGCGGAACAGATGCAGATAATTTTGAAGAATTATTCTATGAAGGATACGGTCCGGCCGGTGTTGCCGTTTTGGTGGAGATATTAACTGACAACAGGAATAGAACAGCAAGTGAAATTCGCTATCTTTTTTCCCGAAATGGGGGAAACCTGGGGGAAACGGGATGTGTGGCTTGGATGTTTGACCGTAAAGGTCGATTAATGGTGGATATGGAAGATCAAGACGAAGAGGTAGTGATGATGGCAGCACTTGATGCCGGAGCGGAAGATATGCAGGTAGAAGACGGAGAGGCGGAAATAGTTTCCGAACCCGATGGGCTGGAAGAGGTAAGAAAAAAGATGATCGAAGCGGGGATTGAACCTAAAGAAGCAGAAGTAACAATGATTCCCCAGAATACAATTGAAATTACTGATGTGGAACAGGCAAAGATAATAATGAAGCTAATTGAATCACTGGAAGACCATGATGATGTCCAGAATGTTTACGCCAATTTTGATTTTCCGGAAAATGTTTTAAGCCAATTGGAATAATAAAACCGAAAAATAAAAGTTTGAGAAGTATATTAATTCCATCTTTTGGTTAAATTGATAATCAAAAGGTGGGATTTTTATGTTTTTAAAAAAATATCGGGGAGTAATTATTACTTTTATTATTGCCTGGGCTGCCAGCTTTTTTCTGACGTATTGGGCGGTTGGTTCCGGTGTTTGGATGAAAGAAAGAAAGCCGTTAAAAAGCTTAGATGCTTTTTTTCCTAAAACTGAGGCGGTCGGAGGATTTTCTGAAGATACCAAAGTCCGAGAGCAAATATATTTTGAACTGTGCCGTCATCTGGCAACACGTGACGTCGGCTTAGATGACCCTATCCGGGATATGAACATCAGTAAACTGAAAGAACAAGGATGGTCCGTATATCAGGGCGATAACGATGTGACAATATTCAAAAATATGACTGGGCTGTGTCAGACATGTCAGGGGAAGAGACACCTGGGAATTGCAGGGGAATATGTGGCAATATATCAAGGCCCTGTGGGAGTACCGGGAAAACAACTAGAGGTTTTAAACATTAGAGTAGAACGTCTTCCTACAGAATGGCAGGAGAAAGTGAAAAGAGGCGAATTGAATTTTGCCAGTGAGCAAGAACTGTTAGAAGCCTTGGACAGCATTGATGAGTATGAATAACTATCAGCAAGACGGCAGAGATGTTGTCAGACTTTCGAGAAAGAAACATTTCATAGGGAATAGACTGTCAACAAACTGACGGCAGGAATGCCGTTTTTTTGTTGGAGTTGATAGCCTATTCTATGGCAGGATAAGGTATAAAAGCCGTCGAATAGTAAGAACGAAGGGAGAGAAGTTAGTGCTAATTTTAGGAATAGACCCGGGAACGGCGATTACCGGATACGGGATAATCGAGACCATAGGTAATAGGATTGTCTTTCGTGATTATGGGGTAATTAGAACTGAAGCTGGAACGAAGCTGGAAAAAAGATTGGTACAGGTCTATGATGGCATGAGTCGTTTAATTGACCATTGGAAACCTGATGAGGTTGCTATCGAAGAACTGTTTTTTAATAAGAACACAAGAACTGCTCTTACCGTAGGCCAAGCCAGAGGGGTTTTGCTCCTTGCGGCTGCGCACCAGGGGCTGCCGTTAGGGGAGTATACCCCGTTGCAGGTCAAACAGGCGGTTGTGGGAAACGGAAGGGCGGAAAAACAGCAGGTGCAATATATGGTTAAGGTATTATTGAATCTGACATCTATTCCCAAACCGGATGATGCTGCCGATGGGTTGGCAATAGCGATTTGCCATGCCCATTGGCATGCTACAAAGATGATTCTTCAACAAAAGGAGAGGTAATGTTTGATTGCATTTATCAAAGGGAATGTGTTTTCACTTGATGGTGAAAATATTATTGTGGATATTGGCGGTATTGGGTACCATGTTTTAGTGCCCCCTATGTCTTTTAAAGAAAAGCCAAAGATTGGTGAAGAAATTTTTCTTCACACTTACTTGCAGGTGAGGGAGGACGGGTGGCAACTTTTTGGTTTTCCGGAAAGAGAACAGCTTGAGGTTTTTCGGGAGCTGATCAGCGTATCGGGTATTGGCGCACGCTTGGGTCTAGCTACTCTTAATCACCTATCTTCCCGGGAAGTCGTCCAAGCGGTATTGGCGGGTGACAGTGGGAAACTTAATTCTGTTCCAGGAATCGGCAAAAAAATTGCCCAAAGACTGGTACTGGAACTAAAGGAGAAATTTAAAAAATTAAGTTCCTATGAAATGATTGATGTTTCTCATGATGAGGAAGAGCCAAATTATAGTAATCAAGATGTGATAGACGCGTTGACCCAACTTGGTTATTCCTCTCTGGAAGCGAGAACGGCGTTTTTAAAAGCTTCCCGGTCTCTTGGCCAAGAAGCAGAGTCGGAAGAATTGATCAAAGGTGCTCTTAAGCTTTTAGCTAAGTTTTAATACAAATGGCAATTTTATAGATGGTGCGAGGTGAAGTAAGTGGATGATGACAGGCTTATTACGTCTATGAAAAAACCGGAAGATACTGATTCGGAAATAAATATTCGTCCCAAAACCTTTAAGGAATATACCGGACAGGAAAAGGTAAAGAACAATCTGGAAATATTTATTCAGGCGGCATTAAACAGGAGTGAGTCTTTGGATCATGTGCTGCTGTATGGTCCGCCAGGTTTAGGGAAAACGACACTGGCAAATATTATTGCCAATGAGATGAACGTACATATTCGGACAACATCAGGACCTGCTATTGAAAGGCCAGGAGATCTAGCTGCCATACTCACCAGCCTGGAGCCAAAGGATGTGCTTTTTATAGATGAAATCCATCGCCTTAATCACACGGTAGAAGAAGTTCTCTATCCGGCAATGGAGGATTATTGTATTGATATAATTATTGGGAAGGGTCCAAGTGCCAGAACCCTCCGGTTGGATCTACCTAAATTCACGCTTGTGGGAGCGACAACCCGAGCGGGAATGCTTTCCTCCCCTTTAAGGGACAGGTTTGGCGTTATCTCCAGGCTGGAATACTACAACGAAGAAGATTTGGTAACAATCATTAACAGGTCTGCGGCTATTTTGAATGTCAAGATTGAACCGGAAGGGGCAAGAGAGATTGCCCGACGTTCTCGAGGGACTCCAAGAATTGCAAACCGCCTACTTCGAAGGATCAGAGACTTTGCAGAAATCAAGGCAGACGGTATAATTACTCAAGAGGTGGCACAAGAAGGATTGGTGCTACTGGAAGTAGATTCCCTTGGCTTGGACAAGGTTGACCGAAAAATGATTTTGGCAATTATTGAAAGATTCGGCGGGGGACCAGTAGGACTGGAAACCATTGCCGCCACCATCAGTGAGTCTGCTGATACGGTGGAGGATGTTTATGAGCCCTATCTGATGCAGTTGGGCTTTTTAAATCGTACTCCCCGGGGGCGGATGGCGACGTCATTAGCTTATCGGCATTTTAACATTACCCGACCGTCACCCCCAGAAAGTGGGGTAAGCCAAGCATCATTATTTGAAGAGAGGGACGAATAAATGAAAATTCTTCTTCATTGTTGTTGTGGGCCATGTGCAACTTTCCCGGTAAAAAGCCTGCGAGAAGAAGGACATAAGATACATGGTTTTTTTTACAATCCAAATATCCACCCGTTTTTAGAATACCAAAAAAGATTGGAAGCTTTTCAAAGCTTTGCTGTGCAGGCTGAATTAGAGACTATTATGAAAGATGAATATGATCTGGAAAAATTTTTGCGAGAGACTGCTTACCGGGAAGATATTCGGTGTAGGTTCTGTTATTATCTGCGCATGGAGGAAGCAGCCAGATATGCGAGAAAAGGCAGGTTTGATGCTTTTTCAAGTACTCTCTTAGTCAGCCCTTTTCAAAAACATGGGCTGATTAAACAAATTGGGGAGGAAGTGGGGGAACGGTACCAGGTACCTTTTCTTTATCGCGATTTTAGGGATGGATTCTCCCAGGGGGTAACAATTTCAAAAGAGATGAATCTCTACCGGCAGCCTTACTGCGGGTGTATTTTTAGCGAACGAGACCGCTATCGAAAGGAGAAGAAAAAATAATGGATTGGCAAGCTATAGGCCGCATGTTAATAGGAGTTGGTCTTTTTATTTTTTCTATAGGCGTGGTAATGTTTGCTGTGGGAAAATTTTTTAATCTAGGTGGTTTACCCGGTGACATTGTCTTCCGCAAAGGAAATTTCACCTTCTATTTTCCTCTGGTTAGCTGTCTAGTCATAAGCATAATTCTCACGATAGTATTAAATCTTATTTTCCGCAGGTAATACCCCCATAAAAATACAAAATAACACGAATTAGCTTTGTGATGGGCAGGTGATGGCTTTGGATCAATTAGAGATTTTAATCAGCAACGCCCAGGCAGGTCACCTTGATGCGAGGGAACAAATTATAAAACAATTTCGGCCGCTGGTAATCAAGGTCGCAACTTCTTTAAGCGGCAGGTATGTTGATAAAAGCAGTGATGAAATCAGTATTGGGATGGTTGCAATCAATCAAGCAATTGACTCATATAGCCCTCAGGGAGGAGCGGCTTTTTTAAGTTATGCCGAATTAATTATAAAAAGGCGTTTAATTGATTATTACCGATCGGAGAAGAGAGGTAAAAACGCAATCCCATTTTCCGGTTTGGGAGGAGAAAGCCGGGAAGAAGGTACTTCGGGGCTGGAAAGCATTGAACTGGGGTTGGCTTTAAAAGAGTTTCAAAAAGTACAGGAGCAGGAGGAACGCCGGGAGGAAATCAGGGCTTATGCTGCAAATCTAAGGGAATTTGGCATCTCATTTAAAGAGTTGGTAAAGAATTCCCCTAAGCATGAAGATGCACGGATCAGGGCAATGCAGGTAGCAAAGGTTTTGGTAGCAAAAGAAGAATTGCGCTTATATTTAAAAGAGAAAAAGGTGCTGCCGCTTAAACAAATTGAAAAGCAAGTCCCGGTAAGCCGGAAGACGTTGGAACGGCAGAGAAAATATATTATTGCAATAACCTTAATCTTGACAGGTGACTATCGATATTTGCAGGAGTATATAAACAAAGCTTTGCCAAAGGGAGGGGAAGGCAAGTGACAGAAAAGGCAGTTGTCATGGAAATTACGGATAATGAAATGATTTTATTAACTCAGGACGGCTGTTTTGTGTCACGCAAAGTAGTTTTCCCGGTTCCTCAGATAGGCACAGAAATTCCAATCGAGAGTGAAAAGAGAAAGAGTCGTTTTATGCCATATGCTGTTTTAGTAGCAGCAGTTTTGTTCCTAACATTTTTTGCTGGTAGACTGTGGCACCAGTTTTCGGGAACACCTACGTTAGGGGCCGCTGTCAGTTTTGTGACGATAGATATCAATCCTAGTGTAGAATTAGGGATTGATGCAAATGATAGTGTTATATCGGCAGAGGGATTAAATGCAGATGGGGAGAAAATTCTCCAAGGAAAAGATTTGAACGGGCAAAAGTCTGAAGCAGCAGTGGCAATAGTTGTTGACAGTGCGATAGATTATGGGTATCTTGCTCCCGAAAAAGGTAACAACATAATTATTAATGTTTCCGGTAAGGAAGATGGTAACGATAAATTAGTTGAGATGGCTGAGACATTACCGGAGAGTACTAAAAAAGTATTGGAGCAAAGGGAACTGAATGCTAAAGTCGAGGCTTTTAAAACAGATATTGCTGTATATGAGGAGTCTAAGAAATTAGGAGTGTCAGCCGGAAAATACGCCCTCTTTTTAGAAGCCCGGGAGGCAGGTCTCAATATTGACCCGGAAGATGTAGCACAGAGTAGTATAGTCCATGCAATCAAAAATGCAGGTGGAAATCCGGGGGAAATTATCAGCAAGGCAAAACAGGAAAAAGAATTTATCAATAAGGTTAATGAATGGAAGAGTCAAAAGGAAGAAAAAAAAGAATTTGAACGTCGCATAAAAGAAGAGATAAATAAACAAAAGAAAGAGCTTGAACGTTATGTTAAAGAAGAAGTAATCAAACAGAAGAAAGAAAAGAAAGAG
>JAQVXR010000003.1:0-42817 GCA_028709045.1 Desulfitobacteriaceae bacterium | reverse complement strand
AAAAGAAAGAGCTTGAACGTTATGTTAAAGAAGAAGTAATCAAACAGAAGAAAGAAAAGAAAGAGATTGAACATCGTGTTAAAGAGGAGATAACCAAAGAAAAGGAAGAGAAGAAAGAGCTTGAACGTCAAGTTAAAGAAGAAATAATCAAACAAAAGAAAGAGCTTGAACATCGTGTTAAAGAAGAAAAAAGCGAAGATAAGGAAGAAAAAAGCGGGAGCAATTCCCTGGGCACGCGGAAAATGATCAATCTTGGTGAAGATAAGAAGCGAGTTCCCAGAGAGGAAATGAACAGCGGCGCAAAGGAATCATTAGATAGTAGCGGGATAAGAAAAAAAGAGGGAAGAATTATTTTTTATCCGAGGATACTGAAGAACTGGCGCGGCGCAGACGAAAATAAAGCAGAAACAGAAGAAAAATGGGAATATCACTGGGGAGAAAATGGTCACTTTAAAAAATATTAGGTTCTAAAAAAAATCTGGACGCAGTTGAAGACTGTGTCTTTTTTTGCGCAGGAAATACACTTCCTGTGTCGAAATATTAATTTTTTAGAGGAAGTTTAATTGTAATAACAGGTGGGTGGTTTTTTTGCAGAAGATTTTTAGGCTGATTTTAGTTGTATTAATTATTTTTATGCTCTTAAGCTCAGCGAGCAGTAAGGAGACACCTGAGATGAGAGTATGTTTGGCTCAGGATGTTACTTCCGTTTCTTATCGAATCCAATCTGGATGCTATGAGTTACGTGACATTGCGACCAACTGGTCAATTGGAAAACTAAGACCAGGAGATATAGTTACAATTAATCTGGCAGGGAGCAATCTCAATGTTGAAGTGAACGGGGAACAAGATAATATCCCGTTTTCCGGGCCTTTAGTCGCTTTACCTCAAGATAAATCCGATAAAAATGTTTTCAGCTTTAAGAATATCCAGTACAGGGATGGTATTACAGTAAGTATTGATAACAGGTGCTTATTGGCGGTAAATCATGTTGGTATAGAAAATTATCTATATGGTGTTGTGGGCAGGGAAATGGGAGCCGGTGCTCACGAAGAGGCTCTTAAGGCACAAGCTGTAGTATCCCGCACCTATGCATTGGCATTATGCGGTACTGGTTTAAAATATGATTTGGGCACAAATACTTCAACTCAGGTATATGGGGGATACAGCGCGGAGATGGATTTTGGTGCGGAAAAGGCAATCCAAGCTGTTGATGAAACTCAAGGGGAAGTGATTTATTATCGGGGAAACGGAGATAAAGAAATTATACAGGCTTTTTTTCATTCCAATGCTGGTGGTTATACAGAGGACAGTGAAAACGTATGGAATGAATCTTTACCTTATTTAAAGGGGGTACCATCTCCTGAGGATGAGTATGCAGTAGAATACGGGGATAAGACCGGGCAGGTATGGGCGTCGGAGTCTTATCGCTGGGAGAAGATTTTTTCATTAGCTGAAATCGAGGACGCAATAGGTAAGTATAATGAGCGGACAGCTTCTCCGATAAATATCGGCAGTTTCCAAGAAATGAGAATCTATCGGGAAGGAAGAGACGGAAAATCATCAACGGTATCCAATCGGGTAACGAGGATAGAGCTGATTGGCACTAAGGGTAAAGCTAATGTTTACCGCGATAATATCCGCACATTGTTTGGATTGAAGAGTACCAAATTTAATGTAACCGGTGGAGGGAGTAAAAGGATTGTGATTGAAAGCGGCTCCGGTGAAAGGCGCAGGTTAGAGGGGACAGCAGGGTTAAAAATCATTGGGGCCGGAGGTTTTGTTGTGGACAGTAATGACCGGAAAGAACCTTTCCAGGTTGTTACCCGGGATGGCAATACGGCTTTGAAAGGCGGGTCGGAACAAATTATATTCAAAGGATACGGTTACGGACATGGAGTCGGCATGAGCCAGTGGGGAGCACAGGGAATGGCCGCTAACGGGGCGAACTACAGAGAGATTATTGAACACTATTATAATCAAGATAAAAGAGACGGAAAATTGACAGTGGATAGTTATTAAAGACTTATAATTAGTTTCAAGATCAAGGGAAATTTTGTCCCGGAGTTAATCCGGGCTTTTATTTTGTATTTTTTTTGACTATACTGATAAGGTTAAGCGATAGAATTATGGGGAGACAGGAGCGAGACATGAAAGTAGCCGAGTTTGATTATTTTTTACCGGAAGAATTGATTGCCCAACATCCGGTGGAACCAAGAGATTCTTCTCGTTTAATGGTGCTACATAAGGACAGCGGAACAGTTGAACATAAAATTTTTCGGGATGTAGTGGAGTATCTTAATCCAGGAGATGTCCTGGTGATAAACAATACAAAGGTGCTTCCTGCCAGGGTGTTTGCCGTGAAAGAATCAGGTGGTAAAATAGAAGTAGTTTTACTCAAACAACTAGCTAATGACCGGTGGGAAGTACTTGTCCGGCCGGGAAAGCGAGTAAAAACCGGAACGAAATTAATATTTTCTCTCGGGGAACTGGAAGCGGAAGTATCTGACCGGACGGAAGCAGGAGGACGGATTTTAGATTTTAAGTATCAGGGAAATTTTTTTCAGATTCTTGATCGTGTCGGACACATGCCGCTTCCCCCCTATATTAGGGAGGAATTAGCTGATGGCAGCCGTTATCAAACGGTTTATGCCCGGGAAAGGGGTTCTGCCGCTGCGCCTACTGCCGGCCTTCATTTTACCCGGGAACTTTTAGAAACCATTGAAAATAAAGGAATTATTATTGCCCAAGTGTTGCTTCATGTTGGACTCGGGACCTTTCGCCCGGTGAAAGTTGAAAATGTTGAAGAGCACCAAATACACTCTGAATATTATCAAATTGATTATGCTAACGCTGAAAAGATAAATAAAGCTAAAAAAGAGGGGAACCGGGTGGTATGTGTTGGGACCACTTCGACGAGGACATTGGAAACTGTTGCTGATGAAAGAGGGTTTGTCTCTCCTGGCCAAGGTTGGAGTAATTGCTATATTTATCCTGGATATAAGTATAAAGCAGTAGATGTTTTAATAACCAACTTTCATTTGCCAAAAAGCACTTTGCTGATGCTTGTTTCCGCTTTTGCCGGTCATGAAAATGCCATACAGGCATATCGCTTGGCGGTTGAAGAAAGGTACCGTTTTTTTAGTTTCGGAGATGCGATGTTGATTATCTAATTTTGTTGTGTTTAATAAAATAATTTATGGAGAGAATTAGTGGATGGAGGAAACAATGCCGGTAAAATATCAACTGATAAAACGAGATAAAGAAACGCGGGCACGAGTTGGGATGCTGGAAACGCCCCACGGCAGGATTGAAACCCCGGTATTCATGCCTGTTGGAACTCAAGCTACGGTAAAAACAATTACACCGGAAGAATTAAAAGACTTGAGAGCAGAAATAATCCTCAGCAATACCTATCATCTCTATTTGAGACCAGGACATGATTTGGTTAGGGAAGCAGGCGGATTGCACCGATTTATGAACTGGGACAGGCCTATTTTAACAGATTCTGGTGGTTTCCAGGTATTCAGTTTGAATGGTTTGCGCAAAATAAGTGATGAGGGAGTGGAATTCAGATCCCACATTGATGGCTCCAGCCACTTTTTCAGTCCGGAAAAAGTAATGGAAATAGAAATGGCATTAGGTTCCGATATCGCCATGGCATTTGATGAATGCGTTCCTTATCCTTGTACGTATGAAGAAGGGGTAAAAGGGGTAGAGCGGACAACCGCTTGGGCAAGGCGCTGTAAAGCGGCACACCATCATTCAAAACAGGCTCTCTTTGGGATTGTTCAGGGCAGTACCTTTCGGGACTTGAGAGAAAGAAGCGCCCGGGAGATTACGGAACTTGGGTTTCCGGGATATGCTGTGGGCGGATTGAGTGTTGGTGAGCCGAAACCATTAATGTACGAAGTTCTGGATTATACAGTACCCCTTCTCCCTCAAGACAAACCTCGATATTTAATGGGAGTGGGGTCTCCCGATTGTTTAGTAGAAGGAGTTGCTCGCGGCATTGATATGTTTGACTGTGTTCTTCCCACAAGAATTGCCCGTAATGGTACTGTTTTTGTTCCGGAAGGGAAACTGGTAATCAGAAATGCGGAATATGCTCGTGATTTTTCCCCATTGGATGCAGATTGCGGGTGTTACGCCTGCCGCAATTATTCCCGAGCTTATATCAGGCATTTGATTAAAGCTAATGAAGTTTTGGGGATTCGTCTAACCACAATTCACAATTTGCACTTTTTAGTTTCCCTCATGAAAAGAATTAGGGCAGCTATTAATGAGAACAGGTTTCAAGAATTTCGCCGGGAGTTTTATGCTCGCTTTAAGTTGTAATTTGTAGATTGTTTTAAAAAATTACTGGAAAAAGTTGCAGACGAAAAAGGATTTATTTAAAGAATAGCGAAAAAAGTAACTATTGGAAAAAAGGTGGTGAAAGTAGATTTGAGTGGCTGGAGTGGAACAATTATTTATTTTGTCTTTATATTTGCGGTGTTCTATCTGGTTTTGATCAGACCGCAACAAAAAAGGCAAAAACAGCACCGTGACCTGATTTCATCGTTAAAAGCTAATGACGATGTTATTACAGCGGGCGGTATCCTTGGAACTATTACCAGGGTAAAAGATAATTCCGTTTGGCTAAAAGTGGCGGATAAAGTGGAGATCGAAGTTTTAAAATCTTCCATTGGTTCGCTGCAATCAGATGAACAAAAATAGACCTCTCTTAGGGGTCTGTTTTTTTATTGTTTTAAATACCATGTGTCCGGGATAAGTTCCTGTTAATTGACAATAAACTGTGCCCGGGTTTATAATCTAGAAGTATGAATTTTTTTGTTAAGGAGGAAAAATTAATGAACCGGGGAAGCGGTATTAAACTTTTATTAATCGTTATACTGATAGCCGCAGCAGTTTATTTCTCTCTGGATCCAATTAAAAACCGGACTAACCTGGGGTTGGACTTGCAGGGAGGGGCCCACGTGGTGCTTCAGGCAATCCCTAATGAAGGAGAAGAAATAACCGACAGTGATATGGTAAAGCTAACCGCTGTGATGCGCAATCGAGTAGATGAGTTCGGTGTTACCGAACCGATTATTCAGCCGGCGGGCAACGACCGTCTGATCATAGAACTTGCTGGAGTGGACAATCCTGACAAAGCAATTGAAATATTGGGCCGGACAGCTCAACTTGAGTTTAGAGATCCGGCAGGACAGGTAGTTGTGACAGGTGCCGATCTGAAAGATGCACAGGCGCGTATAGACTCCGTCTCCGGTCAGGCGGAAATCAGTCTAGAGTTTACTTCGGAAGGTGCGAAAAAATTCGGCTCGGCAACTGCTCGCCTTGTAGATCAGCCTATTAGTATCGTCCTGGATGGAACTGTAATACAGAGTCCTAATGTGGATGAACCGATTATGAACGGACAAGCTCGGATTACCGGTGGCTTTACATTTGAACAGGCAGCTGAAAATGCCGCTCTTTTAAGAGGCGGTGCTCTGCCGGTAAATGTTGAAATCATGGAAAAGCGGACAGTAGGTCCTACTCTTGGGAAGGATTCGCTGGACAAGAGCTTTACCGCCGGAATGTATGGCATTCTTGTTGTATTAATATTTATGATCGCTTATTATCGATTGCCCGGTGTTCTGGCCAATGTTTCTCTCATTTTTTATATTCTGTTGGTACTTTGGATTCATAACCTTCTCCATGTAACCTTTACCTTACCTGGCATTGCCGGATTTCTTCTTTCCATTGGGATGGCGGTTGATGCCAACGTTATTATCTTTGAAAGAATAAAAGAAGAGTTAAATACGAAAAAGACATTGAGAGCTGCGATAGATTCCGGGTTTAAGAGAGCCTTTGTGGCAATTTTTGATTCAAATGTGACTACGCTGATTGCGGCCGGTGTATTGTTCTATTTCGGGACAGGTTCTATTAAAGGGTTTGCAGTGACGTTAAGCATCGGGATTATTTCCAGTATGTTTACCGCAATCACTTTGACCCGCTTGTTAATTAAATGGACATCAGATATTAATCTTTTTAAAAATAAAAAATTGTACGGGATATAAGGAGGGGAGAACGATGAAATTAAGTTTTGAAATTATTAAAAGGCGTAAAATTTGGTATATTCTTTCTCTCTTTATCATTATCCCCGGGATCATTTCTTTATTTATTCAAGGGTTAAACCTGGGTATTGACTTTACGGGTGGAAACTTAATGCAAATAAAATTCACCCAAGAAGTTTCCTCGACCGAAGTGCGGGAAGTTTTTTCCCAACATATTGAACAAGGCTTTTCCGTTCAGGAGACCGAGGATAATAATTATTTGGTGCGTACTGGTGTGATTAGCGAAGAACAGAATCAAGCACTTATTGCAGATTTATCTTCTAAATTTGGAGATAATGAAGTGCTGAGAAATGAGCATGTTGGCCCGGTGATTGGGAAAGAATTAACATTAAAAGCTTTGTATGCATTGGCTATTGCTGCGGTATTAATGGTTATCTATATTACTTTCCGTTTTGAATTTAAATTTGCCATTGCAGCCATTATTGCCCTTCTCCATGATGTATTTGTGATTTTAGGTGCCTTTTCCATTCTGCAGTTAGAGGTTGATAGTTCTTTTGTTGCGGCGGTATTAACTATTGTCGGTTATTCCATTAATGATACCATTGTAATTTTTGACCGGATCAGAGAGAACTTGAACATTACTAGAAAGATAGAAGATGTAGGAAATCTGGTTAATCATAGTTTGATGCAGACTCTTGCCCGATCTATTAATACTGTTGTGACCACATTATTTCCTCTGGTTGCATTAATTCTATTTGGGGGCGTTACCATTAAGGTTTTTGCCTTAGCCTTATTGATTGGAATTATCAGTGGATGTTATTCATCTATTTTTATTGCCAGCTCGATTTGGGTTGAATTGAGAAATAACTACACTCAAAAGAAGTTGACAAAAGCCCGGGCATAAATTAAAAAATTATTTTTTAGAACCCTATAGAGGGTTCTTTTTTTATAGTATCGGAAAAGATAAATTTATAGAGATTGACAGTATAAGTGCGAGACTTCCGCTTGCTTCAGAGTCTTGGGCGCAAGCCAAGGTTTCTTTGCTTTTTTAATAAGTCTTAGAAATAGAATGCAGGAAAAGCAAATGCCATGTAGAAATTACTTATTTTATGGTGGATTCTATGAAAGGGGATAGGGCGATGCAGTTTTATTTAGTGCTGGCCCTGTTATTCGCTATTAGTGTGGCTATGTTTGCAGTGCAAAACGCCACCCCGGTGGATATCAGCTTTTTTGTGTTTGAGTTTCAAAAAATATCTTTAGTAATAGTTATTTTTACTTCTGCTTTAATTGGTGCTGTAATTATTTTTTTACTGAATTTGGTGAAGCAAATTTCTTTGCGCCGGCGTATTAATGCTTTGGAGAAGAAGAATGAGGCACTGGAAACCGAATTGGAAATGTTAAAGAATTCCCAGGAAGCGGTGGAACAAACAGAAGCGATTCAAATGGATGAAAAAAGAACTGAGGAGCACTAATAGTGCTCTTTTTTGCAAATTGTTTTATTGCGAAGCTTTATCCTCTATGTTAGTATCAAAGAAAGATTTTTTAGAGGTAATGTCTTTTCTGACTGAGGCATGAAAATATATCTATAAATTAATAAACTAACAAAATAAACAGACCTCTAGTTGGTCAATAGGAGAGATTGGGATTAAAGAATTTAATTATTTACCTAAAAAGCGTTGGACACTTCTCCCTTGTAACTGCCGCAGGCAGTTGGAACTATCAAGAGAATTGAATATATCGCCAATCGTAGCCAGAATTTTAATGAACCGTGGTTTGACATCTGTATCAGCAATAAAACTTTTTTTAACCTTTACGGCGGATGATTTGCATAGTCCTTTTAAATTTCACGAAATGGCTAAAGCAGTAGCGCTGGTAGAACAGAATATAAAATCACAAAAAAAGATTTTGATTTACGGTGATTATGATGTAGACGGTATTACGGCAACCACATTGCTTTATCAATTCTTAAAAAGTCAAAAGGCCGATGTACAATACTATATCCCGGACAGGATGAAAGAAGGATACGGACTAAATAAAGAAGCGATAGAATGGGCAGATCATGAAGGGTTTGGCTTGATTATTACTGTTGATTGCGGGATTAGTTCACTGGAAGAAATAAAACTGGCGAAATCCTTGGGTATCAACATTATTATAACTGATCATCACCAACCTCCCGCCCTCCTTCCGGTGGCAGACGCTATTATTAATCCGCGGGTAGTGGATTCCGGGTATCCTTTCTCCGATTTGGCCGGGGTCGGAGTCGCCTGGAAATTAGCCCAAGCAATATATTTAAAGCTTGGCGACCAGCAAAAAGAAAAAGTAATTCTATCCGAATTTCTAGATTTGGTTTCTTTGGGAACGATCGCTGATGTTGTGGCCTTAACCGGAGAGAATAGAACCATTGTAAAAATGGGATTGGAAGCAATTTCAAAAACTAAAAGGCTCGGTTTAAAAGCGCTTATTAATGTAGCAGGGATTAAAGGAAAAGAAGTTAGTGCGACACAGGTGGGTTTTCTCTTAGCGCCGCGTTTAAATGCTGCAGGTCGGCTATCCAATGCTAGGATAGGAGTAGAATTATTACAATCTTCTGATCATGAATACTGCTTGGAACAGGCAAAAGTTTTGAATCAGGAAAACAACCAACGCCAGTCTTTAGAGAAAGCTATATTTGATGAAGCGTTGGAAATGATAGAAGGCAATAGTGAATTACAAGAAGAATTAGTGTTAGTTCTAGCGTCGGAAAGATGGCATCAGGGAGTAATCGGCGTTGTGGCGTCACGATTGGTTGAACGGTTTTATCGTCCGGTTATACTGATGACGATTGAAGGTGAAGTGGCAAAAGGAAGCGCTCGCAGTATTGAGAGCTTTCATATGTACCATTCATTAGAACATTGCAAAGACCTGTTGATTCAATTTGGAGGCCATAAGCAGGCTGCCGGGTTAAAACTTCCTGTGCAAAATATTGAAGCTTTCCGTCGGAAAATAAATAAATGGGCCCAGAGCGTTTTGAAGGAAGAAGACTTAATTCCGATAATACAGATAGATGCAGATAAAGAAATTGATGGCAGTGAAGAAGTCCTTGCCGGGGAAATTGCCATGCTCTCCCCCTTTGGACAGGATAATCCCTGCCCGGTATTCTCCTTCCGAAATTCAAAAGTTAAAGAAGTTCGGGCTGTCGGTGCGAACGCTGCCCATTTGAAGATTAAATTTGAATCAGAAGGCAAAACTTTAGAAGGAATTGGTTTTAATATGGGCGGGCACCTTGCCTGGTTAAATGACAGTGACCGGGTGGATGCTGCAGGTATATTGGAGATGAATAATTGGAACGGATGTGAAACCGTTCAGCTGGTTTTAAAAGATATTCAGCCGGCACCGGTGTTTTCCTTTATTGATGGGAAGCAACAGTTGGCTGACCCTCACAAAGACGACATTTTAAAAGGTTTTCAGGAAACTGCTTATGTAAAAAGTCTTAGTAATGAGGTTTCGGGTGAGCAAATCCCTAAAATAGCATTAGCGTTCCCCCGCAGCAAACAGCGCGCATTTTGGCACGGTTTGGCAGCTTATCAATATTTTAATTTTAGAAGAAGAACGCTTTTTCTTACTTTATCTCTTTCCGAGTTATGGTTTGAAGGTGTGTCTGCCGAAAGGGAACTTAATATGCTGGGGATTACTGTTTTAAAAGGCGACAGCCGGCTTTCTCCTAAAAAAAAGGCGCAACTTTTGAATAATTTTGTGTCGGGAGCATTTCCGGTGCTTTTGACTACTCCGGATTTTTTGGAATCTTTGGAAAACCCGGCAGAACTAATTGAAGACTCTTTTATAATTGTTGATTACTCAAACCCTATTTTTCTTTTGGAGAAAACAAAAAAATTCACGAGTAAATTCACGGAATTATTAAGCCAGTCCCAAAACTTTAGATTGCTGGTTCTGGCAGGTTTCTTCCAAGGCAAATTTTTTAAAGATCTACAAAAAAATTTTTTCTTGGAGAAAACATATTCAGAAATATATCCCGGCCGTTTGGAAATAATTGATTACCGGGAATTGGAGGATAAAAGCTCGTATCTTTTTAATGTGATAAAAAACGGTGAGAGCTGTTTGGTTTATGTCATGTTTAAGCACCAGGTGGATGAGTTGGTAAAAGACCTTAGCAATAAAGGTTTTACTATGGTAGCTGGGTGCACTGCTCGGCAAAGGCCCTGGGAACAGGAAATATTGGCAGAAAAGGTAGCAGCGGGAGAAATAAAGGTTCTTATTACTCACCAACCGATTATATCTTCATATACCCGGTTATTTAAGCATGTGGTTTTGTTTAACGTTCCCCATAGTCTGGCGGAATTTTGCGATCTTACCGGTTGGCCGGGTGAAGGGGAACTTCCTAAGGCTCACTTAATCTACTCTACAGCAGACTTGGCAGTAAGAGAAAGGCTTTTAGAAATCAACTTTCCAGGCCGGGAAACTCTGGGAAAAATTTATCGGGCATTTTGTACTTTGTCTTTGAGAGAAGGTAAAACTTACGGCTCCAAAATTGAAATATTAAATAAGCTAAAATCGGTGGGATTTTGTAGCTTTAAAGATGCGACGCTTGACGCGGCTTTGGCAATTTTTTTAGAATTAGGAATAATAAAGCAGTCTGCCTGTGAAAATATATTTTTGGAACCGGTGCAACACGGTGAAAAGGTAGCTTTAGATAATTCGCCTCGTTTCCGAGAGGGGGAACGGGAAAAAGAAATGTTTTCTTATTGGCGGAGGCCCGCTGTGTCGCCTGATTTTACGTCATTCATTAAAAACTTTTCTGAACAACCGGAGAAGAAAGAGGATTGATTAGGCGTGGACATTAAAATGCTTGAAGAGCAAATAATTAAATACAACCCGGCCAGTGATGTCGCGTTTATCCAAAGGGCTTATGATTTTGCGGCCCGGGCACATCAAGGTCAACTGCGCCATTCCGGTGAAGCGTACATTATCCATCCTCTGGCGGTAGCCGAAATTCTTGTCATGCTCCAGTTGGACGATACTACTTTAGCAGCCGGTCTTCTCCATGACGTGGTAGAGGATACTGATGTTACTATTGAGGAAATAGCTAAATTATTTAGTCGCGAAGTTGCTGTGCTGGTTGACGGTGTGACTAAGCTAAGCAGATTGGAATATAAGTCAAAAGAAGAGCAGCAAGTGGAAAACCTACGTAAAATGTTTTTAGCAATGGCAAAGGATATTAGAGTAATTTTGATTAAATTGGCTGACCGTCTGCATAATATGCGTACCCTGCGCTATCATTCTTTGGCGAGGCAAAAAGAAATTGCCGAGGAGACACTGGAAATCTTTGCTCCATTGGCCCATCGTTTGGGGATTTTTAAAATTAAATGGGAATTGGAGGATTTAGCCCTTCGGTATTTGGAACCGGATAAGTTCTACAGTCTTGTCGATCAAATTGTCATGAAAAGGCAGGAGCGGGAACAGTACGTCGGAGAAATTTGCGAGGTTCTAGGCCAAAAACTAGAACAAGTAGGGTTAAAAGCCGAAGTTGTGGGCCGGCCCAAAAATCTATACAGTATTTACAAGAAGATGGTTCAGCAACAAAAGGAACTAAGCGAAATCTTTGATCTAGTGGCTGTCCGGGTGATTGTGGATAATGTTAAAGATTGTTATGGGGCGTTAGGAATTATCCATACTATGTGGAAGCCCATTCCCGGCCGCTTTAAAGATTATATTGCCATGCCTAAACAGAATATGTACCAATCTATTCACACCACCGTCATCGGTTCTAAAGGCGAGCCATTTGAAATTCAGATTCGCACCTGGGACATGCATAGGACATCTGAATATGGGATCGCTGCTCATTGGCGTTATAAGGAAGGTAAAAGTGGGGATAAAGATTTTGAAGAAAAGTTGTCCTGGTTGCGCCAGATGCTGGAGTGGCAGCAGGAACTGCGTGATGCTCGGGAGTTTATGGAATCTATTCGGATCGATTTGTTTGCCGATTCTGTATATGTTTTTACGCCCAAAGGGGATGTGGTAGAACTGCCAGCAGGGTCCGTTCCCATTGATTTTGCTTACCGTGTGCACACCCAAGTAGGACACTGGTGTATTGGGGCAAAGGTTAACGGCAAAATTGTTCCTATTGATTATAAACTAAATAACGGAGACATAGTAGAAATTCTCACCCTAAAAGGAAGCGCACCCAGCCGGGACTGGTTGAAAATTGTGAAAACTACCCAAGCAAAAAATCGGATCAGACAGTGGTTCAAAAAAGAAAAAAGAGATGAAAACTTGCTACGGGGCAGGGAGCTTTTAGAAAAAGAAATAAAGAAATACGGACATGAAGTTTCCTATTTCTTCAAGCCGGAGAGGCTCCTGGACGCTGCCAAACGTTTTAATTATCAATCAGGAGAAGACTTGATCGTAGCTGTGGGGGATGGAATCATTTCTCCCATTCAAATGTTAACTAAAATTAAGGAAGATTTTAAAAAGGAGAAGGATGCTTCTCTCGCCCCGCCGGAACTAAAGCCATGGAAAGATACAGGAAAACATTCCAAGGGGATATTGGTACGGGGAGTCGATAATGCTATGATCAGACTGTCCCGCTGCTGTAATCCCTTGCCGGGAGATCCTATCGTCGGTTATATTACCAGGGGAAGAGGAGTGTCAATTCACCGAGTGGACTGTCCTAATGTTGTGCAAAACCATCAGCATGAAAAAGAACGGCTTATTGAAGTATCTTGGGATACAGAGAGTGAAGGCTTTTTCCAGGTGGAGATCGAAGCAATTTCACTGGACCGACCACGCCTTGCCATGGATATTATGACGGCTATTGCCGATACCAAAACGACAATTAATTCTGTCCATGCCCGGGCAACCAAAAATAAGCTGGCGTCGGTCAACGTCAAAATTGAAATCAAAAGTCTTGACCACTTGGAGTATATTATGAACAAGCTTAGGCGATTGCCAGATATCATTGAAGTCAAAAGGGTCACACCGGGGAATATGTAAACGTTAATCTAATTTTAGCTGTAAGATAAATAAATATTGCGAGGTCTTAATATGCGTGCTGTAATTCAACGAGTAAAGAAAGGTTCAGTCTCGGTTGATGGGGACATTGTTGGTGCTATTGGACCGGGTCTTGTTGTTTTAATAGGGGTAGGCGCGGGTGATACTGTTGATGATGCTCTTTACCTGGCGGAAAAGACTGCCAACCTGCGCATATTTGCCGATGCCGAGGATAAAATGAATTTGTCTGTCCGTGATATAAAAGGCGAGGTATTAGCTATCTCCCAATTTACTTTGTATGCCGATTGCCGAAAAGGCAGGCGCCCGGGGTTTTCTCAAGCGGCTCTGCCGGAGGAAGCGAATCTCTTATATGAAAAATATGTGTCTAGCTTAAAGGGAATGGGGCTGAATGTAAAGACAGGTATATTTCAAGCAAGCATGATGGTTTCCATCGAAAACGATGGGCCGGTAACCATGCTCTTGGACAGTAAAAAAACATTTTAGAGTAAAAATATATATCCAATGCTATGAAACGGAGTGATAACATGATTATTAAAGCATTACAGGTTGGCATGATTGGGACAAATTGTTTTATTGTTGGTTGTTCACAAACTAAAGAAGCAATGATCATTGACCCGGGGGACGAAGGCCCAAAAATTATGGACGTGGTGAAAAAGAGTGGCTTAAAGGTAACGGCTATTGTCAATACCCACGGACATTGGGATCATGTTGGCGCAAATCAAAAAATCAAGGAACTTACTGGAGCGCCTTTGATGATTCACGAAAAGGATGCGGCCTTTCTCACGGACGGTAAGCTTAATATGGCTTCTTTTATGAGAGATGAAGGAAAGGGTCCTGCGGCAGATATTATGTTGAGAGAAGGGGATGAGATCAAGGTTGGGCAGCTGGCCTTTAAAATTTTGCACACTCCAGGACATACTCCCGGCGGGATTTCTCTGGTAGGTGACAAAGTAGTATTTGTTGGTGACACCTTGTTTTTGGGATCTATTGGCCGGACAGACCTTCCTGGCGGTGATTTTAAAGCGCTGATTGAATCTATTAAAGTAAAGCTGCTTCCTTTAGACGATGATTTTCTAGTTTGCCCCGGACATGGCCCCGAAACCAGTATTGGTAAGGAAAAGAAAAGTAATCCCTTCTTAATACAATAGCCTGGAAAATATTTAATGGTGATTGAATATGAATTTAGGCTTTGAAAGCAATAGACCAGAGCTATTACACACATTAGAAGATGTAATTCGAATTTTTATACCAGATGTAAAATTTACAGGTTCAGATACCTGTGCCAAGCTCCGGATAACTGTGGATAGCCACGAGAAAATAGTAGTTTTAGCCCGGGTTATTGACAAGGATTGTCTGAAACTCGAAATAAAGGAAGAGTTTCATCAAGACGAAGAGCCTAATAATCAAGTGCGGCGACTGGCTCGCTTGGCTGTTTATCAATTGCTTCTGAAAAAAACAGGTGGGAAGGGCTCCCCTTGGGGGATACTGACGGGAACCAGACCGACAAAAATCGTACATCGATGGCTGGATAAAGGCCGAACTTTCCAAGAGGTAGAAAGAGGTTTAGTCAAAAGATATGCTTTAGCTGAAGAAAAAGCCCGGCTTTTGGTTCAGGTAGCCCGGGTTCAACGTCCTTTTCTTCTTCACATAAGCTCTCCTAAACCGGTCAGTATCTATATCGGTATTCCATTTTGTCCTACTCGTTGTGCCTATTGTTCTTTTGCAGGAGAACCCATTGGCCGGGCGGGGACTCTTGTTCCCGCTTATTTAAGTGCTCTGCGGGACGAGATTGCATCCGTTAGGCAAATTCTAGAAGAGTTTAATTTGCAGGTGCAGGCGGTTTATCTAGGTGGGGGAACACCTACCTGTTTAAGTGAGACGGATTTTGACAAACTGTTAACCTTTATCAGAGAAAGCTTTCCCTGGGATGAGGTTAGGGAGTTTACTGTAGAAGCGGGACGCCCGGATACTTTAGGTAAAACGAAATTTCAGCTGATGAAAGAATCCGGCGTCACCCGAGTAAGCATCAATCCCCAGTCGATGCATCAGGAGACACTAGATTTAATCGGCCGGAAACATTCTGTTGAGGAAATAATTGAAAAATATTATCAGGCCATTGAGATGAAATTTGACATAAACATGGATTTGATACTTGGTCTCCCTGGAGAGACTCCTGGCCATGTGGAAAGTACCATGGAAAAGATGGCAAAGCTTAAACCTGATAATTTAACGGTGCATACGTTGGCTGTTAAGAGAAACTCGATCATCAACAGGGAACGCAGTGCCTTCCGGCTTGCCAATTCCAAAGATGCAGAGGAGATGCTTGAGATATCGAGAAAAAAGGCACAGGAAATGGGTATGTATCCTTATTATCTTTACCGGCAGAAAAATATTTTAGGACAGTTGGAAAATACGGGCTATTGTTTTCCGGGAAAGGAATGCCATTATAATATTAATATTATGGAGGAGCGCCAGACTATTATTGGCTTGGGTGTGGGAGCAGGGTCCAAATTTGTGAATTCTCAAGGCGAACTGGAAGATGCTGTTTATAATCCGAAGGACATTAGCTATTATCTTAAGCAATTAAACCTATTAACAAAGAAGAAAATTGACAAACTGGTATCAATTGTATAAAATAAATGGCAGTCAGATTGGTGTTTGTACTATCCATAATAAGAGGCAATTCACTTTGCTTTGATGATTCCTCACTTTGAGATAGAAAATCCAATCTTACGAAGAACTGTTCATAAACTGAAGGCTGTGAATGGGAGTTTTGCTGTACGGGTTTTCACAGGGAGGAAGAGCCGCGACTGGAAGCTTTTCCAAAACCTCATGCAAAAGGACACCCGGGAGCCGGTACCTGAAAAGGGTGCCCGGAACCAACCGTTATCTGGCTTAAGTGGGATAGCACTATCCAATAGGGGTGGCACCGCGGGAAATACTCTCGTCCCTGATGATAATTTTGTCGTCAGCACGGGAGTTTTTTAATTTGGATATTGAGTCATTTCTTTTTTCAGCCGGGAAGTGTGTTGACCCCGATTGTCTGGGGATAGTGTGTGCCTAAAGAGATATGGAATTTGAAAAGGAGGTTTTTTATGTGCTGACGACCAGACCCAGGGGAACCAATGATTTTTTACCCGGGGAAACGGAAAAGTGGCAGTACTTGGAGGATTTATTGAGAACGGTATGCCGGGAGTTTGGCTACCGGGAAATTCGCATTCCGATATTTGAACATACAGAATTGTTTCAGCGAGGCGTGGGAGAAACAACTGATATTGTTTCCAAGGAGATGTATACATTTTTTGATCGGAGTGAACGCAGCATAACACTGAGGCCTGAAGGAACAGCATCCACCGCCAGAGCCTATCTGGAACACAAGATGTATGCACTTCCCCAGCCGACAAAACTTTTTTACATGGGGCCAATGTTTCGGTACGAAAGACCGCAGGCAGGCCGCTATCGGCAGTTTCATCAGTTTGGAGTGGAGGCCTTTGGCAGTTCTGAACCGGCCGTTGACGCTGAAGTGATTGGGTTAGCTATGGAAATTTACCGGCGTTTGGGGTTAAACGGATTGGAAGTGCATTTAAACAGTGTGGGCTGTCCAAACTGCCGAAAAAAACATCGGGAAAAACTGCAGGAATTTCTTATAAAGAATTTAAATGAGTTTTGCCCAGATTGCCGAGAGCGATTTGAAAAAAACCCCTTGCGCATTTTAGACTGTAAGAATGCCAAATGCCAGGAGTTGTCACAGGGAGCTCCGACCACTCTGGATTGCCTCTGCCCAGAGTGTGGGGAGCATTTTGACAAGGTTAAGGGTTATCTTGACTTAGCCGAAATAAAATATGTAATTGACGAACGATTGGTGCGCGGCCTGGACTATTATACAAAGACCGCTTTTGAAATCATCGTCAAAGAGATTGGAGCCCAGAGTGCGATTTGCGGGGGCGGAAGGTATGATGGACTTCTTGAATCATTGGGAGGGGAACCGACTCCGGGAGTAGGGTTTGCCCTGGGGATGGAGAGAATTTTTCCTACATTGGAAACACAGGGAATAAATATTTCCATTGAGAAACCGCTGGATGTTTTTGTAGCAACACTAGGGGATGAGGCAGACAAAGTAGGTTTTCAAATTTTAATGAAATTACGGCAAGAAGGAGTCAAAAGCGAGAAAGATTTTCTGGGAAGAAGTCTAAAAGCCCAGATGAAACATGCCGGCCGTTTTAATGCACGCATTACAATTATAATCGGAGAAACTGAGTTGAGCCGGGGAGTGGTAGTTATGCGCCGGATGGATACTTCTGAACAAATTGAAGTTTCTTTAAATGATGTTGTTAAGGTCGTAAAAGAAAATTTATTTTAAAGTTATCCTAAATAGGAGGAATGAAAGTGTCGGAATCAATGGCGGGAATGAAAAGGACACATTATTGTGGAAAACTGACAATTGCTAATGACGGGGAGACAGTAACATTAATGGGCTGGGTTCAGCGCAGGCGAGATCACGGGGGATTAATTTTTGTTGACCTGCGCGATCGGACTGGAGTTATCCAAGTTGTTTTTAGCCCGGAGGTGTCAGGAGAGTCTTTCTCCAAAGCTGAAGCGGTGCGTAATGAATATGTTTTAGCTGTAACCGGAAAGGTAGGGCCACGTCCGGAAGGCACGGTAAATCCGAATTTGGCTACGGGCACTCTTGAGGTATATGCGACGGAGCTTCGTGTTTTAAACGCAGCGAAAACCCCTCCTTTTTATATTGAGGATGATATTGATGTGGACGAGACTCTGCGGTTAAAATACCGTTACCTTGATTTGCGCCGGCCTGAGATGCAGAAAGCATTAATCATGCGGCATAAGACAACAATGGCGATGCGCCGCTTTATGGATGAGAAAGGATTCTTGGAAATTGAAACACCCATGCTGACAATTAGTTCTCCGGAAGGTGCGCGGGACTATCTGGTGCCAAGCCGGGTTCATCCGGGAGATTTTTTTGCTCTGCCACAGTCACCCCAACTTTTTAAACAGATTTTGATGGTGGCGGGTATGGAAAAATATTTTCAAATTGTGCGCTGTTTCCGAGATGAAGACCTCCGTGCTGATCGGCAGCCGGAATTTACCCAACTAGACATTGAAATGTCATTTGTGGAACGTGAAGATATACAGAGCTTAATGGAAGAAATGATTGCCTATGTTTTTGAAAGGGTATTAGGTAAAAAAGTACCTATCCCATTCCCCAGGTTGAGCTATGCGGAAGCGATGGATAAGTACGGTTCTGACAAACCTGATTTAAGATTTGATCTGCCGCTGGTAAATGTTAGTGATATTGGGGAAGTATCTAATTTTAAAGTCTTTGCCGGGGCAGTAAAAAAAGGTGGACAAGTAAAAGGGATAAATGCTGTTGGGTGCGGGCGGTATTCGCGCAAAGAGCTTGACGATCTCACTAATTATGTGGGTATCTTTGGGGCAAAGGGCTTGGCCTGGATGATCGTAACCGAAGAAGGGGTTAAGTCGCCTATTGCCAAATTTTTTACAGAGGAGCAAACAGCAGAACTGTTGCAACGTATGGAGGCAAAACCCGGAGATCTTTTACTTTTTGTTGCAGATAAACCGGCTGTTGTTGCAGAAAGTTTAGGCCACTTAAGAGAAGAGATTGCCCGGAGAGAAGGTTTAATTGATGCTGATGCACTGAAATTTGCCTGGGTGGTAGATTTTCCACTATTTGAATATGATGAAGGTGAAAAACGTTGGGTTGCTATGCATCACCCATTTACCTCTCCCAGAGATGAGGATTTGGAACTATTGGAAAAAGACCCTGGTAAAGTTAAGGCCAAAGCATATGATATGGTGTTAAACGGAGTAGAACTTGGTGGAGGAAGCATAAGAATTCACCGCCGTACTGTCCAGGAACAGATGTTTAAGATGCTTGGCTTAACACCGGAAGAGGCAAAGGAAAAATTTGGTTATTTGTTGGAAGCTTTTGAATACGGTACTCCGCCCCACGGGGGAATTGCCTTCGGGATTGACCGAATGGTGATGTTGATGGCCGGACGTGATTCAATTAGGGATGTCATTGCATTTCCAAAAACTCAAAGTGCTACCGACATGATGGTACAGGCGCCGGGCTCGGTAACCGCCAGACAGCTTAAGGAATTGCATATCAAACTTGATGTGCTGCCGAAGAAGTGAGAAATATTGGAATAAATAAGATAATTCATAATTTTCAAGGGATCATTGGGTTTTGCGGTACTTGAAAATAGCCGGTGCATATGATAATATTTAAGTGTAACCAGCGCCCTACAATGTACGTGTGAATTCGCTGATATGTTTTGAGCCAACACAGTTTAAAAGGGAACCTGACTCTGGGTGTAGCCTATACGCCTCCTTATGAGGGGGACATAGAAAGCATTCAGGAGGTACCCACCTGCGGAGAGCAGGTTCAAAACATCGGCCCCACGGCATTTGTGGGGTTATTTTGTTATGTAATGCGTTTTTAGCTACTTTTGGTATAAGTTTGCTAACTAGCATCAACAGAACAGGTTAAAATAATAAATGGGATTTTACTAAAAAATGAAATTAGCGGAAATGCTTAAGGATGAAAAATTTACTTGAAGAAAGAATGAAAACTAATTGTCAAATTTTGATAAACGTTATATAATCTAAATAGGTATACCAGGCAGGGGTATCTAGGGGGATTGAGACAATGGAAAAATGCTCAAAGGAGAACATCATCCAAAGATTAAAAAAAATTGAAGGTCAGGTAAAAGGTGTTCAGCGGATGATCGGAGAAGAAAAAAGGTGCACGGATATTTTGATCCAGATTGCGGCTATCCGTGCTGCCGTTAATAAGGTCGGGGTGATTGTCCTAGAAAATCATACAAGAGAGTGTTTGAAAACAGCAATACAAGAAAATAAGGAAGATGATGTCATCGAAGAATTAATTCATATAATGGCTAAATTTACAAGCTAAAGGAGTTGCATATATGGAAACAATAATTATAATGTTGCTAATCGGTTTTTTGATTTATCGGGCTGTATCAGGTAAAGGTGCCTGCTGAGGTATGCCCCATTCTTCCGGTGGGGAAGAAAAAACACATCAGCAAGATACCGAAAAAGATAAGATAACCAAGTGAAGGGAGAATAAAAAATGTCTGATATGATTCAAACTTTTACTGACTCAAATTTTGAAACTAGTGTAAAAAACGAAGGAAAACCTGTTTTAGTTGATTTTTGGGCTGCATGGTGCGGGCCATGTAAAATGATAGCTCCGGTGATTGATGAAGTTGCTAAAGAGTTTGAAGGAAGGCTTCTTGTAGGTAAATTAAACGTAGACGAAAATAATATGACCGCATCCAAATTTGGGGTGATGAGTATTCCTACCCTTGTTATTTTTAAAGATGGAAATGAAGTTCAGCGCATAGTTGGTTATAAGTCCAAAAATGAGCTGATCGGAATTCTAAACAAGATTGTTTAAAGACCTGGTAATGGTCTTTAAATTGTAAAAAAACTGCCATTCCCAAGGAAAGGGGTATTTAAGTTTAACTTAAATACCCTTTCTCAACAGTCTGAAGGCAAGTTAACCGGTCTTTTTCTCAAATTAAGTATTAGGCTATTATCCGGAGGAGTGTTAGTATGGACTTATTCGATTTTTCCAGGGGAGAAGTTTTAAAAAGAGCTGCTCCCCTTGCTGCGAGAATGCGCCCTCGTAATCTGAACGAATTTATTGGCCAAGATGAGGTCGTCGGCAAAGGGGCGCTGCTTCGCCGGTCAATTGAGGCGGATCATCTCTCGTCTCTTATTTTTTATGGGCCGCCAGGTTCCGGGAAAACCACCTTGGCCCAAGTAATTGCTCATACTACTAAAGGCTGTTTTGAACAGCTAAGTGCCGTGACAGCAGGTATAGCTGATGTACGCAGAGTAATCCAGGAAGCCAGGGAAAGGCTGGGATTATACGGTAAGAGGACTATTCTTTTTATTGATGAAATTCACCGATTTAATAAGTCCCAGCAGGATGCTTTCCTTCCTGCTGTGGAAGAAGGTACTGTTATTCTGATAGGTGCCACAACGGAAAACCCATATTTTGAGGTTAACTCAGCTCTTGTATCTCGGTCGAGAATTTTCCGGTTGAAACAATTAAACGAAGAAGAAATTGAAAAGATTTTAAAAAGTGCGATCAATGACCCGGAAAGAGGCTTAGGCAGTTATCGGCTTAACATAGATAATGACGCTTTAAAACATCTGATAAGTACGGCCGGAGGTGATGCCAGGGTAGCCTTAAATTCATTGGAACTGGCAGTTATCACTACCCCTCCCGACAAAGACGGTGTACGCCGGATTACCTTGGAGGTAGCGGAGCAATCTATTCAGAGGCGGGCTGTAAGATATGACAAAACAGGTGACTCCCACTATGATGTCATTTCGGCTTTTATTAAAAGCATGCGTGGGTCTGATCCCAATGCGACTCTGTATTGGTTAGCCCGGATGCTGGATGCAGGTGAGGATCCGGAATTTATTATGAGAAGGATTATTATCTGTGCCGCAGAAGATGTTGGTCTGGCAGATCCACAGGCATTGGTAGTAGCTACAGCAGCAGGGCAGGCACTAGCTTATATAGGACTTCCGGAAGCTCGTTTACCTATCGCTCAGGCAGCACTCTATATAGCCTGTGCACCTAAATCCAATACCGTTATTCAGAGTATTGATGCTGCTTTATCCGATATTAAAAACGGTCCTTCCGGAGAAGTGCCTGCTCATCTTAGAGACGCTCATTATTCCCAAGCAGGAAAAATCGGACATGGTATTGAATATAAATATCCTCATAATTATCCGGGAAATTTTGTCAATCAAAATTATCTACCCAAGGAGTTATCCAGTGCCAGGTATTATTATCCTACAGAGAACGGTCAGGAAAAATTACTTAAGGTGCGCTTGCAAGAGTTAGATAAGAAATCTGACAACGCATCATTTGACTAAATTAACCAAATTGACATATTGCTGGTAAATCATTAAGATATTTAGGTGGGGGGCTACATATCTAAAGTGAAAGCTGCCTTTCTTAGAGTAATTGTTTTAGTTGTTAATCCGGGAGAGAAAGTAGGGGAAGTTACATGAAAACAATATACTTGGACCACAGCGCCACCACTCCGGCACTTCCTGAGGTGGTCCAAACGATGATTCCTTATCTGAGAGAGCAGTATGGCAATGCTTCCAGCATATATCGAATCGGGCGAGAAAGCCGAAAGTCGGTGGAAGAAGCCCGCCGGCAGGTGGCAAATTTAATCGGGGCGGAACCGGAGGAAATTTTCTTTACCAGCGGCGGTACGGAAGCTGATAATATGGCTATTTTTGGGGTTGTTGCTGCCTGCGGGGAAAAAGGGAAACACATTATTACTACCCGCATGGAGCACCATGCTATTTTACATCCATGCGAGCAATTGGAAAAACGCGGATACGATGTTACTTATCTTAATCCCGACCCAAAGGGTTTGCTTCGGGTGGAGGATATAAAAAAAGCTATTAGGGCTGACACTTTCTTAATAAGCATCATGCATGTTAATAATGAAGTTGGCACCATTCAGCCCATTGAAGAGATTGGACTGATTGCCAGAGAGAAAGGAATTATTTTTCATACAGATGCGGTGCAAAGTGTAGGTAAAATTCCGGTTGATGTTAAAAAACTGGGTGTAGATCTCATGTCTCTATCAGCCCATAAAATTTATGGGCCAAAAGGTATAGGAGCATTGTTTATTCGAAGAAATACTACTATTGATCCATTTATTTTTGGTGGTGGTCAGGAAAGAAAGCGGCGCCCGGGGACGGAAAATGTACCGGGAATAGTTGGTTTTGGTAAGGCGGCGGAGATTGCCCAAAGGGATTTGCCTGCTGATATGGAAAGAATTACTTATTTAAGGGACAAGTTGATCGACGGTATTCTCTCTTCCATTCCCTATACCCAGCTTAACGGGGACAGGCAAAAAAGGATTCCAAACAATGCTAATTTCAGTTTTCGCTTTGTGGAAGGAGAGTCCCTTTTATTGATGCTGGACATGAAGAATATTGCTGCATCTAGTGGTTCGGCTTGCACTTCAGGATCAACGGATCCTTCTCATGTGCTTCTCGCCATGGGGATTCCTTTTGAAATTGCCTTTGGTTCACTTCGTTTTACACTGGGAAAAGAAAACACCGAAGAAGATATTGATTATGTCTTGAAAGTGCTTCCACTGATCGTAGAAAGGCTTAGGGCGATGTCGCCCACTACAATTCAGGGTCAAAACGGGGGAGATAATAAGAAGGAGGGGACTCTATGTACAACGAGATAATTATGGATCACTTTCAAAATCCCCGTAATGTGGGGGAAAGTTCCAGGAAAGACGGGGTAGGCCAAGTGGGCAGTCCTGTCTGTGGTGATACCACCATGATTTACCTTGATATTGAAGAAAGTAGAATTCAAGATATCAAATTTAAAACTCTTGGATGCGCTGCTGCTATTGCTTCCAGCAGTATGCTCACGGAAATGGTAAAAGGAAAAACTTTGGAGGAAGCAAAACGAGTAAGTACTCAAGATATTGTCAGTGCTTTAGGCGGACTTCCGGAAGCAAAAGTCCATTGCTCTGTTTTAGCAGGGGATGCATTGAAGGCTGCGATTGAAGATTATGAAAAGAAGCAGAACAAGGAATAATAAATTATTGGGTAGCATTTATTGAATTAATAGGAGTGTAGTTATTGGTGAACAGTTCAAAAACAGTTTTGGTAGCAATGAGCGGCGGGGTAGACTCGTCAGTGACTGCAGCTCTTTTGAAGGAGCAAGGTTATCGATTGATCGGAGTGACAATGCAGATTTGGCCGGAGGATGAACCTGATCCCCGAGGAGCAGGAGGATGCTGTAATCTTTCGGCAGTGGAAGACGCTAGGCGGGTTGCTTTTTCTTTAGATATTCCATTTTACGTGATGAATTTTCGGGATTTATTTCGGGAAAAAGTAATTGATTATTTTATCGATGAATACATGAGCGGAAAAACTCCTAATCCTTGTATTGCCTGTAACCAGTATGTGAAGTTTGCCGCTCTCTTACATAAAGCAGTGGCGATTGGCGCCGATTGCATTGCCACAGGACACTATGCCCGTGTTTCTTTTGATCCCCAATTTAATCGTTTTGTAATGAAAAAGGCTCTGGACTCTAAAAAGGATCAGACCTATGTGTTATATGGTTTTACCCAAGACCAGCTGTCCCGGACGATGCTGCCTTTAGGGGAATACACTAAGCCTCAGATCCGGGAAAAAGCGAGAGAATTAGGATTGTCTGTGGCAGATAAACCGGAGAGCCAGGAAATTTGTTTTGTTACTGATAACAATTATCGCAGATTTATCAACGAAAAAGCTGGGGACAAAATTAAACCGGGACCTTTTCTTGATACAAAAGGTAATACTATCGGCGAGCATGAAGGTTTACCCTATTATACGATTGGCCAGCGTAAAGGGTTGGGCATGGCACTGGGTAAACCGGCATATGTAGTTGATATTGATCCTCAAAGAAATGCTGTTATTATTGGTGAAAAGGAAGACTTAATGGGGGCTTCCCTGATAGCTGATAAAAATAATTTTATTCTCATTGATCGCCTGGAAAAGCCAATGGATGTAACCGTAAAAATTCGATATAAGGCAAAGGAAGTGCCGGCAACAATTTTACCTTTAGATGACGGGCGGGTAAAGGTGGAATTTAAGGAACCGGAAAGGGCGATTACTCCGGGACAGGCGGTTGTCTATTATTGGAATGACTATGTGGTGGGCGGAGGAGTTATTCAGTAAAATCCTTTTTAATGCACTATTTCAACAAACTAAAAATCGCTTCTGGCGATTTTTTTCTGTTTTATTGGCAATAATATTTAATAACGGAGGTGTATTTTTTGCACTTCAGTAAGGAAATCAGAGATCTGCCGACTATTTCACTTGTTGATGGAATTGAATTGGGTCGTGTGGTAGATTTAATTGTCGATTTGGTATGTGGCAGAGTATGCGGCCTGGTTTTGGAAAACAAGAACTTTTTTCAAAACGGTAAATTTATTGAATTGGAAGATGTCATAAATATTGGACGAGATGCAGTAACGGTAAATTCTAAAGAGGTTATTCAGGATGATCCGGAAAAGCAGAAGGGAAATCTTTCTTGGCTCTCCCGGGTGGAGGAGAATGTTTATTCAACCGGAGGAACAGATCTGGGAGTTATCAAAGATATTATATTTAATTTTCCAGATGGCTGTATTACTGGTATTGAGTTGTCCGGAGGTCTTTGGGCTGATTTGAACCAAGGCCGGAAGATGGTTCTTTGGGAAAGTGTGGTCCAGGGAAACGGGAGTAATTTAATTGTTGATTCAAGTCAGGAAAACATTTGGCAGTAAAAAAGAAGGCAGGTGTAAAAAATGGGATGCCCGGTATGTAATGGGCGGGAAATTGGTAAAATAGGAACGAACCAGTATTTCTGCTGGAACTGCCTGGTAGAGTTTAATGACCAGGATGAAGTTTTTGAAATTGCCGAGGACGGTTCTTTAACGAACGTTTCCAATTAGGTTGTTGGGAGGTGACACCAGGTGAACAAGTCATTTGTACGGGGAATACTTGCCGGAAGTATCTTGGGTACTATTATTGGCACGATCAGTACTCCGCAAAAAAAACCGGTTCAAGAAGCGGCCCAAAAGATAATGAACAATAATATGGACATGGGAAAAAGAACACGCAAGGTTTTAAAAGGCATTCGAAAAAATGTCTCGGAAATAATAAAATAATCTACAGCCAGTGAGGGTAACCTCACTTTTTCTATGATTAGCAATCATCCCGGTATTAGCTTTTCCTCAAAAAGCAGGTGAAGGTGTGGAACGGAAAAAAATTTGGTCGATTAGTTTGGTTGTATTTCTGGTAGTAGGCGTTTTGATTTTTATGTATCAGATCAGGGCGATATTGACACCTTTTATCTTAGCAATCATATTTGCATATATTTTGCTGCCGGGCGTTCAGGCACTGGTTAAAAGGCGGATTCCTGTTTCACTAGCAATCTTAATTATTTACCTATCAGTGGCGGCAGTGGCAGCGGTACTGATTCTTTATGTTTTTCCGGAAGTATTTGCCGAACTAAACAGGTTTGCGGAAACGGTTCCCCAATATACTACTCAAATACAGAAGTGGCTGGGCCGTCTTAACGAGGTTTACAACCGTTTTAATATTCCTGAGGGTATCAGGCAGGTAATTGATGAGTCAATATTATTGGTGGAAAAAACACTGATTGAGGCAGCCCGTAATATTGCACAGGGAATCATTGGTTTGGTAGGCCATGTTCTCAGTATTATAATTGTCCCAGTCTTAACGTTTTATCTCTTGAAAGATCATGAGTTGATCTGCAAAAAGATAATTTCTTTTCTCCCTCCTGGCTACCGAACAGATCTCTTGACTCTATGGACAAGAATCAATTTAGTGCTGCGGAAATTTATCCGGGGACATTTGAGTGTCGCTTGTATTGTCGGTACTATGACAGGTTTAGGGCTGGCTTTGGTTGGCGTGGATTATGCAGTGACACTGGGGTTTGTAGCAGGTGCCGCGGATATTATACCTTATTTCGGGCCGATTATCGGTGCGGTGCCAGCAGTTTGCCTGGCTCTCCTCCAATCAAAAAAGCTGGCAATAAAAGTGATCCTGGTAATGTTTATTGTACAACAATTGGAGAATAGTGTTATTTCGCCTAAGATTATCGGAAGTAGTGTGGGAATTCATCCACTGGCCATCATATTTGTTCTGCTTTTGGGAGGTTATTTTTTTGGTGTGTTGGGTATGCTTTTTGCAGTTCCTTTAGCCGTTGTTATTAGAGTTGTTATTAATTATTTTTATCAAAAAGCGGTAACATACCGGGGGAATTGACAACTCCTTTAAATTCCTGTATAATTGTAAAAATTTAGGCAAGAACGGATTGACAACTCGTTTCCTACTATATATTTGGCATTATGCATTGCCTACCTATAATAGGTCAGTGTCTTTTGATCACTTTTACAAAAAAAGAGTGTATTTTTGTTAAAACATGCTAAAATAGAAAAGGCGGGGGTCCGGCTTTATTTTATTATTTATTTAATGATCCTGGAATGATGGGTTAAGATGACTCTTTAGGTGCAAGACTCTTTGTTATTGATAAGGAGTCAGACACTAATGAGGTCACTCACAGTTTATAGCTTAGATAGAGACAAATATTTGATATTTGAGAGTAAGCTAATTTAACTTAGGATGAGATAAATGTGGATAATACCGTCAACTAAGTTTGGGCCGACTCCTTTCCAGGGAAACCTGTGAAGAAGATGGGAGGAAAATCATGACCGGAAATGAACTGAGAGAAAAATTTTTAAAATTCTTTGAAAGTAAAGGGCATACTATCGTACCTAGTTCATCATTAGTACCACATAACGATCCTACTTTGCTTTTTACCAATGCGGGAATGAACCAGTTTAAAGATGTGTTTTTAGGTTTAGACAAGCGCCCTTACTCTAGGGCTACTACTGCCCAGAAATGTGTGCGCGCCGGGGGAAAGCATAATGATTTAGATACTGTAGGGAGAACGGCTCGGCACCATACCTTTTTTGAAATGATGGGTAACTTTTCCTTTGGGGATTATTTTAAGAGGGATGCTATTACTTACGCGTGGGAATTTTTAACAGATGTTATTGGACTTCCTAAAGAAAAACTGTACGCTACCATTTTTTATGACGATAATGAAGCTCATGATCTCTGGCTTGAGCTGACTGATATACCGAAAGAACGGATTATCCGGCTTGGGGAAAAGGATAATTTCTGGAGTATGGGTGAAACCGGTCCTTGTGGGCCGTGCAGTGAAATTTTAATTGACCGTGGTGAAAAGTATCGTTGTGATGCTCAGGAATGTGCTATCGGAAAATGCGATTGTGACCGATGGCTGGAATTATGGAATCTTGTTTTTATGCAGTATAACCGGGATGAAAACGGGGTGATGACTCCTCTGCCTAAACCCAGTATTGATACAGGAATGGGACTGGAGCGGGTAGCATCGGTGCTCCAGGACGTATCATCAAATTATGATACGGATTTACTGCGCAAACTAATTAATTATATTGAAAAGGTAACAGGATTAAAATATTGCCAAGATGAAAAGGGTTTTCCCTTCCGGGTTATTGCAGACCATGCCAGATCTTGCACATTTCTTGTTGCTGATGGCGTATTGCCCAGTAATGAAGGCCGGGGTTATGTTTTAAGGCGGATTCTCAGACGGGCTGCCCGTTTTATCAAAGTCCTTGGCTGGGAGGGCCCGTTCCTTTATGATATGGTACCCGTTGTGGTGGACCTAATGGGTGAGGCCTATCCTGAAATTAAAGAGAAACAAAGTTATATCCGCAAGGTAATTAAGATAGAAGAAGAACGGTTTCAAGAGACATTGCATGAAGGGATGAAAGTAGCAGGTGAGATTATTGCAAAGGTGAAACAAGCTGGATTGGAAAAGATTAGTGGAACCGATGCATTTCTCCTTTATGATACCTATGGTTTTCCCCTGGATTTGACAGCAGATATTGCCGAAGAGAACGGACTTACAGTCGATACAGCGGGATTTGAGTCTGCCATGGAAAAGCAGCGGGAAAGAGCTAGGGCTGCCCGGCAGGATGCAAAAGCCTTTGATGAGGAACTGGTTTTGGTACCTCTCTTAAAAGAGGTTCCGGCGACAGATTTTACCGGTTACAGCAGTTGTCATGGTGAAGGCAAGATACTTGCCATCGTGGTCGACGGTCAGAGAATTAACAAAATAAATCCGGGTGATCAAGGATATCTTATTATTAATGAAACGCCTTTTTATGCTGAGCGAGGAGGTCAGACAGGAGATGCCGGAGTAATTATCGGCAATGCAGGAACAGCGGAAATTCAAGATACCCAGCTGATGGTTAACGGTATTGTACTGCATCGTTTCGCATTAAAAGAAGGTTTCCTTACCGTAGGTGAAAAGGTAGCGTTAGAGGTAGATGTTGAAAGGAGACGGGCAATTGCCAGGAATCATACGGCAACTCACCTAATTCATAAGGCGCTGAAGCAAGTGGTTGGAGAACATGCCAACCAAGCAGGATCTTTGGTGGTACCTGACAGGCTGCGTTTTGATTTCTCCCATTTTACCGCTATTGAGGATGCTGAGCTCGAACAGATTGAAGACATTGTTAATAGGGAAGTGTTAAACAACATATCTGTTGAAACACTGGAAACAAATCTGGATGATGCAAAAAAAATGGGCGCTACCGCTCTCTTCGGAGAGAAATACGGTGATACTGTCAGGGTGGTTAAGATGGGGGATTTCAGCATGGAATTGTGCGGGGGTACCCATTGCTTTTCCACCGGTGAAGTAGGATTGGTAAAATTAATCAGCGAGTCCGGGATTGGAGCAGGGTTAAGAAGGATTGAAGCCGTAACCGGCGATTATGCCCGTGACTATTTCCGTAAGGAAGAAAAGGTATTAAAAGAAGCAGCGCTGGCTCTAAAGACTTTACCCCATGAGGTAGGGAAAAAGATTGAAACACTTCTTCAGGAATTGAAACAGAAAGAAAAAGAATTGGAAGCACTGCAGGGAAAATTAGCCAAGCAGGCTACCGGTGATATTCTCAATCAGGTAGAAACAATTAAAGAAGTTAGAGCAATTATTGCTCAAGTTCAGGTGCCGGACATGAATGGCCTTCGCTCTTTGGCAGATTTAATCAAGGATAAATTAGGCTCCGGGGTGATTGTTTTAGGGGCAACATCAAAAGATAAAGTTAACTTTGTGACAATGGTTACTCCGGATTTGGTACAAAAAGGCCTTCATGCGGGGAATATATTGAAGGAAACCGCGAAGGTTGCCGGCGGTGGCGGTGGGGGACGTCCTGGCATGGCTCAAGCCGGAGGAAAAAAACCTGAAATGACTTCTCAAGCTTTGGACAAGGCACGTGAGACTATTGCCGCTCAATTAAGCAAGGGATAGGATAATTTCTGTTGCCAAAACTAAGACTTGATAAAGGAATAAAGATTCTTTCGGCGAATACTAACTATATCCAAAATGGGGGTGATTTCATGGCCGGGAAAAATATGGAAGAAACGATGCATTTTCAGGTTGCTAAAGAAGAAGAATTAAATGCTAGGGATGTTCTTTTTTCTGTCTATGGTGCACTGAAAGAAAAAGGATATAATCCCATTAACCAGTTGGTAGGATATTTGATTTCTGGTGATCCGGCCTACATTACCAGTCATAATCAAGCCCGAAGTTTGATTCGCCGAGTAGAACGTGACGATCTTTTAGAAGAACTGGTGAAAAGCTATTTACAAGAAAATAAATAACTAAATGTCAGAGGCGGCCAAAGGCCGTCTCCGTTTGTGTTAGGTAACGCTTGGGGTGGTTTTATGAAATATGCAAGATTAGGGAAAACTCCTTTTGTGGTGTCCAAAATTTGTTTTGGCGCATTGCCAATGGGCCCTCTCCAGAGTAATTTAAGCATCAGCGAAGGTAAAGAAGTGATTAGGACAGCTCTTGAGCTGGGGATAAACTTTATTGATACAGCCCAAACGTACGGAACTTACCCTTATATCAGCGCGGCATTAAAGGGATGGAATCAGGATGTGGTAATTGCCACCAAATCCTATGCCTATACCAGGGAAGATATGGCCCGAAGTTTGGAAGATGCTAGAAAAAGTCTAGACCGGGATAAAATTGATATTTTTGAGCTGCATGAACAAGAATCCGCACTGACTATCAAGGGACATTGGGAAGCGGTGGAATATTTACTGGAAGCAAAAGCAAAGGGGATGGTGGGTGCTGTAGGCATTTCCACCCATGCGGTAGATGCGGTTAGGGCGGCAGCAAATATTGCAGAGATTGAGGTGATCCATCCACTTTTAAATATGCAAGGACTGGGGATCCTTGATGGAACTCTTGAAGAAATGATTGAAGTCCTCAGGTTGGCTGCATCAAAGGGAAAAGGTATCTACGGTATGAAAGCCATCGGTGGGGGAAACCTTGCCGGACAAGTAAAAGAAGCTCTGATTTGGGCATTTAACTTAGATATAGTCCATTCTTTTGCTGTGGGAATGAAATCGGAAGCGGAAGTTAGAGTAAATGTAGACTGGCTTTTGGAGCAGGAGCCGTCTATGGAGGATTTAAAAAAGGTTCTCTTCAGAAAGAAGGCGCTTCATATTGAAGAATGGTGCCTAGGCTGTGGCAAATGCGCTAAACTCTGTCCCCAACAAGCATTAAGCATTGTGAACAAAAAAACTGTTGTTGACGAGAAAAAATGTTTGCTTTGTGGATACTGCGCAAGGGCATGCCGGGATTTCTGTATCAAAGTGATTTGACGATAATGCCGTTTTTGAAAAAAGAAGAAGGCCTTAATTGGTAAGGGGAATAAAAATGAGATTAATGGGTTTGGATGTAGGTGAGCGGACCATTGGTGTGGCTGTAAGCGATCCTTTTGGATGGACTGCTCAAGGAATTATGACAATAAGAAGGTTTGAAACAATAGAAAATGATGTAAAACAATTGAAAGATTTGGTGACAAAATACCAAGTGACCCAGATTGTGGTCGGTCTGCCAAAGAACATGAACGGAACTCTTGGTCCCTCGGCGGAAAAATGCCAAAACATGGCCGACATCTTGCGAGAAAGCACGGGACTGCCGGTTGTTCTTTGGGATGAAAGGCTTTCCACCATGGCAGCGGAAAGAACTTTATTAGAAGGAAACATTTCCCGCAAGAAAAGAAAACAGGTAATTGATAAGATGGCGGCAGTAATCATTCTCCAGGGATATTTAGATTTCCGGCAAAAGAATAAAAATGATTAAAGATGGTTATAACTGTAAAGGAAACCATTGACATTGATTAGTTGATGGGATAAAATGAGCGTAATTTGAATAAATTGGGGTGTGGATATGACTGAATTTGAAGACCGCCAGGTAATCCTTCTGGATGAAGAAGGCAAAGAGCACGCATTCGAGGTGCTGGATATTATTGGAGTTGACGGCGCTGAGTATGCTGTTTTAATGCCTGTAGAAGAAGATGAGGATTATGATACTGATGAGGCAATCATTCTCAAGATTGGCCAAGATGAGAATGGGGAAGAAATTCTCTATGAAATTGAAGATGACGAAGAATGGGAAAAAGTTGCAGATGCTTATGATGAAATGATTGATGAGACTGATGGAGAGAATGAATAGTAGTGGCAATTAATAAAATATGAATATGGCGAATACACAACTTCGGTTGTGTATTTTTATTTTTGTGGAGTCATAACATAAAAATAAGATCATGACAAGGGGAGGCTTTCTTTTGTTTAAGTGTCTGAGCAAAAAAAGAGGTCGTTTACTCATTTTCATAATCTTAGGGACTATTGCTTTAGCAGCGGTTTGCGAGTATCGGATAATGAAAAGCAATAAAATTCTTTCCAGAATTTCAATTCAGGGAAGAGATATGAGTGCAAAAACAATAGAGGAAACTGAAAATCTTCTTGTGCCCATTTTTCAAGAGGCTATTTCACGGCAAATAACCATTAAACATGGTGAAAGGAAATGGGCTTTCTTGGCTGAAGAAATGGGCCTGCAATCGGCACTTGAAGACACTGTCCGAGAGGCATGGTCGGTTGGACGAAGAGGTTATTTTTGGCAAAGATGGGCGGAACGGGTAACAGCCTGGAGGCATTCAAAACAGGTACCTTTGTTATTTCATCAGGATGATGATGAGTTGAAAAAGGTAATCCTTCAAATTGCCCGTACTATTGATATCGAACCCCAAAATGCTGTTATTAACATTACCGCAGAAAATAAAATTCAAGTTGAACCCGGTATTGAAGGACAAAAGGTAGATGTAAACGAAACATTCGCAGCACTGGCAGAAACGCTGAAATCACCGGAGCAGTCTACTGTTGAACTTAAAGTAGCGTTGATAAAACCTGAAATAACAACCGGTGATGTGGAGGAATGGAAAATTACCGGCGTTATTGCATCATTTTCTACCAATTTTGATCCGGGGAAAGAAGGTAGATCCTCTAATATTAAGATTGCTGCCAAAGAGTTGGACAGAGTTTTAGTCATGGGTAGAGAGGTTTTTTCATTTAATGAAGTTGTCGGACCCCGGACTAAAGAAGCAGGGTATCAGGAATCTCTAGTGATTGAAAACAATGAGTTTACTCCAGGGCTAGGTGGAGGAGTCTGCCAAGTTTCTACTACTTTATACAATGCTGTTTTGAAGGCTAATTTTTCCATAATTGAACGCATCCCGCATTCCCTGCCGGTTACATATACCCCCCCTGGAATGGATGCCACTGTGGCATATGATTGGGCAGATTTAAAGTTTCTCAATGACTTAAGTACGCCTGTCTTACTTCATACAGAGTATAAGCCTGGGAATATTAACATTATCATCTTCGGACCAGCAGAAAAAGTACCGCAAGTTAACGTTTTTAGCCGGGTAGTTAAAGAAACGGAACCGGAGGAGGACATTATTGAGGATCCGTCTGTCCCCCCAGGAACTCAGGTAGTAGAAAAACAGGGACACAAAGGAATGGAGGTTGAAGTAATCAGAGAGGTTATGGAAGAAAACCAAGTGGTATTCCGAGAGGTTATTTCCCGGGATATTTACAAGGCGGTAAAATCTGTTGTCAGGGTAGCCCCTAAAAGCTAAATGGTTGTTTCAGGACCGGTGACCGTGTATAATATACTGGTATAAATGAGTTATTTTTTGGGACGGGAGGATTTTATATGGCTAAAAGGCGCAGGAAAAAAACATTTACTTTTACCGTCCTGTTAATTTTGATTGTGGCTTTGACCAGTGGGGTGTATTTAAGATATTTGACTTCTCCGGTAAAGGTTTCCGGCACTATCGCATTGGAAATACCTCAAAAGGCTACGACAACGAAGATTGCCCTACTTTTAGCGGAGAAAGGCCTTATACGCGATCCCCTGGTTTTCAAGGTTTATGCAAAAGTCTATGGGCTGGACAGGCACTTGAAGGCGGGGCAATACCAATTTTCGGGAGAGGTTTCTTTAAAAGACATTGAGGAAGTAGTTATCAAGGGACGCGCAGTTACAGAAAGTTTTACCATTCCCGAGGGCTTTACGGAAGAGCAGATTGCTCAGCATCTAGCTGCGAAGGGTTTGGTCGATAAGGAAAAATTCCTTGCTTATGCCAGGGAGGGATCGTTCAAATATCAGTATCTGCCGTCGGAAGGGACAGAAAAACGGCTGGAAGGATTTTTGTTTCCTGACACCTATTACATAACTAAGGGATTTTCTGAGCGGCAGATTATTGAAATGATGCTTGCCCGTTTTGACCAAATCTTTACAGAAGAATGGCGCAAGCGGGCAGATGAATTAGGCATGACCATTGGAGAAGTGGTTACCTTAGCATCATTGGTGGAACGAGAAGCAAGGGTCTCGAAAGACAGGCCTTTAGTGGCCAGTGTTTTTCACAACCGCTTAAAAATAGGCATGCATCTAGAATCCTGTGCCACTGTCCAATATGTATTAGGGGAAGTTAAAGAAGTTCTTTTGTTTGAGGATCTGGAAACAGAATCACCCTACAATACTTATTTATATGGAGGACTGCCACCCGGTCCTATTGCTGCTCCCGGTACTGATTCTTTGCAGGCAGCTTTATACCCGGAAAAAACCAACTATCTTTATTTTGTTGCGAAAAAAGATGGTTCCCACTATTTTAGTAAAACTTTGGCTGAGCACAATAAGGCAAAACGGCAATATCTAAAGTAAGCTCAAAGTTTTTTGGAGTGTATTAAATGGATTTTAACAGTGAATTGATGAATGAGCTAATAAAAGAATGCCGGGAAAAAAACGTAGCCCAAATTCATCCTGAGGTTGCCAAGCTTTTTGCCCTTTTAATTGATTGTGGAGGGTACCGGAGAGTGTTGGAAATTGGGACCGGCCTTGGTTTTTCTACGATTAATTTGGCTAGGGCGGTAGAACCTAGAGGAGGCAGTGTGCTTACTATAGAACGGATGCCGGAGCGTCTGGAAAGGGCACGGGATTATTTTAAGCGCTTTCATCTTACCAATGTTCGCACTTGTGAAGGAGAAGCCCATGAGGTTATACCTCATTTGGATGGTTATTTCGATTTAATATTTTTGGATGCAGCAATGGGACAATATGCAGATTATTTGGAGATGCTTTTTCCCCGTCTTGTGCCAGGCGGCATTTTGATTGCAGATAATATTTTTTTTGAAGATCTTATCTTTCGCTCTCGGTCCGATGTGCCTCATAGGCGGCGAACCATGCAGGAAAGATTGCAAGTTTTTCTTCAAAAGATTCAGGAGCACCCTGAATTAACAACCAGAATATTTCCTTTTGGTGATGGGTTGGCAGTGAGCTGGCGGCACCTGGAGGAGTAGAAGGGAAATGAGATGAAAAAACCGGAACTGCTTGCTCCGGCAGGCAATTTAGAAAAACTTGAAATGGCCATAAGTTTTGGTGCTGATGCAGTTTACTTGGGTGGAAAATCTTTTGGTCTGCGCTCAGGGGCAGGGAATTTTTCCCAAGAAGAAATGAAAGAGGGAATAGAATTAGCCCATGGAAAAAAAGCTCGGGTTTATGTTGCCGTAAATGTGTTTACTCATAATAACGACTTGGCAGCTTTGCCCGATTATCTAAAAGAATTGGAAGAGTTAAATGTTGATGGGATTATTGTTTCTGATCCAGGGGTGTTTTTAACTGCCAGAAATACTGTCCCAACTTTGCCCGTGCATATTAGCACCCAGGCCAATACGACGAATTGGGCGGCCGTGGGATTTTGGCAGGAGGCAGGGGCAAAAAGAGTAGTACTTGCCAGGGAACTGTCCCGGCGAGAGATTTGCGAAATCAGGCAAAGAAGCAGTATTGAACTAGAGGTTTTTGTGCACGGTGCGATGTGTATTTCATATTCGGGAAGATGCCTTTTGAGCAATTATTTGGCAGAAAGAAATGCAAATCAGGGAGATTGCGCCCACCCCTGCAGGTGGAAGTATCATTTAGTTGAAGAGAAAAGGCCGGGTCAGTATTGGCCGGTTTTTGAAGATGAGAGAGGGACATATGTTTTTAATTCTAAAGACCTTTGTCTTTTACAAAGCTTACCGGAATTAATTGACTGCGGCATTGATTCATTTAAAATTGAGGGGCGGATGAAAAGCGCTTTTTATGTTGCATCCGTGGTTAAAGTTTACCGGGAAGCGATCGATACTATATTTTCCGATTCGGAAAAGTTTTTTCAAAAACTGCCCGGTTGGCAAGAGGAACTTCTTAAGGTGAGTCACCGCGGTTACACTACCGGTTTTTTTCATAACAAACCTTCCAAGGAGGACCAGCGGTACAGCGCTTCCACTTACATTAAAAACCATGATTTTATTGGGGTTGTTATTGATTATGATTCAGAAAAGCAAGAAGTTCTGTTGGAACAGAGAAATCGCTTTTTTGTTGGAGAAGAGATAGAATTCTTACCTCCCAGGAGGCCATTTATTAAATGGAGTCTTGATTCAATCAAAGATGATACAGGTGCGGAGATTGAATCTGCACCCCATCCTCAGCAGTTAGTAACGATACCTGTTCCCTTCAGATTAGAGCCTGGTACCATCATGCGTCGTGCACGCCAGGAGGAAAGTTGATGATTTCTGATGATAGATTTCATATCCCGGTAAAGGTGGAACCCGGTGATATTGATATATTTAATAAAATCTTAGAAGCATATGACAATCTTTGTTTGGTTACGGCCGTTCATCCTGAGTTTGGTAAACTGGTGGTCCGGGTTACTTCAGATACCCGGGGAGAGGTGATAAAAATTCTCAAGCACTTACCTTTCCCGGTTACCATTTTAGAGAGATAAACAGATTTCTTAGCGTCAGATGGAGTTTTTACTCCATCTGGCACTAAGAAATCGTTATCCAGGAGCTGTACAGTTCTTATCTCCACTTAAAAGAAGAGGGAGTCTTAGAGCTGTTAGCTATCGGATAAAAATGGGTTTTCGTAAATACAGAGGTAGAGGAGAAGGAGAAATGATGCAGATGAAAAAAAATTTGTTGATAGTAATGGGAGTCTTATTGGCGTTATTTATCGCCGGATGTGGCGGTCAGGCAGATAATTCAAAAGAAGAACATGGACAACAATTTACGGATAGTTCAGGACGAGAAGTGATGATTGAAAAGGCACCGGAAAATATTATTTCCTTGTCGCCGGCTACTACCGAGATTCTCTTTTCTCTCGGGCTAGGAGAAAAGATTGTCGGTAATACCGATTACTGTGATTATCCGGAAGAAGCTAAGCAAGTAGATAAGATAGGTGGTTTTGAAAATCCAAATCTGGAATTAATTATTGAGAAAGAACCGGATATTGTATTTACAGCAGCAGGTCTGCAGGAAGAGATTACTGATAAATTGGAGGAAGTTGGCATAGCGGTAGTTTGCCTTGATGCGGAAACTATTGAACAGGTGATGGATAATATTATCCTTACCGGAACTATTACCGGGACTGATAAAAAAGCGGGAGAAATTGTTCGGGATATGCAGGAAAGATTGGATTCCGTGAAAGCAAAAGTAGAAGGGCAGCCTGTTCCCAATGTATTCTTTGAAGTTTGGGATGATCCATTGATGACTGCCGGTAAAGGCAGCTTTATTGACAGCCTTATTACTCTTGCCGGAGGAAAAAATATTGCTTCCGATCTCAATGAAGAGTTTGCTAATTACAGTTTGGAACAGCTCTTATTGGCAGATCCGGAATACTATCTTCTGAACAACCATGCTCATAGTCCGGCAGAAGTTAAAGAACGAAATGGCTATCAGGAAATGAGTGCAATTAAAAATAACCGAGTTTATTCAATTGAAGATGATTTAGTTACTCTGCCCGGGCCAAGGATTATTGAGGGTTTGGAAGAGATTGCAAAATTAATACATCCGGAAGCATTTGCAAAATAAACATAAAGAAATGATGGGATGAGGCATGGAGTCTTCGTTAAGTGTGCGGAAACGTTGGAAGTATTTAATTGCGGTTAGTTTTTTATTTTTACTAGTGGAGAGTATTTTCACTACGACAATCGGACCGGCTTCTATTTCATTTCGGGAGGCGGTAGGCATTATTTTAAGTAAATTCTCTTTCTTAGAGAGTTTATTTGGGGGCAAAGAATATGCCGATGTTCATGAAACCATTATCTGGACAATTCGGATGCCGAGAGTGGTTCTAGCCGCTTTAGTTGGCGGTGCTTTAGCTGTGGTAGGGGTAACATTCCAAGGGTTTTTTCGAAATTCAATGGCAGACCCCTATGTGATTGGCATATCTTCCGGAGCAGCTTTGGGGGCAACTATTGGGATTTTGACCGGAGTGGGGGATTTTTTAGGTATGTTTCAAATACCGCTTTTTGCTTTTGGCAGTGCTCTTGTGACAACCTGGGTTGTTTACAATTTATCTAAGGTGGGGAATAAAGTTTTTACCCATACTTTGCTGTTAGCCGGAATTGCTTTAAGCGCCTTTATGTCTGCAATTATGTCTTTCATGATGGTTTTGAATGCAGAGGAAATGCATAAGGTCTTTTATTGGTTAATGGGAAGTTTTGCCAATAGGAACTGGGACCATGTTATCATGGTTTCACCGTTGATTCTTATCGGAACAGCTCTTCTTATGTTTTTTGCCAAGGAATTAAATGCTATGCTTTTCGGGGACAGTACAGCCCAACACCTGGGAGTCAACATCGACAAGCTGAAAATAGTATTGTTGGTTTTAGGTGCCCTGACTGCTGCCGGAGCGGTGGCTGTGTGTGGGACTATTGGATTTGTCGGTTTGATTATTCCCCATATTGTACGAATCATGGTTGGTCCGGATCACCGGATCCTTCTTCCTATGTCCTTTTTAGTGGGAGCCATGTTTATGGTGGCAACTGATACCTTTGCCCGGACATTTTTTGCCCCGGTAGAAATACCAATCGGAATTATTACTTCTTTATTTGGAGGTCCGTTCTTTATCTACCTCCTGCGTAAGAAGAAGGTTGTCTAGGATAGGGGGGATAGCCGTGCCTGAAATTAATGTGCAACAATTGGATTTTTCCTATGGAGATCGGAGTATTCTGGAGAATTTAAATTTTGAGATTGCAAGCGGAAGTTTTATTACAATAATTGGACCTAACGGTTCCGGTAAATCAACTTTATTAAAAAATCTTTCGGCAAGCCTTATTCCGCAAAAAGGGGCTGTTTTATTGGACAGAGAGGACATTTACCGGATTAATAAAAGATCTTTAGCCAAGCAGTTAGCAGTGGTACCTCAGGATAACAATGTTGACTTTGAATTTTCTGTATTGGAATCAGTTTTGATGGGCAGGATGCCCCACCAAAACAGGTTTACCGGGGATGATGAACGGGATGTAGCTATTGCCCGTTGGGCAATGGAATTAACGGGAACATGGGATTTAAAGGATAGATATATCACGACGCTCAGTGGAGGAGAATTGCAGAGGGTAGTGGTCGCTCGGGCATTAACCCAGGAACCGAAAGTTCTTCTTTTGGATGAGCCCACCTCCCATTTGGATATTCAATATCAATATGATTTGTTGGAATTATTAAGGACATTAAACAGGACAAAGGGATTGACTATCGTTGCTGTCTTGCATGATCTGAATCTGGCTGCCCAGTTTAGTGATCAGGTGATACTTTTAAACCGGGGGAAAATTATGGCTTATGGACCACCGGTCGAGGTGCTGACGTTGCAAAACATTAAAGAAGTCTATCAGATTGAAGCGGTTATTTCTCAAAATGAAATAACCGGTCGGTTTAATATTATTCCTTTAGGGAAATTTAAAAACAAGCCGGATGGAGTAAAAAATATCAGGGTGCATCTGGTATGCGGCGGGGGGAAAGGTGCTTTTTTGATGGACCGGTTGTACCAGCATGGCTTTGAAGTCAGTTGTGGAGTTTTAAATGTGGGAGATACTGACTGGCATAAAGCCCGAGAGTTGGGACTGGAAGTTGCAGAAGAAGCCCCTTTTGCGCCTGTTTCACCTAAGGCCGTTGAGGTAAATCGCCGGTTAATTAAAAAAAGCGATGTAATTGTTGTGCTGCCTGTGCCTATCGGAAAAGGAAATTTGGCAAATTTGGAAGAGGTTTTGGCGGCTCAGGTTAATCTGAAGAAAAAAGTTGTGATTATTGAGCAAGAAAGCATTGATAAAAGGGATTTTACCGGGGGGACAGCGAGAAAGCTGATTTCCCGGATGATTAAAAACGGTGCCTGCACCAGAAAAAATCCAAATGATGTCATGGAACTGGTTGATGAGGAAATAAATGAAATAGTAAAAGATCGTTAATTTACAACGGTGCTTAATATATATGAATAATTTCACCAAGTTTTGCCCATCCTATGTTATTAATAAAATAACCAAGGGTGGTTTTTTATGCATTTCCAAAGGAAGAGAATTTTCACCCTTTATCTTTTCTTCTTTGTCTCATTCCTGTTCTTATTAGGAAGGATTTGCTACATTCAATTAATTGATGGGCCTCGCTTAGCTCAAAAGGCTATTGGGCAACGGCTGCGTACGATAAATTACATTCAGTTTCCTCGAGGAGATATTCTGGACCGTTACGGCAGGCCGTTAACTAATACCCTACCACAACTATGTATCGTAGTCTTTCCGGTTCTCGTTCAAGATTCTCCGGAAACTGTCAAATTGTTGGCAGAAACACTAAACATGTCTGCCGAAACTGTTTCCCAAAAAATCGGTAATGTTAAACACGAAAATAATTTAAAAATAGTAAAAAGTCCCTTTATTCTTAAGGCAAATGCTTCCCATATCCAGGTAGAAAGAATCCGAAAAGCAGAACTCCCTGGGGTTTATATCCTACCACTTGTTACCAGGTACAAAACGGATTGGCCGGCGGTGCATCTTCTTGGTTATGTTGGTGAACCTGGCAGCGAAGATGAGGTTAGTGTCCCGAGTACAGAAGGGAAGACAGGTATCGAAAAACAGTACGATAGCTTTTTGTCTGGAGGTGCCAGTGAAAAGGTAGCCATATTGATTGATGATCGGGGCAGGGCATTATCCGGCCGGGGATTCACCCTGCTTCCGGCCAAGGAAAGAGCGGTAAAGGAAATGCATGGGATAGAACTGACTATTGACTACCGCTACCAGCAGGCAGTGGAAAAGGCATTGGGAGATAAATCAGGCGCCGTAGTGGTGATGGATGTAAATACTGGAGATATTCTAGCAATGGCCAGCAGTCCCAAGTTTGATCCTTACATGCTGGAAAAACCGATAAGCGGCGATGCCTATGTGAATAAAGCCCTGCAAAGCTATCCTCCGGCATCTGTATTCAAAATTGTATTGGCTGTTGCTTTAATGGAAGAAGGGCTGGCCCACCCTGATGATATGTTTACCTGCACGGGCAAGTTTAGTGTTCCCGGAGGGCATGAGGTTTCTTGCTGGTTCCACGAAGGTCACGGAGATATCAGCTTTGCGGAAAGTTTGGCTCATTCCTGTAATTCGGTTTTTATTGAAAATGGGCTGAAAATTGGGGGCGCTTTGATACAGGAATATGCAGACCGGTTAGGTTTACTTGAAAACCGGATTATTGGACTTTCCGTACCCCAGGTAAACCGGCTTTTTTTTAATTATACTATTCCCGGAGATATTGCCAATGTTTCAATTGGAGAGAATGGGGTTAGGTTAAGTCCTGTTACCGTAGCCAGATTAATCAGTGAAGTTGCCAATGGAGGACTGGGTGTTATCCCCCGGGTTGTTAGCAGAATCAGAGATGAGGAGGGTAAAATAATTGAAGAATACGTCCCGGATACTCAGTTTCGGGTTATTTCGGCGTCAACAGCAAAAGAGCTAAAAATAATGCTGCGAGATGCTGTTCAGGAGGGTACGGGAAAAACTGCGCAAGTATTGGGAATAAGCACTGCCGGAAAAACCGGTTCCTCAGAAACTGAGGGTGCTTGGTTTGCTGGATTTGCTCCTTTTGATTCACCTAGGTGGGCGGTGGCCGTTTTCATCCACAAGGGTAATTCCGGAGCCGGTGATGCAGCACCAGTTTTTCAAAATATTGTTTCCCAGCTTGTTGACTTAGAAAAATTAAAATAAATTTAAAAAATTAAATACCATTTTTAACAAGCTGGTTAAAAAATTCAAATTTTTTGCCGCTGATCAGTGTCACATTATCAAAAATTAAAGCATAAGATGAAAGACCGACACTTTTCGGAGGTGGTTTAATGGGGCCTGAGTGGGGTGCGATGCTAGCCGTTGCTTTGATAAAAGGGCTTTCTATCATGCTGGGTTATGTCAGCAATAACGCATTTCCTCGGAAGTTGTCAGAGCAAGAAGAAGCTGAATATATCCGCTGTTATGAAATGGGTGATGAAGAAGCACGAAATATTTTGATTGAGCACAATCTGCGTTTGGTGGCGCACATCACAAAAAAATTCGAAACCACCGGTGTTGATAAGGATGACCTTATTTCCATTGGAACCATCGGATTGATCAAGGCAATCAATACATTTAATTCGAAAAAAGGAACGAAACTAGCAACTTATGCGGCAAGATGTATTGAGAATGAGATTCTCATGCACTTAAGGTCGACTAAGAACATGCGCACTGAAATATCTCTTTATGATCCCATTGGAATTGATAAAGAAGGCAATGAAGTTTCCCTGATGGATGTCCTGGGAACTGAAACAGATGTTATTGCCGATTCCGTGGAAGCTTTTTATGAACAGAAATACCTAATGGAGAAAGTTGATAAGTTAGAAAAACGGGAACAGTATG
>JAQVXR010000044.1 GCA_028709045.1 Desulfitobacteriaceae bacterium | reverse complement strand
TTCCAAACTATCGGCCTTCAGTACACCTCCGCTTCTAACGCCGGCTTTATAACCGGTCTTTCTGTTGTACTGGTGCCTTTTTTCTCCATCTATTTTTCAAAAAAGGCTCCCTCTTTGGAAGCCACTCTCGGAGCGCTTATGGCTGCAGTCGGTTTGGGGCTTCTCTCGCTGGATGAGACACTACACATTAATACCGGAGACTTTTTAGTATTTCTTTGTGCCATTTCCTTTGCCCTGCATATTATCTTTGTGGGCCGCTACTCTCCTGTACATGATACGTTTCTGTTGGTGACAATTCAGGTGGCGGCTGTTGCCGTCTTAAGTTCCTTTGGGGCTTTCTTTTTTGAGCCGCCCCTTCCCGCCCTCACAGGCCAAGTCTGGGTGGCGCTCCTCATTACAGCAATACTGGCTACAGTTGTGGCCTTTCTCGTGCAAAACTGGATGCAAAAGTTCACCACCCCTACGAGGACGGCAATTATTTTATCCATGGAACCTGTCTTTGGTGCATTATTTGCTTTTCTCCTTTTAGGGGAAATACTATCTACCCAGGATTGGTTTGGCAGCAGTCTCGTTTTCCTGGGTATGATCTTAGCAGAAGTTCCCCTGAAAAAACGTCTTGGAAAAATTATAAAAAAAGCGCACAGGTACTAAAATAATAGGATTGGCGCTTTTTGAGCATAGTGAGTTTGCGCCAATCCTTTTAGTACCAAGTTCTTTTAAAAATCCTTGCCCAAGCCTGTAAAGCGTAAAACCAAATACCCCTTCCCGCTAGTCTAAAAGGCACAAAAAGTGCTTTTTTTAGGATCCAAACTTAAAACTTTACCAACTTCAAGAAAGACTGAAAACAACAACTAAGAGCATCTTAAATTTTTCTTTTGCTTCCAGAGCATGGGGGATGCCGGCAGGCATGACAATAGTCTCTCCTTTTTGCAGGATAAACTTTTCCTCACCGATGGTAATTTCCGCTTCCCCGTCAAGAAGATACACAAAAGCATCGCCGGAAGAAGCATGACTGCTGATCTCCTCGCCTTTGTCAAAAGCAAAAAGGGTTATGCTAAGAGGTTTGCCCTGGGCTAAAGTACGGCTGACAACCTGTCCCTCATGATAATCAACCAGTGCTTCCAAAGAGAAAACTTTCTGATACTCCATGTTTTTAATCAGGTTCTTTCCAACCATAAAAATCCCCCCTGTAGTTTATTGGTAAATTCTTGGCCCGGTACGTCTTGCTATTCAGTAATTGCCTTAATCCAATTGACTAGGTATTCCCGTCCCTCACCTGTTTGGGCAGAAAAAAGAACTGGTTCATCGGCAGTAATTCCCAATTCATTTCTCACCACCGCCAAATGTTTTCCTCTTTGACTCCGATTGATTTTATCCGCTTTAGTAGCTATTACCAATTTGGGAAAATCATAATGAGATATCCATTGAAACATCTCTTTATCCTTATCAGTTGGGGGATGCCTGATATCAACCAACTGCCAAATTCCCTTCAGTGACCCCCTCTGGGAAAAATATGTTTCAATCATCACCTTCCAGTTGTCCCGGGTAGCATAAGGCACCCGGGCATAACCATAGCCAGGTAAGTCCACAAAATACCAAGCATTGTTAACGAGATAAAAATTGATCGTCTGTGTTTTCCCCGGTGTAGAGCTTGTCCGGGCTATATTTTTTCTCTGCACCAATTTATTAATCAGAGACGACTTGCCCACATTGGAACGACCGACCAGGGCAATCTCCGGCAAACTGCCTACCGGGTACTGCCCTGGTTTTACTGCGCTAATAATAAATTCAACCGTTTTGATTTTCAACATGGGGCATGCCTTCCTGTACTGCCATTACAGGCATTTCTTTTTCCAATAATACTACCGGCAGTACTTCTTCCATAGACTCAACCAATATATATTCCAGTTTCCTGCTTACATTTGCCGGGATATCCTCAAGATCCTTTTTATTTTCCGCCGGTAAAACCACCGTTTTACACCCGGCTCGATGAGCGGCAAGCACTTTTTCCTTGATCCCTCCCACCGGGAGTACACGTCCCCGTAGAGTTATCTCCCCTGTCATCGCCACTTCCCGGCGTACTTTCCTCAGACTTAACTCGGAAGCAATTGCCGTAGCAATGGTAATTCCCGCAGAAGGTCCATCCTTGGGAATCGCACCTTCAGGTACATGCACATGAATATCGGTTTGTTCGTTAAAGTCCTCCGGAATTTCCAGTTTTTTAGCAATTGAACGGATAAAAGTATACCCTGCTTGCGCCGATTCTTTCATGACATCACCTAACTGGCCGGTTAACATCAATCTCCCTTTTCCGGTAAGTGTCTGGGCTTCCACCGTCAGCACCTCACCTCCGACTTCCGTCCATGCCAATCCGGTTACTACTCCTACCTGGTTTTCCTTTTCAGCTAAACCGAACCTGTATTTCGCTATCCCTAAATACTGGGATACATTTTGAGCAGTTACTTTCGACTGCTGAGTTTTTCGTGTGACAATATCCCGGGCGACTTTCCGGCAGATGGTGGCAATATTACGTTCCAGGTTACGCACACCTGCTTCCCTGGTGTATTCTCTAATAATTGCTCTGATGGCATTCTCCGAAACGCTAATTTGCCCATCATTCAAACCATGCTCTTTAATTTGTTTGGGCAGCAAATACCTGGTAGCAATATTTAACTTTTCCTCTTCAGTATATCCGGTAATGTTGATTACTTCCATCCGGTCTAAAAGCGGACGGGGGATACTGTACTGGACATTAGCGGTAGTAATAAACATCACTTTGGAAAGATCAAAAGGCGCTTCTATATAATGATCACTGAAAGTATGATTCTGCTCCGGGTCCAAAACTTCCAGCAAAGCGGAAGCCGGGTCACCGCGAAAATCAGAATTCATTTTATCAATTTCATCAAGGAGAAAAACCGGGTTTTTTGATCCGACTAGTTTAATATTTTGGATCACCCTTCCAGGCATAGACCCTACATAAGTCCTCCTGTGCCCCCGAATCTCCGCCTCATCCCGTACTCCCCCCAGGGACATACGAATAAATTTCCTTTCAAGTGCCCGGGCAATTGATTTAGCCAGTGAAGTTTTTCCGACACCCGGCGGTCCAACAAAGCAAAGAATCGGCCCCTTCATTTTTTTTGCTAACTGGCGGATAGCCAGGTATTCCAGAATTCTTTCCTTTACCTTGACGAGTCCGTAATGATCCTCATTGAGAATATCCTCAGCCATGTCAAGATCAAGACGGTCCTTTGTTTCTTTATTCCAAGGCAGATCCAAAATCCACTCGATATAATTTCTGACCACCATCGCTTCGGCGACCATAGGCGGCATTCTTTCCAGCCTTTCCAGTTCACGAACGGCCCGGTCATGAATTTCTTTAGGCAGACGAGCTTTTTTGATCTTTTCTCTTAGTTCATCTGCTTCTGCCGTTCGATCATCTTTATCTCCCAGTTCTTTTTGAATTGCTTTTAATTGTTCCCGGAGATAATATTCTTTCTGAGTTTTTTCCATCTGCTTGCGCACACGCAGATTGATTTTACGCTCCAGTTCCAGAATTTCCATCTCTTTAGCAAGAATAGTACATAAACCTTCTAATCTCAGTTTAACGGAAACCGCCTCTAAAATGCTTTGCCGTTCAGAGAGTTTCAAATTTAAATGAGAAGCCACCACATCGGCCAAACGCCCCGGATCCTCTAAGGTAATTACAGATACTACTGTTTCCGGGGGAATCTTTTTACTCATTTTAACATAATGCTCAAATTGGCTGATTAGGTTCCGCATCAAAGCTTCCACTTCCGGCTCACCGGGATTTACCTGATCTACTTCCTTGGAAACCTCTACTCGAATAAACGGTTCCTCAGCCACGAAATTTTTTATGCGGGCTCGATACAGCCCTTCAACCAGTACCCGAATCGTCCCACCGGGTAACTTAAGCAACTGCTTGATTTCCGCAACGGTACCAAAATGATAAACATCTTTTGGACCGGGTTCATCTGTCTGAGCTTCTTTTTGCATGGCGAGAAAAATTTCTTTTCGCTTGAGCATTGCCTCATCAATGGCACTAATTGATTTTTCTCGTCCGACATCCAAATGTACGATCATATATGGGAAAACTAAAACACCCCGCAACGGGAGCATTGGTATTTCGATATATCGATCATTATTTTCATCCATTGTATTTTCACCCCCGGTTAATTGGTCGTGCAAGTGTCTTACCATATTCTACCCTAAAAACTAATTTCCTGCAAACCGTGGGAATATTGTCCAACCAGCGTTTTCCCCTGGGGTTTAGCAGGCAGCAAAGCTAATTTGAAGATTTCCTCCAGCCTTTCTACAGCGATCACTTTGCAGTCAGTTAACTTGTCGAAAACCTCTTGCCAGTTCTCTTTGGGAATAATTACTTTTTTTACCCCGGCCTGGCGGGCTGCCTCCACCTTAGCTGTAATCCCGCCAACAGGTTTAATATATCCTCTGATAGAGACCTCACCTGTCATGGCCACCTGATTATCAACTAAAGAACCCGTGATAGCAGAATAAATAGCCGTAGCAATGGTCACTCCTGCGGAAGGACCGTCAATGGGAATCCCTCCAGGGAAGTTAACATGAATATCATAATCCTTAGGATCCACCTGGAGATGCTGCTTTAATATCGTCAAAACGTTTTCTACCGATCCTTTAACCATACTTTTTCTCCGTATCCTACCACCGTTACGGCTTCCCAGTTCTTCCTCCTCTACCACTCCGGTTACAACAATTTGACCCTTACCCTTTCGCACCGGTATCACAACCACTTCCAATTCTAAAAGAGTTCCCATGTTGGGACCGGTCACAGCCATTCCGTTTACCACACCCACTTGAGGATGGGAAGCAATTTTTTTATTCGGTCGTGGAGCATAATGACCACAGTTGGCTACCCATTCTAAGTCCCCCGCCGACAAATTATTTCTACCCTCCGTAATGGCTAATCCGGCTGCGATTTGCACCATATTTACCGCCTCACGCCCGTTGGTGGCATAACCCTTTAACACCTTTATCGCCTGTTCATCCAGTTCAAAATTAAGCTTCTTAGCTGCGTTTTGACTGATGAGAGCAATTTCTTGAGAATTTAAAGGCGAAAAGTATATTTCTACACACCTGGAACGGATTGCCGGGGGGATTTCTTCAGGCTGACGGGTTGTCGCTGCCACAAGGCGAAAGTCCGCCGGCAATCCATTTTGGAAAATATCATGAATATGGCTGGGAATATTAGTGTCCTCTGAATTATAGTAGGCACTCTCCAGCATTACTTTTCGATCTTCCAGTACCTTTAATAGTTTATTAATCTGAATGGAATGAAGTTCCCCAATTTCATCAATAAAAAGCAATCCACCATGAGCTTTGGTAACAGCACCCGGCTTAGGCTGAGGAATGCCGGCCATACCCATAGCTCCCGCTCCCTGGTAAATCGGGTCATGGACGGAACCAATCAGCGGATCGGCAATTCCCCTTTCATCGAACCTGGCAGTTGCCCCGTCAATCTCCACAAACTTAGCGTCTTCTTTGAAAGGAGAATCACTGCTTTTTTTTGCTTCATCAAGAACGAGCCGAGCCGCAGCTGTTTTCCCAATTCCCGGTGGGCCATATATTATTGTATGTTGAGGATTAGGCCCACATAAAGCGGCACGTAACGCCTTCAAACCTTCACCCTGTCCAATCACTTCCGCAAAATGGGCAGGCCTGGTTTTCTCTGCCAATGGTTCAGTCAATGATACGGTGCGCATCTTTTTTAGTTTTTCCAACTCCTTTTTTGACTCCCGCTCTACTGCTACTTTGTTCCCCTGTTGCCCTTTGAGCAAGTTCCAAAAATACAGACCGATGACCACCGCAAAAAATACCTGGATAAATGTGATAATACTGTTTAAACCAAAATTATCCGTCACTTTGGCATCCCCTTTTTTATATATCTTTTTCTAGTATTTGCACGGGTAAGAAAAAATACGCACCTTAGTGAGGATATTTTAAAAAATTGTCATCCTGAGCAAAGCGAAGGATCTTAAAAAGATTCTTTACTGTGTTCAGAATGACAAGAATACTCCTTAAAGATACGCTGCTCTTAGAGCGTATTTTTAGAAGCATCCATAAAGAAAACTTGGCTTGCGCCAAGTCTCAGACGCAGGCGGAAGCCTTAGTTGCACTTATACTATCAACCTTAAGCTTATACTTTCTGATAGTATAAAAAAAAACGGTGGACAGGTCCACCGTTATGCCAAAGCCTCTTTCTTTTTCGGTCTTTCTTCGGAAAGAAGAATTGGTTTATCGCTTTTATTGACAACATTTTGGTTGACGATACACTTAGTAATATCTTTCCGGGAGGGAATATCATACATGACATCAAGCATCATATCTTCAATAATTGACCGCAAACCTCTTGCCCCGGTATTACGCTTGATCGCTTCCCCGGCAATAGTCTTTAAAGCATCCATCTCAAACTCCAAAGAAACGCCGTCCAGTTCAAACAGCTTTTGGTATTGTTTTACCAATGCATTACGAGGTTCCATCAAGATGCGGACCAGAGCGTCTTCGTTTAAGGCATCCAAAGTCACAATAATCGGCAGACGACCAACAAATTCCGGAATCAAGCCGTATTTAAGAAGGTCCTCCGGTAAAATATGTGCTAAAATCTCACCGATTTTTTTATCATGCTTCCCTTTGATATCTGCCCCAAAGCCAAGAGTTTTAGAACTGATTCTGCTTTGGATAATTCTATCAATCCCGTCAAAGGCACCGCCACAGAGGAATAAAATATTAGTTGTATCCAACTGAATAAATTCTTGGTGCGGGTGTTTCCTTCCTCCTTGTGGAGGAACACTGGCCACCGTACCTTCCAGAATTTTTAACAATGCCTGCTGTACCCCTTCCCCGGATACATCCCGGGTAATAGACGGGTTTTCCGACTTACGGGCAATTTTATCAATTTCATCAATGTAAACGATTCCTTTTTCGGCTTTTTCTACGTCATAATCAGCAGCCTGTATTAGCTTGAGCAAAATGTTTTCCACATCTTCCCCTACATACCCTGCCTCTGTAAGGGATGTTGCATCGGCAATGGCAAACGGCACATTAAGTACCTTAGCCAACGTCTGAGCAAGTAAAGTTTTTCCGCTTCCCGTAGGTCCCAGCATCACAATATTACTCTTCTGCAGTTCCACGTCATCAATTTTATTACCCAAATTAATACGCTTATAGTGATTATACACGGCAACCGCCAGAGACTTTTTTGCCCGATCCTGCCCAATCACATACTGATCCAGAATACTCATTATTTCTTTTGGCTTGGGGATATCTCCCATATCAAAACCCAGGTCTTCACTTAGTTCTTCTTCAATTATTTCATTGCATAACTCTATACACTCATCACAAATGTAAACCCCTGGACCAGCCACAAGCTTCTTAACCTGATCCTGCAGCTTGCCGCAAAAAGAACACTTTAACTGGCCTTTTTCATCCGTGTACTTATACATAAATTCACCTCTTTAAAGTCTATTTGACTTTGGGTAACCTTTTCATAATCACCTCATCTATTAATCCATATTCCTTTGCTTCCGCAGGCGTCATAAAAAAGTCTCGGTCGGTATCCCGTTCAATTTTCTTTAACGGCTGCCCGGTTCTTTCCGCCAATATTTTATTTAAGGCATCACGAATCTTTAAAATCCTCTTAGCATGAATTTCAATATCAACAGCCTGGCCTTGCGTTCCCCCCATAGGCTGGTGAATCATAATCTCCGCATTGGGCAGAGCAAATCTTTTCCCCTGTGCTCCTGCAGCTAAAAGGAAGGCACCCATACTAGCAGCCAAGCCAATACAGATGGTAGAAACACTCGGTTTAATATATTGCATAGTGTCATAAATCGCCATTCCCGCGCTGATAGACCCTCCCGGGCTATTGATATAAATGTGGATGTCTTTATCAGGGTCTTCTGCTTCGAGAAACAGCATCTGAGCAATAACCAGATTAGCTACATAATCGTCAACCTGGCTCCCCAAAAAAATAATCCGATCCTTCAAAAGCCTGGAATAAATATCATATGCCCTTTCCCCGCGGTTTGTCTGCTCAACAACCATTGGAATTAACGTACTCATAATCAGTTACACCTCTCTTTGCAGTAAAGAATATGAATTGTATGCCCACAATAGAAGTAGTTTATGCAATGGTACTGTTTGCTATCAAAAAATCAATAGTTTTGTCCATCGTAATTCCGTAGGAAAGCATTCCCAATCGACCAGATGACTCTAAAGAAGCCCGTATCACCTCCGGCTGTTGGTTATAAGCCTCGGCCATTTCCTCAATACGCTGATTAACTTCTTCTTCTGTAGAGGAAATACTCTCAGCCTTTGAAATAGCCTCCAAAACCAAATCACTTTTTACGGCGATTTCAGCTTGGGGTCGATACTTTTCTTTCAACTCGTCCATTTCAATCTTAGCATACGAAAGATACTGATCCAATGACAGTCCTTGCATACGCAACCTCTGCCCCAGCTCATCAATCATTCTCTCCACCTGGTCATTGACCATCACCGGCGGAACATCTACTTCAGACCCTTCTACCGCTTTGCTCACAGCCTGATTCTTCAACTGATCCTCGAGAAACTTTTTCTGATCCTCAGCCAATTTTTTATTAATATCGGCCTTTAACTCTTCCAACGTTTCAAACTCGCTTACATCCTTAGCAAACTCATCATCCAAGGGAGCTAGTTCCTTGCGCTTAACTCCTAAAATTTCCACCTTAAACAACGCTTCTTTTCCAGCCAAATCTTCCTTATGGTAATTCTCGGGGAAGGTAACTTTTACATCTCTTTTCTCATTTATTTTTGCCCCAATTAACTGATCTTCAAACCCGGGAATAAATGAGCCGGTCCCGATGCCGAGAGAATATCCGGGGGAATTCCCACCTTCAAAAGGTTCCCCGTCTACATAACCGTCAAAAGAAATATAAGCAATATCTCCGTTTTGAATTTCATCTTCTTCCCCAAGTTCCTGAAGCTTCGCATATCTCTCCTGTAAACGTTTCAATTCTTTTTCCGTATCTTCTTCAGTTACCTGTGCCTCTTTTTTCTCCAACTGAAATCCTTTATAATCACCTAATGTTACTTCAGGTTTAACCGTTACCGTTACTTTAAATGAAAATGGTTTATTTTCTTCCAGCTCAACAATTTCTATGGCAGGCCTGTCTACAGGCTCAATTCCCGACTCCTTTACGGCATCTAAATAATTGGGCAAGACCAAAATCTCTGCTGCTTCTTCCAGAATTAGTTCTTTTCCGGCATAACGCTCCAGTATTGCCTTGGGCACCTTTCCCTTACGAAAGCCAGGAATATTTACTTTCTGAGCTACTTTATGAGATGCCTTATTTATAGCTTTATTAACCTGCTCAACCTCGACCTCGATTTCTAAGGTCGCGCAATTCTTTTCCATCTTCTCGACGTTAACCTTCATCAATAATCCTCCTTTTAGTATGTACATGTAACCATGTTATTAATTCCCATTAATTAGTATTTTTAATCAGGCAAAATAACTGTCGCCAATATAGTTCTACAATTTCTATGATTTTCCTTCTAAACCTTTGAATAAAGAAAAACCCTCGCTGCTGCGAGGGAATCTACAAGAAACTGGAGCGGGCGAAGGGATTCGAACCCTCGACTTCAACCTTGGCAAGGTTGCACTCTACCACTGAGTTACGCCCGCATAGTACTATCCTTAAGATGGTGCGGGAGAAGGGACTTGAACCCCCACGGTTACCCGCCAGATCCTAAGTCTGGTGCGTCTGCCAATTCCGCCACTCCCGCATATTGAAACCTGCAACTATTGCAGAAAACATGATAGCATATATTATTTTCTTAGTCAAGAAAAAAGATTGGAAAATATAGAACGCCACAGGCTTCAAGACCTCTGGCATTCTAATTTCTGGTGGGCCATCAGGGGCTCGAACCCGGGACACCCTGATTAAGAGTCAGGTGCTCTTCCAACTGAGCTAATGGCCCATAAAAATGGCTGGGGTGGCTGGATTCGAACCAGCGCGTGACGATTCCAAAGACCGTTGCCTTACCGCTTGGCTACACCCCAACAAATGAGAATTAATTAATTTGGGGTGGGTGAAGGGACTTGAACCCTCGGGTGCCGGAGCCACAATCCGGTGCGTTAACCGCTTCGCCACACCCACCACATTTGCAAACACAATATTAACAAACTCATCTTCAAATGTCAAGATTCGAAGGAACAAAAAGCGCCCTCAGCGCTTGAAAATACTGGCGCGCCTGAAGGGACTCGAACCCCTGGCACACGGATTAGAAGTCCGTTGCTCTATCCACCTGAGCTACAGGCGCTCAATTATATTAAAATAAATGGAGCGGGTGATGGGAATCGAACCCACGTGACCAGCTTGGAAGGCTGGAGCTCTACCATTGAGCTACACCCGCATGAACTGAACTCATCTTTTTCGCTCGAACTGACAAGGAATAGTATAACGGAAACCTTAACAAAGGTCAAAAACTATTTTTCCACCGTTATTACCTATTAATCAAGAATAAATATAAGTACCTCTCGATTACTTCAAATATCTAGGGATTACATACCTTATTATATCAGAAGACTCCGGATTAATCCACCGTATTAATAATTATTTCCCTTAAACAATAAAATATACTTTAATCAAGAAGCTTCTCTAAAAGAGGTAGGGTAGCACGAAAAGCCTTTCCCCGGTGACTGATTTGATTCTTTTCTTCCATATTTAGCTCAGCCATGGTTTTCCCAAAAGAGGGTAGCCAAAAAAGGGGATCATAGCCAAAACCGTTGTTTCCCCTGGGACTATGGGTAATATATCCCTCACATACCCCTTGACAAAAGAAGGTTTCCCCGGAGGGAAAAGAAACGGCAATGACACAGCTGAAGCAAGCCGCTCTTTTCTCCTCCGGAACCCCCTTTAAAAGGCTTAACAATTTTTCATTATTTTTGGAATCGTTGCCATGTTCTCCGGCAAACCGGGCGGAAAAAACTCCCGGCTCTCCGCCTAAATAATCCACTTCCAGCCCGGAATCATCCGCTAAAGCAATCATCCCGGCTGCCTTGGCTGCTGCCCTTGCCTTGATTTCCGCATTCTCTCGAAAAGATGCTCCTGTCTCTTCAGGCAGTAAAATCTTAGGCCTGTCTTTCAATGAATAGACCCGCCAAGGCAAGAGGGAAACCAAGTCTCTAAACTCTTTCAACTTTCCCTCATTCTGAGTGGCAAAAATTATCTCCTTCATGGCTGTGAAATATCCACATCACTTTCATTTTTAATTAATATCTGTTGTTGAATCTTTATTAAATCCATCACACCTTTTTCCGCCAAGGCCAGCATTTTATCCATCTCATCTCGGGCAAAAGGATCGGCCTCAGCCGTCCCCTGAATTTCCACAAACTTTCCCGCCCCAGTCATCACAACATTCATATCCACTTGGGCACGGGAATCCTCCCTGTAACATAAGTCCAACATCAACTGCCCGTTAACCTTTCCTACACTGGTAGCGGCAACCCAATCCGTCAAGGGAAGCTTTTCCCAACTGGCCTCCCCCTTCAGTTTTTTCAAAGCATCAACCAGGGCAACATAACTTCCGGTAATTGATGCGGTACGTGTCCCTCCGTCGGCCTGGATAACATCACAATCAAGGTAAATCGTTCGTTCTCCTAACTTGCTCAGATCAACCACCGCCCTAAGAGACCGTCCAATCAACCTTTGAATTTCATGGGTCCGCCCAGATATTTTTCCTCTTGCCGCTTCCCGTATCGTCCGGGCTTGCGTTGCTCTGGGAAGCATGGCATATTCGGCGGTAATCCAACCATGGGAACTACCTTTTAAAAACGGAGGTACTTTATCTTCAATAGATGCAGTGCAAATCACTTTTGTGTCACCGATCTCGATCAGCACTGAACCTTCTCCATTCTTCAGATAATTGTTTGTAATCTTGACAGGTCTTGATTCGTCATATTTTCGACCGTCTTCCCTCATCCTGTGTTCTCCTTTCAAAGGCTGCATTTAAGCCTTCCAAGTTTTAGTATAACATTAAAATATAGGAGGGTAAAGCAGGTGATAAATAGCGAAACCTGCGGCAGACTAACTATCGGCTGCCTAAAAAAGGACTGCAACCTTGCCAGTCTTAAATCTTTACCGCAGGTTCTGTTATTATCTTCTCCCTAAAATGAATAAATATTTTCCTTATCCTATATGTAAATATTTCCTGATGTCCATCCCTTCCTAATTTTTTATTTCACATCCATCCCGAATATACAACATCCAATGGCTCCGTTTAATTGAGGCTCTGGCGGCACAATTACTTTTACATTCATTTCCTCTTCCACTATTTCTTTTATCGCTTGGTTAAAGGCAACTCCCCCGGTAAAAACCACTGTCTTACTAAGCAGCTGGCGCAGCATTGGTTTTACCCGGCGCACAATCGTCTGATTTACACCGGCAGCCAGCCTTTCCATCGGCAATCCTTCAATGATTTGCCCAATTAATTCGGATTCTCCAAACACGGCACAGGTTGAAGATAGTTCCACCGGATCCTCACTGTGTTTGCCCAGTTCTTCCAAAGGCATCTCCAATACTATGGCCATATTCTCCAAATACCTGCCGGAACTGGCCGCACACTTATCATTGGTGAGAAAGTCAATAAGCCTGCCGTTTGCCACCTTGGCAATTTTCGTATCCTGCCCTCCTAAATCCATCAGGGTAAAATCTTTTAGGCCCGTTTGATGCACCGCTCCCAGTACATGGGCTTTAATTTCCGGGATCACTGTTCCTCCCTCTACCTGGACTGTCAATCGTCCGTACCCTGTCGAAACTACCTTTTCCGCCCGGGGAAGGCCGAGGGCAGGAAAATCAATACGCAGGCTGCCGCCTACCCGCTGTCCGTAACGGCGATAAAACTCCATGGTATCATAACGATAGTAGCGAAATCCCTCGCTATCTAAAAGAGCAACTTTTACATTCCTGCTACCTAAATCTATTCCTAAAATCAATTTCTTCACCTCAGCATCTCCAAAAAGGAATCGATCCTCATCTTGCTCCGCGCATCCAGCTGTCCTGGTTGGTCACCTTCCAAGCTTAAAAACGGCACCTTTAATTTGGTCCGAAAAATAATATCCTCAATTTGGCGGAAACAAAAACTCTGGGTATAATGAATGACCGCATCAATCTTTCTTCTTTCAACTTCCCGGCTAATATCTTCAACCCGGTGAAAAACATGGTATGGATAGGTGTACATGCGATACTGCTCCACAATATCAGCCTGGGGAAAGGGCATGGAAAATTGGCGCTGTACCTCGTTAAACACCACTCGTGCTCCCGCCTTTTCCAGGTACTGGTAAATATCTGTTAAGATCGGCGGAACCCCAATAAAACCTAATCGAATGCCTGAGGAAAAAGGTTTCCGCTGTTGGGCTTTCTCAATAAATTTTCTTGTCTCTCGGGCAAACTCCTCCGGGTTTCCGTTAAAATCACTGCAGCAAACTTGATAATAATGATTTTCCCATCCGCTCACCAGGTTTTCCTCCCAGGTAAGACGATCTATCTCCCAAACCAACCGGCGCACCCTGTCCAATTCATCTTTTATTCTCACAACCTGCTCCCAGCCAATATTAAAACACTCCATTAATTTTTCCATCTGCAGTTTTAACAAATCCCGGTCCCTGTCATAGGGAAAAGCAAAGGGAATAATTTTTATCCCTGCCAGTTCCAATGTTTCCATGAGGGCATGAGTGTTGGAACAGTCTCCCTGAGTAACGGCAACAACCTTCTTTATATCCTGTGCTGCCAGTACAGTGCCGTAAATACCTTTAATCCACCCGCACAGGTTGCGTGGATATCCGTCCATCTCAGCCCTTTCAATGGCTGAATGAGTATCACTTCCGGTGATAAACACATTATTTAAATCCACCGGAACATCACCGGCAGCATAGATGATTTCCGCAGGAACGGTAGTGGTAATGCCGATTTTTTCTGTCAAAAACCTGTCCTCCTTATAGGCAGCAAAAACCGCTGTCTTTTCTAATGAATTAGTAGATTTAATATGTCATATTGTCTTGGCATAAACAATTATAAATCATTTGGGAATTATTTTAAATTTCCTACCGATATGCTTTTTAATATATTTCATATTTTTTGTCTCATACACCTGGTTTTATCCGCTGGCAAACAATTTAAAAAGGCGGGTTCCCCCGCCTACCTTATCTCCTAAAATATTGAACCAATCCCTCCATTATCCCCCTGGCAACCTTGCTTTGAAACTTGTCATCCCCGAGAAGTATTTCCTCTTCCGGATGGGAAATAAATGCCGTTTCCACAAGGATAGAAGGTACCGTTGTCGAACGCAGTACGACAAATCTTTCTTCACGGACACCTAAGTCGGCTCGGCCCGCATACTGAAGCAGTTTTTCCTGCACACATTCAGCCAGCATTTGGCGCTTCTCCCTCTGGGAGCCCAGTTCATCCCCAAATGGTGCATAAAAATAAGTTGAAGTCCCGTTTAAAGTATTTCCCGGTGAAGAATTAGCATGAATACTAACAAATACATCGGCAGAAATTTCATTGGCCAATAATGCTCGCTCTTCCAGAGACAGGTTGGTATCACCTGTTCTGGTCAT
>JAQVXR010000233.1 GCA_028709045.1 Desulfitobacteriaceae bacterium | reverse complement strand
TTGTCAGTGCACCGGTAAACAATATGAAACACATGGCCGGAGAAGGGGTTATGGACACCAAGTGTATGGCCTTAAAAGTTGATACCATAGAGGCGGCTGAGGCCTCGCTTATTACCGGAGCTCTACCTGAGGATCACCGCCATGTTACGGTAAAAAACCGGATAGAAACAGAATCATTATTTGAAATCATCCGCAAACTGGGAAAAAGCTATGTGGTTATTGATGGTTCCGGAGGTAAATTAAAATCGTTTGAGGATAGGGATAAGACTTATTTCAGCTGTGATAGTGCCAATTCCGATGAGAAGGTTCTGGAACAGGCTCTGGCAGTTTTTAATAAGCAAAAGCCTTTCTTGACCTATATATATTTAAATGACTGCCGTAATGCGCTGTTAGCTCTGGACGATAAGGCCTACTATGAGACGGTCAGATCATTTGATTTGGCCCTGGGGACGTTTATTAATAATTTAAGGAAACAAGACAATTATTATAATTCCCTCATCATAGTAACCTCCCCCCGTAGTTCCTCACCCAGCAATCAGGTACCCTTAATAATGCAGGGTCCTGGTTTGAAAACCAATACTACTATATCTAACAGTATGATTACTGATGTAGTACCAACCATCTGCCGCTTACTTAAGGTTGATAATCCCGCAGGTAATCGCGGCATTACGGCTTATGATGCTCTGCTGCTCAGTTATGAGGAGCAGTACCTAGCTATGCTGAAGTGGGCTGAGTCGCTTAAATCGGACCGGGTAGCTGCCTGGAGTAAATACTTCGAACTGCAGGATACACTATACCAGACTATTTACCAGATGACCGCTATAAAAGAGGAAAAGCAGAGTATTTTTAATTTCATGGGTGAAAAGGAACAAACTATAAACAAAATGAAATCTCAAATGAGGGCTGAAAGATTCATATACCTGAGCATATTTGTCCTGATGCTGTTGGGCTATGGGGTAGAGTATAAGCTGTTAAAAAGAAAGTTCATGTTATTTAAATAACCCCCACGACCCGGAAGTAGTTCCTTCCGGCCGTACTTTTCAGATTATATTAGATACAGAAGAAAAAATTCCGCTTAGCCGTAAACATGAAAAACTACTTAGAATAAAACTTCAAGAGAAATAACAAGAACTATAATGATTTGACATTAATAGCCGGTTGTTTCCGGCTATTTTTCGTTTCTGGATAATCTCTTTCTGTAATATAACCCATTCGAGCCTGATTTTGACCCTTTCGGCTCAAAACCCTTGTATTTTATTTCCAGTCTAGTATATATAGTGCAGGTGGCCACCACCAATTGGAAGGAGGTGGAAATATGAAATCCAAGGTGTTAAGTGCAGTATCTATGTTTCTATTATTCGTAGCCAGCGCCGGTGTGCTGCCTGCTTGCTTATTCCACTGGTACCAGCCAAAGTTACCGAAGTAACTCTACTTTACAAATTAATAATAACTGAGCAAGCGCTACCTTTTAGTCATCATAAATATTACCCGATTTAAAAAAGTCCCGAAGGTGGTAATGAGCAAAGTTCCTCGTGTGAAGTTATTTTTTGATAAAAAATTCAAGAAAAGATGCCTCGGCAGGTACACAAACTAATAATCTTAACCCTGCCGGGGACTGGCAACTTTGAAATCTGGAACTATTGAGAACTGTAAACAGTAAAAGAAAAGGGGAATAAACAATGAGAAATAAGAATTATAAATCAATATTAATCTTTATGCTTAGTTTAATGCTTGTATTTACCACTGTAGGTCCGACTTTCGCAGTTGAGAAAGAACCCTGTTTTGATCAGAGCAAAGATGCGCAAAGATATCAAATCCTTTTTGCTGAACTAGAAAAACTTATTCAAGTTAAAGACAATGCATATGTGTTAGAATTACACTCAGATGATTTAAAAAAGATTGGTTTGACTGAAATAGAGTATAAAAATATTAAAGAGGGCTTAAATGCAACAAACAAATATATCAGTGATAACTCACTCTCTATTCAAACAGACCTTACAATAACTGATCCCAACGGGGAATTGGTCACGGTTCGAGCTGGATTGAACGAATGGGTATGGACATGGTATGGATGGGATGTATATCTCGACAATGACAGTACAAGAAATGTGATCAATCGCTTGGAAAACGCACAACCAGTATTTGCGATAGGAATTTATGTAGGCAGTAAAATACCGGGTACGGTTGGAGTTGTCGTCACCGAGGTTTCAGTTTGGGGTGAACTGATGGTTACAATTGGCAAAAATGCACTTAATCAAAATAATCATGGGAATGGGATAAAGATCAAGCTATACGAGTACAATCACATCCCTATTCCTAGTGGATTCCTTGTTCCTTTTAGTATTGAACCTCAATAAGAAAATGTTTAGAATATTACATCTATGAGGTAAGCATTATTAGCCACTAATCCCCATAAATAAGCTTATTTATGGGGATTATACTATGGAAAGAGGGACACTATGAATATCAAACACATGCTTATAGATATTTTAATAAATTTAACTGTGATAATAATCAGCATACAACAGTTTAAGAAAGCAACGGATTCTTGCCGCAAAAGATTCTGGGGCTTAATGATAATAATTTTCCCTATGCTATTGATATGGTCAATCATAATATATGTTGGAAAATAGGTGCTAGCATCGCTTTCTGGCTTTCATGGAACGATTAGTGAAAGGAATGATGGATGGGTAGAGGGAGGATTGACCAATGAAAAAAAATATTACTGATCTGGAGGTTACGCTCGTTGATGGTGATTGGAGAATAGTTGCTTTGGGTGGACATTTATGTAAAATGGCAAATATTGTTCTTCAAGAGAATGACCTTGAACAAGCCGACTGCAAAATCGTGGCTTCTCCATTACAAAAGAATTTTATTACTGTTCGGGATGGAAAAGAAATTGGAATACCTTATGGAAGGGACAAAGAATCTGCAGATATGAATATATCGAATATTAACGATCTAAAAGAAAAGCTTATGTTAGATAAAACGAACTACAACAAATAACGTTAACCCGGAACAGACCAGATATGGCAAGCTTGGCTTTAGCTTTTCGGATCAAAAACAGATGACCAGTATCTTTACGAGATTAGCAAGATTTGTTTCTTTCTATTTGTAACTCGTGATTGAAAGATATTTTTCTCATACCGCCGTTCAGAGGACCGAAGAGATTGGATTGCCGAGTTTAGTGCCCGGGCCAAACTTGCTTTTAGTCAAGGAAATGATCCCGGTTATATACGTTACCAGAGACTGGCAAACATACTCCGGCGGATAAGCGGGGAAAAGTTATAATACAAAATTATGAGAGAAGTGGTAGGTGGCACGTCTTTTATTTGCCAGCAAGGTAACATACTACCATTAGATGACAATAACACAGGGTTTTCTCCAGTGATTACGGCACCGGAAGTTCACATGCTGAATCCGATTGGCAACTCTACACTATTTTGCATATAATTAGGCTTATTGCTTGCTTAAAAACAGTGTGGTAATATAAGGAAAAGATGAAGGTATTTTGATTTAGTATATACCATTAGTAACGTTTAATGGTTATATTGCAGGGTGGCAGC
>JAQVXR010000232.1 GCA_028709045.1 Desulfitobacteriaceae bacterium | reverse complement strand
TCAAATATTTAAACATACGGCAACAGATTGCAACACGTTTAATTCTTGAACATTTGTTACCTGGTTTAAAATCTATTACTGAATGTGAGAAAGTCCCTCTCACATACAAATGATATATCTAAGCTTGTGCCAAAGAGGTGTTATGATTTGAAAAAACTTTCATATTTCTTAATTATCACAGGTATAATCCTGCTCATAACCCCTTTTGCAGGAAGTAAGATTACAAGTTGGCAGCAGGAAAGACTAATCCAAGAGTATCAAGAGTCTGACTTGGTACCAGAACCGGAAACGGTGGATGCGTCGAGTCCGGCATTATTAGAAACTGAGGATCAAACATCATTATTAAAAGAGCCTGTCAAAGAAGTTAAGAAACCTGATGCTCAGGTTAAAGCGTTGGGTAGAATCAAGATTCCTAAAATCGATCTTGACTTGCCTATTATCAAAGGAGTGGGGAAAAGCGCTCTTCGTCAGGGAATTGGATATATGACAGAATCAGGCATCATAGGGAAGGAAGGTAATGCTGTTTTGGCGGGACATCGTAATTATCCCTTTGGACGAATGTTCAGTCGGCTGGATGAATTGCAGATAGATGATCAGGTGATAGTTGAGGTAGATAAAAAGACATATCTCTACGTTGTTTATGAGAAACTGGTGGTGGAGCCTAATGACGTGTCTGTTATTAAAGGTAAGGGTAACCGGAAAGTGCTTACATTGGTTACATGTACTCCCCCGGGCAAAGACACTCACCGATTGATTATTCACGCCTCTATGGATTAAAACTTCGTTTTCATCGTTGACAATCGTCATTGGTTTGGGTATAATAAAAATCGCCTCGGACGAGACGGCAATAATCAGCGAATCCAAAAGATTGGTTTTGACAAATTGCTTAAAAAGATGTATACTATGTTTTGTCCGTTAAGGAAAATATGGGTGATTAGCTCAGCTGGGAGAGCGCCTGCCTTACAAGCAGGATGTCGGCAGTTCGATCCTGTCATCGCCCACCATATAAGGAACTGTGGTGTAGTGGTCTAACATGCCGGCCTGTCACGCCGGAGATCGCGGGTTCGACTCCCGTCAGTTCCGCCATTTGCCTCGGTAGCTCAGTTGGTAGAGCAGAGGACTGAAAATCCTCGTGTCACTGGTTCGATTCCGGTCCGAGGCACCATTTTTTGCGGGCGTAACTCAGTGGTAGAGTGCAACCTTGCCAAGGTTGAAGTCGAGGGTTCGAATCCCTTCGCCCGCTCCAGAAGAAAAAGCAGAGATCTTTGATCTCTGCTTTTTCTTTACATAGTCCATGTTCCACCCGGTGTTTTCAAAAGTTTTTTAATCTGTTCTTCTCTTCCGTCCAGGGCATCAATGTAGATGAGAAAATCGTCCCCTTTGTATGATGTTTTAAATTCGTAACAAAGTTTTTCTTCTCTTGTTTCCAAGGGGATTACCGTGAGTCGCGCACTTTCTATTTTTAGGGCTGGATTTAATTTTTCTTGGGCTTCATCCTTGCTCAAACCTGGTTCCGGCAGGTTTCGTTTATAATGGTTTATCAAATAGCTTGCGCCTTCAAATCCGGTTATTTGTCCGTTGTCAAGGGCCACATTTACTTTGATCAAATCGGGATAGACAATTACTCCATTTTCTTGATAGGCGAACAAGACAACCATCGTGTTTTGCTGCCGGAGGGAGTAGGTAGGCACCATGGATTTATACTTGGTTTTAGCAAGAAATGCTTTAGCCTTATCGAGAGCTGCATCCAGACCTATTGTTGCACTGCCAATATCCCGAGAATTCATAACCAATACCACATGCCCGCCTTTTTGGCTGACGTCTACATAAAAGACTTCTCCCATGTTGGGAGTTCGGGGGGCGATGCGGATAGAATATACCGGAATAGAGGCGTCTTGCGTACTCTTTCCGTTGTCTGTTACTACATAATCAGTATCCGGTCGCAAATCAACAAATTCCCGGGCAATTCTTTTTGCGTCTTCTTCAGTAATTGCTTTTCCGGAAAGATCTTTGGGATTTCTAAGTTCCATATGGTCGGAAAAGGGACCGTCATAAACCAGGGTAGGGTACCTTTCCATTTGCTGGTTAATTTCTTGGAAACTGTTATCCATGTAACCGGTAGATTCTTTGTCTAATTTTTCTTGGCTGGCTCTTCTTATTTCTTGCCATTGCACGCCGTTTTGGGCGACCTGCTTTTGCAGTTCATTCAGGGCTTCCCCCAGTTCGCCTACTTCATTGTGGAGTTCCTCAAGCTGACTAATTTCTTTTGAGTTGAAATTTTTTCCGTCTGTTGTACCTTTTGCCAGCGTGTAAGCGTAGTCCCCTAACTGGGTAAGGAACTTTTGGGTTCTGGTCAGAGTCACATGGGAAATGGGAAGCTGGGCCAGATTATCTTGGGCAAAATTTGCCTGCCAGTGAATATCCGAAAGCAGCCTTGAATTTTGTTGGGGGGAACCGGAGACAAGACTTTTTGATGTCAGCACCGAAATGTTTTCCACATTGCCCACCAAGTTATAAAAGGCTCGCTGGTGTTGATTTTCCAGAAGGATTCGAGTTTGATTGTTGATCCGATATTGGTTATAACCCCAAGCCCCGGTAACCACTAAGGCTACGGTCAATAAACCGATAATCCATTTGCGCATGGTTTCACTCCTTATATGTTATTTGCCAAAGACATGTTGACCATATTCAACAACGATTTGCCGGGTCCAAATCCAAGCACTAACCGGTTTAGACGGGTTCCAAAAATAGAGACAGCCATAGGAAGGATCCCAGCCGTTTAAAGCATCCCGGGCTGCCCGGACAGAATCATCATTAGGCTGGGTATTTACTCGCCCATTAGCTACTGATTCCAGAGCACGGCCTTGATAAACTACGCCGCTTAAAGTTTGGGGAAAGCTTGGATGGGTTACCCGGTTTAAAAGGACTGCTCCTACGGCTACTTTACCAATATAAGGTTCCGATTCGGCTTCCGCATGGATTGCTCTGGCCAAAAGCATGGTATCATCACCAACCGAAACCCCTTTAGTCGGTTGGTACCCGGCGGGAGCAGCAGGAGCAGGAGTGCTGATTCCTAAAGCATTATAGGTGCTGGCCCCGACAATGCCGTCTGCAGGTATATTATTTTTCCGTTGGAAGTCCTTAACAGCCTTACTTGTCGTGGCCCCGAAGACCCCATCAATGGGGCCGTTATAGTAACCCCAATTACTCAGACGCTGCTGGACTTCTCTGACGTCACTACCGGAACTTCCCCAGTATAAAGTGGGTTTTTGCTGAGCTCCGGAAGAAACAGCAATAAAAAAGGTGGCAAAAATTACCGCCAGAAAAAGTATGGTGTTGAAAACCTTTTTTTGATTCATCTAACATCCCCCTATTTTAGAAACTTGCAGTATTATTGTCACTCACAAGGTAGATTTTTATGCTAAAATAAAAAGAAGGTATTAGCTTAGCTGTGGAGTAAGAGAATTTTTAGAGGCAATATACTTGCAAAACAAGATGAATTATGCTATTATAATCTTCGCAGCGGGGCGCCATAGCCAAGTGGTAAGGCAGAGGACTGCAAATCCTTTATCC
>JAQVXR010000231.1 GCA_028709045.1 Desulfitobacteriaceae bacterium | reverse complement strand
ATTTTTCGAACGCTGCTTTCATACCATTTGGGCTTTCCATTGTGTCAAAGATTGAGTTTTAAAATGGTCGGAGTGAATGGATTTGAACTTAAACATTTCTAATTTCGCACCCATGCCATAAGAAAAACCCCCAGCCCCTTTAGGAGCTCGATGGCTCCCAGGGTGCCGGGGGTTGTTTTATTAGTTAACGATTATTGCACGTTCCAGTATGTGTATAATCCGTTTCCGTTAATATTGCTCGGATCTACTTGAGCTGTTCTCCTCCTACCTCTTTGGGCTATATAGAAATAATGGAGAATGACCTGCAATCCATCCTTCAACTAAAACAATATCTTTATGAGTATCGGATAAGGAACTTAAATCCAGAAGGTCAACGAGTTTGCCTTCCTGGTCAAAACGCTGTATGAGTTTTACGCATGCAATAGCATCGTTTGCATCAGTATATGAAACACCGGGTGATCGAACGGCCGCAGGATAAGGCTCAAGCAACACGTGAGAACCTGCATAGAACGAACTACTAATATCCAGTCCATCAAATGCCAGCATTTTACCGGTATACCCTCAGTTTTGCATATCTCCAGCAACTCACGAAGCTTAATAAGACCCATGATTGTCTGGCCACCAACGGAACCATTATCACCCACACGGTTAAATGGCTTAGGTTTACCAGTGCCGAATATACTGTTGCAACGCTCAGCCAAACGAGTGACAGTCTCCACTTCGCCCTTCCGCGGGTCGCTGTCAGGAATGCCATATACTGATGCTTTTGTAGCTGAGTAAAAATAGCGTAACTTGCCTCTGCTTAAGCACCATTCGTTGAATTGTCTTGCGTATTTCGACGGGTGTTGTAGAGCAGGAAATCCGCGGCCTTCAACAATAGCATCTAGTATTTCGCGCCAGCTTAGTTCTGCAATTCCGATCTCTTTAAGCAGTCCAAACGGAACCCCGAATTGGTGGTCAAATCCAAAGCAAATCTTCTTTTTTTCCGCTGTCGCGTTGCGTAGATAACCAAGAATCTTTATAACCTGTGTTTGGCAAGTAGAAAATGCAGCAAACGGCAAAAAATAAATGCAGCACCCGTTATTCCATTAATTCCTGATTGTGGAATGTTCCACTCTCCAACTTGGCCGTTTGAATATTAATAAGTGGCTATGATGAATTAGCCGGTCAATAATGGCCGTTGTCAGGTTTTCATCATAGAAGATACCATTCCATTTGCTGAACTCAAGATTGGTAGTTAGAATAATACTTCTTTTTTCATAACAACTGGCTACAACCTGAAATAAGAGTTGAGCACCCCGGCGATCTAAGGGAACATATCCCCATTCATCGCAAATAAGCAAATCAAGTTTCTCCAACTGTTTTAGAAGTTTATTCAGATTTCCGTTGGTTTGGGCATCGCTTAAATCATTGACTAAAGCAGCTGTTCGGTAAAATTTCACCTTCTTTCCAAGATTACAGGCAGCTACCCCAATAGCGGTAGCCATATGGGTCTTCCCGTTGCCTACCCGGCCAAATAGTATTAGATTTTCCTGTTTTTCAATAAAGGCTGCCGCCTTTAGTTCCTCAATTGAAATTGATGCAGGTATTTCTATATCATCAAAATCATAACCTTGAAAAGTTTTAAGAACATCGAAATTGGCCTGCTTTAAATAGCGATTCTTGCGGGTTACTTCCCGCTCTTTTAGTTCCATTTCCAGTAATTTGGCCAGGAATTCTTCGTTAGTCTCGGCCACAATATCAGGATAATTTTGAACGATACTACTGCCCAGGCGTAGTTGTTTACAATAGCCGGCAATTATCTCTTTCATCTGCCCACACCTGCCTTCAAAAATTCATCGTAACATTTCAGATCAGGTGTATATATTACCGCTGAATTTATGCCGGCAGATATTAACGGCAAAAAATCATGGTATTCTGGTTCAGTGAGGCGCCGGTAACTTAGAAGTATAGTCTCTGCATCTGCTGGTCCAGCATCCATGCTTTCAAACAGACACTTAGTGGCTGTATCCATATCAGTTTCAGTTAGTATCCGGATTAGAAGATTTAGGCCTTTCTTTTTTTCGTCGTAATCTGCTGCAGCCAAGTATTCTTGCCAAGGATCAGGCAAGTCACGGTAAAATGCAGTATATTTAAGAGCATTCGGACGTTTAGCCAGAGTGCTAAGATAGGGGATCCAGTTCATGGCTTCTCGCCCATGCCCATATAATCTTCTGTGATTTATTAAAGAGCGGTACTGCTCATCCAGTATTTCAACCCGATGGGCGGTTGATTTTACCCAGAGTTCTTTTTTTGCCACCTGCGGGGCGATGGAATAAATATTATTATCGTATTTAATTTTGCCGTATTTATCAGCCGTTGCTTTTACCAGCCGTCCAATATCAAATGTCTTTTCCGGAAGAGGTAACATAGCATTGATATCTTCTTTAAGAAGTTCTGATATTTGTCTTTCCTTTCGATAATGCATGCGGTGATGGTCTTTTTCAGCCACGGCAAAAAGTCCCTGATTAAATTCTTCTATTTCATCGAACTCTGGCTCGGGTACAAAAAAGTTCCGGCGGCTGTAACCCACTTTGTTTTCAACATGCCCTTTCTCATGACCCTGGCCAGGGGTACAAAATTGGGGCTGAAAGTTGTAGTGCAACGCGAAACGATTAAACTGATCTACAAGTTTTCTGTCTCCATGTTCACCTATGCCAGCCACTGCTGCTGACAGGTTATCGAACCAAATTGTTTTAGGTACCCGCTTAATATGTTCAAAAATATCTTTTAGCCCTGTTAAAAGGCATTCCTGATTCTGTCCTTTAAATACTTGCGGATAACACCCATTACTGTATGGAAAGGATAGGATGAGTTCATAACCTTTAATCTTGTGACCTTTTTCAATCATCACTATTTCGCCGAAGTCAGCCTGGGCTTCTCCTGGCGGGTGCTCAAGGGGTAGATACCCTTCTTTCTCACCGTATAGTTCTTTCTTTTTAGCAGATACATAAGAACGCACCGTGCGCTCTTTGGCATTAAAAATATCACCATGTTCGCTGCATAAACGGTCATATATTCTTTTGGCAGTATGCCGTTGTTTTACCGGGCGGCTAAGATCCTCTTTAAGCCAAGTATCAATAATTGGTTTCACCGGATCCAGTTTTGACGGGCGCCCTTTTTTCTTCTTTTCGGGTAGGTTAAAATCGGTTTCCTGTGCGTATTTCCGGATAGTTCTGAAGTTATGGCCAGTATCTTTGGCAATACTCCGTAATGATTGACCTTTATGAAAGTTTAAGTATTTGATATGATGTTTCTGCATAGTCGTCAGCATCCTTTCTGCCTACCTCCTTTTGTCTGTTCAACAAAAAGGGTAGTACATTTTTTGGGTGCTGGCGATTATTTTTTTCCAGCTTACTGCTGTACTTTTAACTTGCCGTTCGCTGTATTTTTATTTTGCCATAAACAGAGGCGTTGAATACACAGATGAAGATATCGAGCAAATGGAAGAAAGTTATAAGGAATTTGAAAAAGAACTAGTAAAAATAGAAGATGATAGGAAGTTCCGATTAGAAGCAATTAAATGGTTGGATAC
>JAQVXR010000230.1 GCA_028709045.1 Desulfitobacteriaceae bacterium | reverse complement strand
CGGTCTCCCCGTTCAGTTTAATAAAAATTCACCCTCCAGGAGAATAAAAGCGATAAACTCCGGGGCGAAGCCCCGTAAACTAAATGGTCTCCAAGCTAAATCTATCCTCAAAGTGGATAGTCAGCGACATACATTGTTTCCATTCCTTGATGGGCATAGTCCGCTCCCAGGAGCGGATTATCTGCTATATTTTCCTATATTTATCACAGCCCAGATGTTCATCCATCTCGGTTTCCAAATTACTCGAACCGATAAGGATGGAACCACATTGGGTTCCCGAGGTCAGCCGCGCGGCTGAAGAGCGCATTATGCTGCCTTCTGAATCCGCTGCTGGAAAAACCTCCGTTTGACAAGCGGCGTGTTAATGATAATCTAAAACTACCCCATATTAATAATTGAAAAGTACCCCAGGATAAAATAGACTTTCCTATGTATCTAGCAGTGTTATAACGAAATTGCCGGTTGATTCTATAGCATGATAGAACTATAATATGGTTAGAATTTTACTACAAGGAGTTGATCCCCATGCAGATTAAACCGTCCGCAAGCATCCGGCAGAACTACAATGAGATAGCGGATTTGTGCAGGTCTACAGGTGAGCCGGTGTATCTTACCAAAAACGGTGAGGGCGATCTCGTGGTGATGGATATAAAGGCGTTTACCCGCCGTGAAAAAATGCTGAAACTGCGGGAAGAACTGCTGGCAGTCGAGGAAGACCGTCTGACCGGACGCGCCGGAACAACGCCGGATGAATTGGACAGCTATCTAGACAGCATCATTGACGAGGTGGAACATGGAAAAGAAGCCTCAGTATAAGGTGATTGTTTCCGACCGCGCCCGTCAGATGCTGGCGGGCCATGTCCGTTTCCTGGCACAGAAAAATCCCACCGCCGCCCGCAAAACCAAAAACGATCTGATGGATGCCATCCGTTCCCTGCACCAAATGCCGGAGCGTTTCCCTTTTCTGGAGGCCGAGTTTATTCCGCCAAACAAATACCACAAGATGTTCGTTGAGAAATGGTATCTCATTCTGTATCAAATCAAGGATCAGACGGTGTATGTTGACTACATCGTGGATTGCAGGCAGAACTACGGGTGGTTGGTGCGGTAGATTTGTTTCGACGTAAATGGCTTTAAAAAAATTACTGAGCTTTTATAGTATTGGGAGGAAATAGTGTGGCGAAATTGGAAGTATTTGTTGGTGGATTACCCGCAGGAATCATTTTTGAAGGCGATATGAATGATTTGAAAAAAATTGTAGAAAATTCTATAGATGATGGCACTTTTAAAAGGAAGCAGAAATAGGATTCATTGCGTTGGCGTGTTATTTTGAAGCATATTTTAAAAATCAGTTTGCATCCATAATAAATCTATGTCCAAGCACAGTTAACAATTTGATGAATACACGACCTGAACTTGCTATTGGGTTAAAGGATTTATTTTTATTAGACTTTGATATTTCAGGCAAAATTGGATTCTTAATAGCGGAGCAATTTGATTTCGGAACAGCAAAAATAATTAACAATCTGTTTAGAGACCTACTATTAATTACTCCATTTTCAAAAGAGGATATAGAACAATATAATGAATTGCTAAGTCAACGTAATTTACTTGTGCATCATGGGGGCGTTTTTACTATGAAATATACCAAACAGAAATTTTCTAAAGAAAGTATAGGAAAAGATGCATTTTTCAACTCTTTCTACCGTTACATTGATGGCGTTGACAGACCCCGGGAGCGGGCCGGTGGGGATAAGACTGTACGGGGAAGACTTGAACCGCTTGAACGTGGTATCCAGCCAGTTGGAAATGGCTTTAAAGAATATCCAGGGGACCACCAACATAAAAAGCGACGCCAGTGCCAGCAGCTATGAATATGTGGTGAAAGCTGATACGGAAAAAGCATCCCTGCTGGGGATATCCAATGCTGATATCCAAAGTGAGATACAGACGGCTTTGTTGGGCAGCAAGGCTTCCGTATACAGAAAGGCGGGCCAGGAATATGACATTGAAATAAAAAGCGGTATCGACAATGTGCATGAACTGGAAAACTTGGCCATAAAATCAAGCCTTACAGGTAAAAAAGCGCTTTTGAAGCAGATAGCCGATATTAAACTAAAACCGCAGATTGATAGCGTGAATCGATATAAAAAAGAAAGAAGTGTACTGGTTTCCTGTGATGTCAAGCCCGGTTACAGCGCGGTGGATGTTGAGAACACGATGGAAAATGAGAAATTAAAGGATGTTGACCTGGAAGGTATCAAGCTTGTTTCTGAGGGAGAAAGGGAAGAAATAGGTAAAAATTTTACCAATATGGGTATTATGGGAATATTTATCCTGTTTTTTCTTTATATTATCCTGCTGGTTGAATTTAAATCATTTATTGACCCCGTGATTATTCTGTTTACCGTTCCCCTGGCATTAATCGGTTCCATGCTGGGCTTACTGATATTTGGGAAGCCGCTGTCTTTTACGGCTTTGTTGGGAGTAGTCAGTTTAATGGGGATCGTGGTGAAAAATGCCATAATACTGCTTGATTATATAAACCAGGCCAGGGAGCAGAGCTGTGCGACGGAGGACGCCTGTCTAAAGGCGGTAGGCATGCGATTCAGACCGATCATTCTAACTACCGCAACCGCCCTGCTGGGACTTTCTCCTCTGGCTGTTTCCGGCAGTGAATTGTTCAGTCCAATGGCAGTGGCTTTAATGAGTGGTCTTTTGGTTTCGACATTGCTCGCCATGATCGTGATACCGGTTATCTATGCGTCGTTAAATAATCTAAGAATAATCAGGGCAGATGACAAGGGGAAATATCAGGCTATGTAAAAACGCCCCAAAATACCTGCAGACTCCCAATATCAGTCCTAACGTAAATGTAATGGCGAGTACGTAAAAGACGATGTTTGAAATTCAGTGAAAAGAATTGAATAAAGAAACTGAATTTTACAATGGGTAGGAGTGATTTTTCTCTTGTGGCACCACACGGGCTTACATCTTAAAAGCTACAAAAAACCGTTGTTTCGGCGGTAATAATCATACGTATAATAATTCTCAATGCCAAACGGTGGTTTTGAAATAAAAAATCAAGGCCGCCGTTTCCCTTTTTTTAAAATAGCATAGCGGAGGGTGTGTTAAGTTTACCCTTTTTTAAGGACACGGCGGTGTTAGGAGGATGCCGCCGTGCTAAATTTGTATCGACATTATCTGACGCCATTTGACTGCTCAAAAAAAAACTATTGGCAGATTGCCCTTTTTCGACCAACAAGGTATATACACACATTACATAATAAGAAGTCTAAGCCTTTCGGCCCGATTGGATATTTTTCAGTCGGGCTTTTTTGCGTCTTTTTGTCAAGCGTCATCTGAAAAACGCAACAAACGGCCATTGCCGGTTGGGATAAAGAGTGAAAGGGAAATAGGGACAAGTTTAACTCCCTCTATTCGGAACAGGAAGGAGGTGAACTCTATGGAGCGATCTTCTTCCAATAACAAGGGTAACAAGGGAAAAACTGTCCAGCATCAGTTTGACAGCTTTTGCAGGAAAGTCCTGAAAGGTGAAGCAAGCAATTACCGCAAGGCACT
>JAQVXR010000229.1 GCA_028709045.1 Desulfitobacteriaceae bacterium | reverse complement strand
CGCCTAAATACGTCTTGAGGCCAGATTCCAACTGTTTGTGTTTCTCGCCCATGTTTGTAAGCCAGTGGTTTTTCCACAGAGGTTTAATTTCTTCTATATATTCTTGAAAATCTGGCATTGATGAGCGCGTTACCTGGATTAAACTTTTCATTTTTATTCTCCCAATAATGATCTCGAATACGTCTAAACAGCTTTAAATCATTCCTCTTATCTTTTGTGACCAGATTCGAAAAATAACAAATCCCCGCTCTATATAAAATGTCTCAAAAAACGCAATACTACCTTCTATATAATTATTTATCCTTCTAGTTTTTTGTATCTTCAGTAGCATACCCAAAACCTGTCTTTCCAAATCCGTTACCGTTATAAAGCATATATTTCCGGCCATTAATTAAGTAAACAAAGGGATAAGCAATTGCTTCAGAATCCCAACCATTTTCGGACACATCTATTCCCACTAAATCATCAAGCCTTTTCCATAATTTCCCATCGAAAGATTCTGCATATCCAGCCCTATATCCATTTTCTTTTTTTGTCCTGAAATTACGAATGTCACGTTTGCTATACCACATTTTATAAACTTCATCTTCGAAAATAACACTAGGGCGTGCCGTAGCTTCAAATTCATGTGAAGGGACTATGCAAGAAATATTCTTTCTTGTCCAATCAATCCCGTTTTCTGAGCTAGCGTATTTAATGTGGTAACATATTTCTGGCCTTTCCTCTATAATTTTCCAAATAGTCCCCGAAGTGTACCACATATTCCAACCTCCATTAGGCGAACTGTCAACAAAGACTGCCCCCGTGTAATATGGCTCATCTTTATTTCTATCTAATATAGGTCCATCATACAATCGTTGGAAAGTTACCCCATTATCATAACTAACAGCGATACCAATTGAATTTCTAGTGTGCACTGTAGTACTAGGATTCCAACCAATGTAATACATTATTAGTTTATTTCCACTTTTAACTATTGACGACACATTGGCCCCTGAATCGTCAAAAGCACCTATCTTACCAATATCTAAGCAAGGCCTATCATGAATATACTGAATTCGTCGTGGATTTTCTGGGTCAACGTCAATAAAGGTTGTTCTCGTCCTATTTTTTATGTCCCGAACTCCAAAAAAGATCCTTAAAGTAGCATTATTGATCAAAATTGGAGTTGGCTTATGAACATGACTATGCGCCCAGTCTGAAGAGCCATCAACATTATAAATTAAGCCTTTCTTTATCCATTTCAACACTACCACTCCCTATACTATCCCCAACAATAAAAAGGAAAAATGGCAACACATCTTAACCATCATATTTTTTCGAAACTAAAAGATACTACTACTTTTTTCTTCTCAACAATAAATAGACTCTTCTTTATTATATATTCTTGCAATTCCTCCCTTTTAATTTCTGAAAAGGCAATTAACAAAATCCAAAAATTTTTAGCTAGGGCTCGTTAAGCTAAAGGATATTAAAATTTTTTCGACTTCATTATAAAAAGTGGGCGATTCAAGAATTCACCTAATTCATCTTGTCTCTTTATATTGTTCTCCCCTAAGTTCATATATTCAATCTTACCGTCAATTAATTGAGGAACACCTATCTTTAAAACCTCCCAGTTTTCCCGTGTCCCTTTTGTAATAAAATCAATTAACTCCCTCTTCGTTCCGTGCGGAAAGAGTCCTAAGCGACGATCACCTTTCCAATTGAAACCTAATTGAAATACCAAAATTTTTGTTGTCGCAGCAAAGTTATTTAACTGTTTTAAAATTTCCATTTTCGCAGTCTCAATAGATAAGTCTTCATCTCCATAATCGTCACCTGTGTGATGTAGCACATTTAACAATAAAGCAACGTCGTATTTCTCCTTATTTGATACATCAAATAAAAAATACTTATTTACAATTTGTAATTTACTATCAAGATTAAGAATTTCAGATGCCAACTTTACAAATTCTGCGTGTGTAGGGTTACCCTCAAAATATCTGACTGCTTTAGCTCCATTATCTAGCATGGCAAAGCTAAAATATCCCGTGTTACCGCCAATATCTAAAACAAATTTATTAGATATTGGCACACTTTCTAGAATATAATTCAATCTTTCCACTTCATATCGTGTTTTTCCACTGGTATAGGTAAGACCTAAAATCTGATTGATCTTTTCGGGAAGTCTTTGATAATGAGAATGCTTGCTCGAACGTTCATATAACTCAATAAGTTTTTCCTTATATATGTCCATCAGTTAACTCCTTTTTAAAAATTCCCATAGTATCAGGCCTTCTGTATATATCAAACTGTAAATACGAAGGCAAAGAAGCCATTAATTGCATTTCATCATTCCTATGGAAAGTTAATTCTTGTCCCTTCCTGTAAGTATCAACAACACCACCGAACCAAAAATATCGAGTATCATTATTATTTTTCTCCAAAGGAGGCATGCTTCCAAGGATACCAATATCGTAAAGCCATACACCAAATAGATTAATACCCGCATCCACAAACAATTGAGAAGGTCCCCAAAATCTCGGATTTGCTTCAATCATAAAGTTCTGTGAATCCCTTTGCTTTATTTCAACCATGACTAACCCCCAAAAGCTTGCTTTTCTAAACATAGCTTCGTATTTCAGAGATTCGTCAGATTGATGAAAATCTGATGAGTTTGCATATATCATAGACTTTCCACATGCTTGTTGAATAATATTTTCCTGAGAGAATTTAACGACCTTTCCAGAATGTGTAAAACAATAAAGCAAGTATAAACTTTTCCCGTTTATAAATTCTTGGAAGTAAAAATCATCTATATAATGCTGGTCACAGAACATTTTTAAATCATCACATGTATTTAAAATTTGTGGAGATAACGATTCCCCTGTTATTTGAGAGAAATATTTTTTGGGCTTAGCTACTACTGGAAGTCGCATATCCAAGGAAAAACATTCTTCCTTTGGGACAAGAATATTATTATTAATACACAATTGGGCAAAACTATGTTTATTAGATATTAATTCATATATATCGGAATCTACTAGCGGAATTTGGCAGCGGTATTCACTAAAAACCTGTTTATGCTTTAACAAAAATCGGTTCAGAGCCTCTGAACTAGGAGCAACAACATACTCGTCAGCAAAATGTCGCCTCTGTACTTCTTGAATTGCTGAAAGCATATCCTCCAACACTAATTGGCTCGTCTTACGGATAGCCAAAACTTTATTCTTATATTCTGAGAAAAGGATTGTATCCTCTTTCGATTTCGCAATAACCGCATATTCTACGCCATATTGCGTCATTGTTCTAAGAAAAGCTACAACTGATCGTTGATTAAATCCAGAAAAAACAATAACACATTTTTTTGAAAAATGAGGTTGATATATCATTGTACAAGCTCCTTCCATTTAAATATAAAAAATAATTTCAGGAGATATTATTAAGTTTAGAGCCCAAGCAATAAATCCACACATTTAAAATTAACCTTTTGATATTCAGAAAAATATTTACTATATTCACTAAAGGATATCTTCCCAAATCACAAGCACGTGCCCTTCAAACCTGTCTCGTAACGCTTGCAACTCATCCCTTTTCAGCACCAACACTCGTATCTTCCGCTCAATCATTTTTTCAAGCTTATCTATTAGACTTTGCA
>JAQVXR010000043.1:11736-15331 GCA_028709045.1 Desulfitobacteriaceae bacterium | reverse complement strand
CCTGATAGTATTGATTATTAATTTTAACATGTAAAACGGGGAAAAAAAAGAAACGGTCTTGAATATGTGCTGAAAGCTTCATGGCATGATTTTTATGACCTTGGTAAATAATAAAGAAAAATTTAAAAAGGAATGCTGAAATGGCAGATTTACCAGGCTGGTCAATATATACAATTTACACAGGAATTCTAGCAATACTACTTTTGGTAGCGGTACCAAGAATAAAACTTAAGAAGTTAATGATTTACGGGATTATTTTTGGCGCTGTAGCAGACATATTTTGGATATTATTGATTGGTGTATTAGGTGTTGGCAGATACATTAATTATGGGCCTTTTGGATTTCTCGGGTTTCCCTTTTTTCCACCGATTGCATGGTCAATATATTTTGTTATTTATTTTTATTTTCTGCCTCGAAAAGATTTTTGGCCATACTTGTATGCTTTTATTGCAGCAATATATAGCATTGCGTTTTCCAATGTACTGGATAATCTGGGAATATTTAAATGGACAATAAGCAATGTGTGGGTGCCCTTTTTTATTTATGCAATATGGCATGTTGGAGTAACATGGATCTTTTTAAAACTCAAAAAAAGTAAATGGATACCGGAATAACGATGAAAATCCTCCCGGCAATGACTATTGCCGGGAGGATTTTTTATTGCCGATGCTTCTGCCGATAATTAACAAAAGGAAAAATTGATGATTTAAGGAACTATATTTTGTTATAGTTCGTCTAATAAGAATGTAATAAATAATATAAAAAGGGGGGGAGTCGAAAAGTTATTTTGCAGCAGTGGACAGGCTTTAAGGAGTGATTTGGTGAATTTGTTTAAAAAGTTTTTTAGGAATGTTGTTGTTTGTTTTCTCATGATCAGTGTTCTTTTTTTGGTTAGTACGGGTCCTGCTGATGCCGCCTCAAAGTCTGTTAATGTGACAGTCAATGGACGGCAGGTAAATTTTGATGTGAAACCGTACATAGACGGTCAGAACAGAACCATAGTCCCATTGAGATTTGTGAGCGAGGAGTTGGGATATACCTGCAGTTGGAATTCCGCTACTAAAGAAATTATCGTTGAAGGCAAAGGTGTTTCAATTAAACTATGGGCAGGAAAGAAAGCAACTCAAGTCAACGGTCAGCAGGTAACGATGGATACGGTGGCCGTTGTGAAAAACGGTCGGGCCCTGGTACCTCTTCGTTTTGTTTTGGAAAACATGGGTGCCGGTGTCGCTTATGATAAGGCAGCAAATACAGTTAATATCACCAACGGAAACTATACCGGCGATTCTGTTATTAATGGTAAGGTAGCTCTTGTTTCCGAAGATAATGTCAATATTCGAAGTGGGCCGGACACATCATACAATGTTGTTTCAAAGGCGAAAAAAGGTGATGTTTACATTGTTTCTGCTCGGAGCGGGCAGTGGTACCAGGTAGCCGTTGACGGGGGAAAAACCGGATGGATTGCCGAATGGTTAGTATCGCTTCGTTCGGCAGACGATCTTTCTTCCCGGAGTCCGGAGCCGGGTGAAGGCAGAGATACACCACCGGACAATAACGGAAAGACGGTTTCTATTTCTGAAATAGAAGTGGACGACAGTGGTGCCGAAATTGCTTTCACTGTTAGCGGTGATGGTAAATTGGAATATTCCAGCTTTAAGCTTGATAATCCTCGTCGATTGGTTCTTGATTTCAGCAATAGTGTGTTCAAGGATGAGAAATACGATGGGAAAGTTTTCTCCGTTAATAAAGGATTGGTTAAAGCCGTTCGGCTCGGTCAATCGGAAAACCAGGTGCGGGTTGTTGTAGACTTGAATGCACCTGCCGGGGTGAACCTGCTGTCATCTCAAGATGGAGGAAATAAGCTGAAGTTTTGCGTTAGTGAACCCAGTATCAACGATAAGTTGATTGTAATCGACCCGGGACATGCCAGCATTCAGCCGGGCGGGTGGTCTGATCCCGGAGCAGTTGGCCCGAATAATGTTTATGAAAAAGATGTTGTGTTGGATATAGCTTATAAGGTGAAGCAAAAGTTGGAAGCAAAGGGTGCCGATGTTCTTCTGACGAGGACCGGTGATACGTCTCTTACCCTGGCGGGGAGAGCGGAAGTGGCTAATAAAAATAACGCGGATGCTTTTGTCAGCATTCATACTAATGCTAATGTGAGCCGATCTATTAATGGGACATCTACCTATTATTACGGAGGAGTTCCCGGACAGTCAGAAACCCGGAAGAAACTGGCCTCGGCCGTACAGAAAGAACTGGTAAATGCCATTCAGCGCCGGGATATTGGGGTTCTTACCGCCAATTTTGCTGTTCTCCGCTTTACTCAGGTTCCTTCTATTTTAGTTGAAACGGCATTTATCTCCAATTACGAGGAAGAAAAGCTTCTTGCCGATGCCGGTTTTAGAGCGAAGATTGCTGAAGGAATTGCCAATGGGATCGAGAGATACTTTTTGGATTAAATTTTTTAAAGAAGGATGCACCAATAATGGTAGCATCCTTCTTTAAAAAACCGGTGACTAACCACCTTAATTATGTTATAATTTATTAAAATTAATATGAGTTGAGAAGAGATGAGATGAGTCGAGCTGAGCCAGGTGAGGCGTTATTTTTGTGTATTACAAACCAGGCTTAAGACCTGGTTTTTATTTTGGATTAACGACATATATCCTCGGCCGGCGGAAAAGGGAGGAACGACACAATGGCTGTCCAACTTGAAACATATGGCTTCGAAAGAATTATGGTACAACAGGAACATATGTTAAGGAATATGGTTCAAAGGCTCTGGCAAAAATCTTCTTATTACCGGAAAAAGCTCCAGGCGGCAGGCATTGAACCAGGTGATATTACCACTTTAGAAGACTTAAACAAGGTTCCTTTTACCGAGAAGGAAAATCTGCGTGAAGAATACCCGCTGGGTTTGATGGCTGTAGATGAAGAGGAGGTTGTGCGCATTCATTCTTCCTCAGGCACGACAGGAAAACCGGTAATTGTTCCTTACACCCAAAAAGACCTGGATACCTGGGCGGAAATGTTTGCCCGTTGTTTTTCTACTGTCGGTGTGATGAAAACAGATCGGGTGCAAGTAACGCCAGGATATGGTTTATGGACGGCAGGCATTGGTTTTCAGGCCGGGGTAGAACTCTTGGGTGCGATGACTATTCCCACCGGGCCGGGCAATACGGAAAAACAGTTGGAAATGATGGTAGACTTGAAGTCCACGGTGCTTTGCGCTACTTCCTCGTATGCTTTGCTCCTCGGAGAGGAGATCCAGCGGCGGGGGATCAAGGACCGAATCCATTTAAAGATCGGTGTCTTTGGTTCTGAACGCTGGGGAGATAAAATGCGTGTCAAAATTGAAGAGTGTTTGGGGATTGAGACTTTTGACATATATGGCCTGACAGAGATATATGGTCCAGGTATCGGCATTGACTGTTCCTGCCATGAGGGTATCCATTTTTGGTCCGATCACTTGCTTTTCGAAATTGTTGACCCGGAAAGCGGTAGGCAGCTTCCCGTAGGAGAGCAGGGTGAGCTGGTTATTACCACATTAACAAAAGAAGGGATGCCGTTACTGCGCTACCGGACTCATGAT
>JAQVXR010000043.1:0-11636 GCA_028709045.1 Desulfitobacteriaceae bacterium | reverse complement strand
TCTATCGTATGAGGTTTGGCAATGATCCCGGAAAACCCGTATTTTTTATAATCCACCAGGACAGGGTCGTTAGAATAACCGCTGGAAACAAGGGCTTTAACTTCAGGCTCAATTTTTTTCAGCTTTTGGATGCACTCCTTAGCCCCCATGCCGCCGGGAATGGTTAAGTCCATAATTACCGCATCAAATGGCTTGTTGGAAGATTTGGCGTACCGGTATAATTCTATTGCCTTTTTCCCGTTTTTTGCACAAGTTACCTCGTAGCCGATATACTCCAGCATTTGTGCCACCGTTTCCAGGACGGCTTCTTGATCATCCATGAGAAGGATCTTTCCCTTGCCAATACGTCTCTCGGGAGTTTCCGGTTGAGCTTCTATCGATTTCTCCATTGCTGCCGGAAGGTAAATATGGAAAGTGGTACCTTTCCCTAATTGGGAATCGGCGTAGACATAACCATTATGCCGGGCTACGATGGTGTAAATTATCGTCAGACCAAGGCCGTGCCCTTGCTGCTTGGTAGTAAAGTAAGGATCAAATATTTTCGAAAGATCTTTTTTGGCGATTCCCTTCCCGCAGTCTGATACGGAAATGTTTACACAATTACCTGTGATTAATGGAATATGATCTGAAGGTTTAACCGTTAGGTTTTTTGCCTTGACTTGAATGGTTCCGCCTTCCGGCATAGCTTGGACAGCATTAATCATCAAGTTATGTATAACTTGACTCATCTGCCCCCGGTCTGCTTCCACCGGACACAGATCGTCAGGAATGGAAAAAACACATTTAATTTTAGTGCCTCTTAAGGCAAATGAGGTAGATTCCAGGATGATTTCACCCAGTGAGATGACTTTTTTCACCGGAGTTTCACCTTTGGCAAAAGTAAAAAGTTGTTGAGTCAGTTCTTTGGCTATTAAACAAGCTTTTTCTGCTTCTATCAGCCGCCCATAGATTTTATCGTTAGGTTGGCAGTACATTTTCCCCAGAGCAAGATTCCCACTGACAACGGTCAGGATGTTATTAAAATCATGGGCAATTCCCCCGGCAAGGAGGGCAATGGACTCTAGCTTCTGCGCTTTTAAAAGCTCTTCCTCCAGCCGCCTTTGTTTGGTAATATTCCAGAAAGCCAACACCATACCAACATCGTTACCTGATTGGTTGCGCATAGGGTAAGCGTTGTATGCGATGATTTTTTCCGTGCCATCCTTGGCAATCAGGATAGCATGACTAGGCATTCCTAAGTTCTTTTTTGTATGCACCAGATGCTTGACTGAGATTGCGCAGGGAGCCCGGTTGGCTTCATCTACTATAAAAAAAATTTCGTTAATTGGTTTACCTATTACTTGAGCTTGGGTTTGACCAAGAAGTTGTTTGGCTACTTCGTTAATTAAGATGATACTGCCTGTGTTGTCGGTACTGATTACTCCTTCTCTGATGCTGCGCAAAGTAACAGCCAGGCGTTCCTCGGTGCTTTTGTTTAGTGCCTCTGACTTTTCAAATCGCTTCAGCCGGTCTTTTAAATTGTTCAACTCTGCTATCAACTGTTCCTTGGTCTTGTACTTGTCTTCCATTACAAGCATCTCCCAGGATATCGGATTTTGTGTGTCCTTAGGTAAAGTTAGACTTTTTTATATTCGACATATTTTTATCAAATCCTTGAGGATTTGCATTAATAATTTAGTTTTTTAGAAAAAAGGGAAACAAGAGAATAAAGTATAGTAGGGAGCTTTGCCTTGCACACTAGGATTAGGCAATATACAAATATAAATGGAGGTAGTTCTCTTGGGCGCTGCTGTTAGCGTGCAGGTTCTCGTCCCCTACTGGCAGCATTACCATGTGGTTTCCGTGATAGATTACGGTGCAGGAAATTTGCGCAATTCCCGTTACTTAAAAAATCTTGGGTTCAAGGTGCTTGCCGTGGAAACACCCCGCCACTTAAAAAAAATATCATCAATGTTAGTTTCTTCCCGAATTGCTGCACTGGAATCTTGCCTGATAAGCAATTGCCGTTTAAACGCAGACTTGGTTTTGTTAAACTTTGTCTTGAATATTATTGATGATAAGCGGGAACGTGAGAAGATTATCAGAAATATCTATCTAAACTTAAAACCGGGAGGATTTTTTTTGGTAGAGGTAAAAGAAAAAAACAAAAACTCTTCGACTAAGGGAATGTTGGAAGGTGAACTGGACAACGAGATTGTGCATTACGGCTTTGAAAAAGAATTGTTGTTACGGCGCCGAGGTTTGCTTGCTGTTCTCTACCGAAAAATTATTCTTTAAAAGAAAATACTTATAGGTTTCTTTCCCAATGAAAGAAAGTATTATGCTAAGATTAAAGAAAAGGATGCTAGGAAGGGGTAAGCTTTGGAAATGTTTTCATGTTTAGAGGAGTTGCATCAAGCATTAAAAAACTGTAGACTCTGTCCTCTGGCTGCTACCCGTACTAATGTAGTATGTGGTTCCGGCTGTCATGAAGCCCCCCTTTTCTTACTTGGGGAGGCGCCCGGAGGAGACGAAGATCTTTCCGGAAAGCCTTTTACCGGCCGGTCGGGGAAAGAATTAGATGAATTTTTAAAGATCCTTGAGATTAGTCGGGAGGATATTTATATTGGGAACACGGTAAAATGTCGACCTACCAGACCGTCAGTGCGGGGGCGCTATGGAAATTACGCTAATCGAAAACCTTTTTCCTCGGAAATTAAGGCCTGTTTTGATTGGCTTGAGGAAGAAATAAAGATCATTAAACCCAAAGTAATTGTTACTTTAGGGGGGGTGCCACTATCCAGAATAATGGGGAAGCAGGTAAAAGTCGGTGACTTCCGGGGCAGGAAATTTTTTTCCGAACTTTATGGTTGTTACGTGTTTCCTCTTTACCATCCGGCTGCCGTCATCTATGACCGGAGCAAGAGGGAAGTATACTTATCGGATTTAATAGAACTCAGACGAGCATTGAAAGAGGAGTTTGTCTGATAAGAAAAGAACTTTGTTTTGTGGTTTAAAGGGGGAGGCAGAATGCTGAATAAAGATCGGCTCTTGGGCATTGCCATTTTGGCAGCAATTTTTGCCTTAGCATGGTGGGGAACTGTTAAGTATATTCATAAGCCGGTGGAAGATCCTCACCGGAAAATTGTTGTCTTTAAAGAGATGTCTTCTAGGGGAGAGCATGAAACTGATTTAATAAATTCTCTGGGTGGGAAAGTAATTAACCGGCTGCCGGTTATCGGGGGAATTGTGGCCTTGCTACCGGACAACAATGCTTTAGAGGAAGTGACAAATCATCCTTCTGTTGCCTGGGTAGAAGATGATTTTTATATTTCCGGTAAAATTAATACCGAAAGCACGGCTTCTTTAGCAGGAAAGGAAATATCCCGGCCGGTGGATGTTGGCTTAGTGCCGGGAAGAGACATTGTTAAAGTCGGGGTGCTGGACAGCGGGGTCGATCTCAACCATCCCTGGTTGTCTCAATTTCTGGGAGAAGGGATAAATGTCCTTGACCCGGGGGTTAAGCCAGTTGATGTCTTAGGTCACGGGACTCATGTGTCCGGGATTATTGCCCGGACAGTGGGTCAGGTTTCTGCTCATAAAGTAAGAGTGAAAATTCATCCGGTCAAAGTGTTTAATTATTATGGCCAGGCGTACCTTTCCGATATTATTTACGGTCTCCAGTGGTGCCTGGAAGAGGATATTTCAGTCATTAACATGAGTTTTGGCACAGTCCGGTACAGTCCGGCACTGGAGGAAGCGGTAAAAAAACTGAACGGGGAGGGTGCTATTTTAATTGCGGCTGCGGGCAACAAAGGGCCAAAAAAAGATTCCGTTCTCTACCCGGCCAAATTTACCGATGTAGTAGCCGTCAATGCCTCAGATGGCTCAGGAAACATTGCGGTGTATTCCAGCCAAGGACCTGAAATAATTTTTATTGTTCCGGGTACCAATATTGAGTCTGCATGGAAAAACGGTGGTTATTCCAAAGAAACAGGAACTTCTATGGCAGCGCCCCAGGTTGCCGGCGCCGCTGCTGTAATCATGGGACTTTTAGGCAGTGTCGGCCAGCAAGAAATTGTCGCCCGCTTGAGAAGATACACTGATGACTTGAATTTGCCTCAAGAATGCCAGGGATTTGGCCGGATTAATTTCAACCAGTTTAAAGAGGAATTAGAACACCTGACTGATATCTAACACAGGTAAACATTTTTTATGTATGATTGCTTCCCAATAAAGCCAAAATAGCTTTAGGTTATTTTGGTGGAGGGACTCTATGAAAATGCCCGTAAAACGCATGTTGCTAATTCTCTTTTTATTGCTGTTTGCTGGATGCGCCGGTCAAAATGAGGCGAAAAATTTTCTTCCTCTTACCCCGGGAAGTTTATGGATTTACGATGTGAATATCCAAGGGGAAAGGACAGATATGCAGGTAGAAGTTGGTCAGCCTCGGGAAGTGGAGGGAAAAAATGCGATACCTCTATCCTATTCCTATAATCGCTTGGCATTGCCGATACAGGTAGAGTATTATGTAATTGAGGATAATGCTATTGTTTTCCCCAGGATTGATAATGTCCAGGGCCAGTATTTGAAAAAACCCTTTCAGGTATTTTTAAAATTCCCTTTGAACCCTGGGGCGAAATGGGAATGGACAGGCAACTTGGTCACTATGGGAAATGATGATGAGAAAACCAGGGCAAGAGTAAGGGTTGAAGTTAATGAAGCAGAGAAGGTTGTTACCCCTGTTGCCACATATCCAAAAGCCGTGAAGATTAGTTTTAACTCGGTTTTTGACTCTAACGGAACGGATTATGTCATTAAAGAAGACCGCTGGTATGTGAGGGATGTGGGCATGGTAAAGGAAGTACTCTATGATGAAGAAGGCGAAGAGATCATGGTTGCTGTTTTAAAGAAGATAGAGAAAAATGACTAAACTGGAACAGGAGTTGTGTTCAGTTTTTAGAAAAATGTTATTTCCATAGATAGGGTATTTAAGTTTTGAAAGGCGTAAACTTAAATACCTTTTTTTGGCAGTTCGGTAGCCCTAAGTGAGAGACTTCGCGCAAGCCAAGCATTCTTTATGTTATAATGACTTTGATTTTGATTTGATAATAAAGAGCGAGGTGTCAAAATGAAAGCAGTTATATTATTATCCGGTGGGTTAGACTCTACTGTTTGTATGAGTGTGGCCGAGCAGGCCGGATATGAGATTATTCCCATTAGCTTTGCTTACGGACAGCGGCATTCCAGGGAATTGGACTCTGCCAAGTTCGTTGCCCAATATTACGGGGTAAAGAGGCATGTGATCATCGAAACCAATATGCGGGCTATCGGGGGAAGTGCCCTGACAGATAATATTGAGGTTCCTGCCGGTGAAGAAAGCCACTCGGATGCAGATATTCCTGTTACATATGTTCCTGCCCGCAACTTGATTTTTTTAAGCTATGCATTAGGATTGGCGGAAGTAGAACAAGCAGAAAAGTTATTCATTGGGGTCAACGCCCTTGATTACTCCGGCTATCCGGACTGCCGGCCTGAGTTTATTCAAAAATTTCAAGAGGTTGCTGATTATGCCACCAAAGCAGGTGTACAACAAAAGAGGATTATTGTAGAGACCCCTCTGCAACATTTAACTAAAGCAGAAATAATTAAGCTGGGGATGGCCAATCAAGCTCCTCTTCACCTTACCACCAGTTGTTATCAGGGTGGGGAGGAAGCGTGTGGCATCTGTGACAGTTGTGTGCTCAGATTGAAAGGGTTTCGGGAAGCAGGCTTTGAGGACCCCATCAAATATGCACTAAGAAAGTAATTCAAATTGGAAAAAATTTTACAAAAATAAGAAAACATTGGTGAGCATGCTTTACAAACGACCAGGACAACATTATACTAAGGATAATATTTATGGAGGTGGATATCTATGGCGAAAATTAGTAAAGATATGGGAATTATGGAAGTAGTAGCAAAGTGGCCTGATACGGTAGATGTTTTTATGAAACACGGTATGGGTTGCCTGGGATGTGCGGCAGCCAGATTTGAAAACATAGAGCAAGGAGCATCAGCTCACGGTATGGATGTAGATGATTTGATCAAAGATTTAAACAAAGCTGTGGAAGGCAAAGAAGAGGAAAAAGGCGGTTGCAGTTGCGGTTGCTAAAGCTTTTTGTTAAGAAGTAGGGGTCCGGCTGGAAATCCTGTGATTTTCAAGCCCGACCCCAATTTTATTTCGTTAGCATTTTTCATTTTAAGTTATTAAAACTGTTGACAGTGTTATAAGCTGCTTTGATTGCCGGTAGTGACAGGTCTTGATACAGCCCGCCGGAGGAGCTAAATATGTAACGGGGAAAAGGAGCCCAAGATTCTAGCACGTTTTCTGTGTCCTTAATTACTTCAGAAACAGTTTTCAAGCGGCCCAGCCCTTCAAATTCAAAGTTTCCCCAGAAGACCCAATCGGCAAAGGTATCGAGGGGAAAAAGACTTGGCTCGATACCTGCAGAAGGCTGTAGTCCCTGAATGCCCCAAAATCCTGCTTCTTTGAGGGGAGTCACTAAACCCATGATTTTCCCATCGGAGTGAAAAATGAAGGGAATTTCAGGAGAGTTGATTTTCTCTATCAGGCCATGCAATAAAGGAAAGTAGTTTTCTTTTAAATAGGCGGGAGAAACAAAGAGTCCTTGGTTTCCTGCCATGTCGTCAGCGAAGAGAACTCCGTCACAGCCTTTTTCCAACGCCTGAAAAAGATGAGGAAGGTTTTCCTCCAAAAGTGTCCTCATAATTAATTTGGTTTCCCCCGGGTTTTGCACCAGTTGATGCAGCATTTCATTCCAGCCAAGTTTTTCCGACATTAATGTAAACGGACCTTGAAATAGTCCGAAAAGAAAATAAGGTTTTTGGGACCATTCTTTCCACGGTCCCGTTTCTTGGGAGATAGGAAAAGTAACCAGATCCGCATCCAGGAATTCAAGCATCTGTTCCAATCCAGGTTGAGAATTTTTCTTAATTAATTCTTCCGTAATTAGGATCTCTCCTTTGGGGCGCCGATCAGAAGGCATGCCCCGAAGAGCGGTCCAAACTCTTTCGCGACCGGTTTGCATAGAGATACCTCGTATTATGATTTTTTCAGATTAAATTTAAGTTTATATCGGGAGAGTAACTTGTATTATGATACCACATTGTATCATAATAGAAATAATCATTAAAGTCGGCGTTATTGTTTACAAATATTATCCGATACATTCCTTAAGATTTGCGACAAGCCACAAAGAGTTGGTCGAAAAAATTTAAGGAGGAGTGAAAGTGAAGATCAGTCTGGGGAGATTGGCAATTTTAATTTCCATATTGTCCGAAAAAGAGCGGGAAAGAATGATGGAAACCGGGAAGCAAGAAGGTTATCGCATTTGTACCGGCAAGGTGGGCACGATGAATGCCGAAAAAGTAATTTCTGCGGTGATGACAGCGGCAAAAAGAGAAAACTTATGGGATGCGGAAAGCTTTCGGGAGGAGCATGCTCTTTATGATGCTACGGTGGAAGCGTTGAGCGGAATTTGCCGTGGGCAGCTTGTCTTAAGTGAGGTACAGCGGACGGTAGGTTTGTTTTTTACCGTAGTAAGAGGGCAGATGCATCATACCAAAGGAGATTGGATTGCAGTCTGTCTTTATGGTACCATCGGTGCGCCAATTAAGGGATTTGAACATGAAACTATTGGCTTGGGAATCAACCACATTTAAGTTTAGGATTTACGATAATATTTTTTTCTTAAGAAGGATTTTTATTTTTTTTAGCTAATATATTTATGATACGAATATTAGAACTAGCCCATAGCTATGAGACATTGAGGGGCTGTGCTGAACAATGTTCAGTATGGCTCTTTATTTTTATTTTTAAGTATTATTGAAATACTAATGCTAAGTAAAAGGAGGTTGACAGGATGGCAAACAAGGATGTTTTGATTCAGGCATTAAATTACGAAGAGCCTGCCCGGGTACCCTGGGTTCCCTATGTAGGTGTGCACGGCGGTTACCTCATTGGCAAAGATGCTGATGAATATTTAAATTCAGCGGAATTATTATACCAAGGGGCGATGAAGGCTATCGAAGAGTATCGTCCCGATGGGCTGCCTATTGCTTTTGACCTGCAGTTAGAGGCGGAGGTCCTCGGTTGTGATTTGGCTTGGGTGAAAGATAACCCGCCTGCGGTCAAAGGCCATGTTTTAGATAAAGTATCTTTAAGCGATTTGCGATTGCCTACTGAAGGGGATGGCCGCATGCCGCTGGTTTTAAAAACTGCGGAGCGGTTGGTACAAGAGGTTGGTAAAGACATTGGCCTGATGGGACTGGTGTGCGGGCCGTTTACACTAGGCCTTCACCTAATGGGTAGTAAGATCGTCAGCAAGATGGTAAAAAAGCCTGATGAAGTTTTAGAAGTGATGGGTTTTTGCGCTAAAGTATGCGCAGAAATGGCGCGCATGTATTTAGATCGGGGCATTGAGATCATTGCCGTTGTTGATCCGATGACATCAACCATCAGTCCTAAGTTTTTTGATAAATTCGTCGTTCCAAGTTATGATCCGGCCATTGAGATTATCAATAAATTCAAGGCTTATTCCCTCTGCTTCGTTTGTGGGAATGCCACGAGAATTATTCCCAACTTATCCCGGTTAAATATGCATGGCTTTGCCGTCGATGAAAATCTTGATTTTAAATATGTTGCGGAAGAAGCAAGAAAAAACCGCAAGGCTTTTGCCGGGAATCTTCCCTTAACCACCGGACTCTTATTTGGGGAAGTGGAGGAAAATATTCAGTATGCCGAAGAATGTATAGAAATCGGCAAGGGTCCCGGCTTTATTCTCGCGCCCGGGTGCGATATGCCTTATTTTTGTGAACCGGAAAATGTCAAAGCTGTTGCCGGATTGGTCCATGGTAAATAAAGGGGGGCAGGAAAGATGGGAAAACATGTTTTGATTGAACTTTTCACACTGGATTCTGCAGGATGTGCTCCTTGTACATATATTAAAGAAGTTGTTGACAATGCCTGCAGCAAGATTGATGGTGAAGTGGAAATTGTGGAACACAAAATTAAGGACAAAGCAGCTGTCAAGTTGATGAAGGAAAGAGGGGTAAAGTCCATTCCTACCATCTGTATCAACAGCGACATTGTTTATGAAAGCCTGCTGCCGGAAGAAGAGGAACTGATCAAAGAGATGGAAAAAAGAATGAAATAAGCCGATGCTTTGAAAGGGTAACGCCGCGAAAAAAAGAGAGGGGGGCCAAGGATGCAGCTTTATTTGTTTTGTGGATTTTTTGGATCGGGGAAAACTACCACTGTGACTGAGATGGCAAAATATCTGGTGGAAACAAAAAACGAAAAAATAATGATGATCGTCAATGATATCGGTGATGTGGGAATAGACGCCCAGTTGATGCGCCGGCTGCAAACAGACGTCTATGAGCTGTTCGGCGGATGCATCTGCGGTCAGTTAGGCAACCTTGTCAACCTGCTATTAGGGATCGGGGAAAAGTATATTGTTGATACGGTAATTATCGAGGCTTCCGGCATTGCTGAGCCGGCTCGCTTTATTGATACCATAGAAAAATTTGTCCCGGACGGGACTGATGTTAAAGTAATCACGCTGGCGGATGCCGATCGCTGGGAAGAACTATACCAGGTGATGGATGGATTAATTACCAGTCAGGTCAATTCCGCCGACTTGGTTGTCATCAATAAAGCTGACGCCGTTGATGAAAATGTCTTGGCAAAGGTTGCTGCGGATATTGAAGATATTAAACCGGGAGTGAAGACGATTACTATCTCCGCATTCAATCCCGGAGAGGTGCATCAGGTGGCGGAGGTGATTCGTGATGCCAGGTAAGCTTGAGCTATTGGCTTATGCGGTAACTCTGGAATTAAAAAGGGCAACACCATTACCCGTTGAAAACTGGCAAAAAACAGTAAAGAATTTTTTTGATCAGGCAGGGCGAAAGTTTCAAAAAAAGGAAGGTGCCCTGATTGGACACCTTAAAGGCTTCTTGAGTTTTAACGGGGAAGGTTATGTTTATTTTTCCAATGTGGGGACGAAACAGGGTACCGACTCTCGGGGGGAAACTGCCGGGGATGGGTTGGAAGGTAAATTGGACCTTAATGTTTTGGTCTACGGGTGGCAAAAGGATGAGGCCGATATTGAGATCGGCAAGTTGTCGGAACAGTTGGCACACGAGCTGGAGGCCACCTGTGTTATAAAAGAATTAAAGAATAACAATCCAAAATAAATTTTCAAGATAACGGAGGTATGCTTAAATGGAATGTGTTGAAAAACTAGTTCAGGCCGTCATGGAAGGAGACGATGAAGTAGCAGCAGAGGTTGCCCAGGAAGTAGTAGAAAAGGGGGAAGACCTGCAACCGGTAGTGGCAAAATTGACAGAAGCCATGAGGGAACTGGGAAAGCAATTTGAAACCTTTGAAATTTTCCTACCGGAAATGATGTGCTCTTCCGATGCCATGACAGCGGCGATGGATGTATTTGGGCCGAAGCTGGGGGCAAGCGGGGCCGCAAAGAAAAAGGGCGTTGTGGTAATCGGCGGTGCTCCCGGAGATATGCATGAAATCGGCAAAAACATTGTAACTACCGTGCTCCAGTCTGACGGCTATGAAGTAGCCGATTTAGGGCGTGATGTGGCAGCCCTTGAGTTTGTCAAGAAAGCTCAGGAATTAAAAGCGGATATTATTGCTGTTTCGGCGTTGATGACAACAACCATGCCCGGAGCAAAGGAAGTGATCCGGATCCTCAGTGAACAAGGACTGCGGGAGAAATATAAAGTGATCGTCGGCGGTGCGCCTACCAACGGGAAGTGGGCAAAGGAAATCGGAGCAGACGGCTGGGCGGAGAATTCTACCGACGCCGTGACATTATGCAATAATTTAATGGGGGTAGAATAAAAATGGCATACAGACTGTGGGAAATGATGGAGAGGTCAACCACCGGCCCCTTTATGGAAGAGAAAAAATATATCACAAAACTGATGATTCCCAAGATGCGGGAAGTAATCAAAAAATATGAAATCAAGTATGATCCCAAGAACCCTGTTCCGGCAGATGATAGTTTGGCGGATAGAGTATGGCAGGCGGCAGTGGAGTTCTTTTTGGAAGTAGGGACATATAACCAGAATACCCGCCGGGTGATGAAGTTTACGGAAGCAGAATTGAAAGAAGCTTTATTTGCCGCACCCGATCAATATCTTGTCGGAGCCAATCAGGATCAGCGTGTCTTTGGACACCGGGATGTGGAAGATACAAAGCGGCCATTTATCATTATGAGCCCGGATATTACTTATGATGAGGAATACTTTCTCTCAGCATGCATTGCTTATTTAAAAGAACCGTTATTAGACGGGATTTGCTCGCCGCTGTTGGCTAAGTTTATGGGGATGGACTTGATTTCTCATCACCCCATCGAACTTGGCGGCTGCCTGCACCATGCCATGGAATTAAGGGAAGCAGCACGGCTGGTAGGAAGGCCGGACGTGTTTTTCGTTGCCGTAGGTACGGCGGAATCGGACATGGCGCAGATTGCGGTGAGCAACAAAGAATGGGGCGTCAGGCCCGGGGATGGCCGATTGGTGGGTTCCATTACGGAAATGATGACCAACAATGCCATGCTCAATAA
>JAQVXR010000042.1 GCA_028709045.1 Desulfitobacteriaceae bacterium | reverse complement strand
AAAAATCAGGGCTGGTGCCGGTATGAATTACGCCCAGCTTTGCTTCGGAAATCCTTCTCCCTGATGCATCATAAAAACCGTTGATTACCCTGTTGATAGTCCCGTCCCCTCCTACCGCAACAACCACATCATAGTCTTTTTGATTGGCGTTAAGTGAGAGATGATAAGCATCTTCCAGATGATTTGTCAGTTGATGATGAAAATCAATTCTACCCTTTCTAAATGCAGCAAGTATTTGGGCAATCTTCTCCTTGCTCTTTCCTCCGGCAGAACCGGGATTCATAATTAAAAAATATTTCATCCACAACACATCCCGGAGATTATTGCCGCTGCTTTTTGCACCGTATCCGGCAAAAGATTCGCTCCGGCAATTAAGCGCACTCGTCCATCCCCTCTCGGCACGGAAGGTTCAACAAAGGGTGTGGAGAGGATCCCATTTTCATAAAACTTTTTGGCAACAGCAAAAGTATTTTCAAAGCTTCCGGATAAAATGGAGTTTATCGGTGTCTCACTTTGGACTGCTGTGAATCCTCCTTGAAGAAGGCTTTGATAAATCATTTTTTGATAAGAAGATAATCTGTTTTTTTGTACAGAGAATTCCCTTTCGATTATCTCCAATACGGCTTCAATTCCTGCCAGCGTCGGCGGGGTAAGAGCAGTAGAATAAACAAGATGAGGGCAATAATATTTCAGATGTTTGATCAGCCGGCTCTTCCCACTAATGATCCCGCCGGAACCGGCAATTGCTTTTCCAAGTGATGCGGTATAAACACCCTGATATTCTTCTATACCTTTTTCCTCCAGTATTCCTCTGCCTGACTTTCCCAGCACTCCAATCCCATGAGAGTCATCAACCACCGGCAGAGCGTGATACTTTTCACATAATTTTATAATCTCATCAAAAGGCGCCACACTTCCCTCAGTGGAAAAAACCGATTCTGTCACAACAAAGATCTGGCGAAAGCCGCTGCTCTTTTTGAGGATTCCTTCCAGGTGGTCCATGTTATTATGCAAATAGGGCCGGATTTTACAGCCCACAGATTTTATCCCCAGGATTAAAGAAGAATGGGCATAGCGGTCAACAATAATTAAATCTTCTGGCCCAGCAATAGAACTGAATAACCCGTTATTAGCCTGGTAACAGGACGGGAGAATGATCGTTTCCTCAAGCCCTAAAAAATCAGATAATTTCTCTTCCAGCTTTTTATATAGGTCAATATAGCCCGTAGCAATCGGCGTGCCGCAGAGAGAGACCCCATATTTTTCAATCGCCTGCTGCGCCGCTTGTTTCACCCGGGCATCAGCCGCCAGACCCAAATAATTGTTAGAGGCCAGGTTGATCATCTCAGAGCCGTTTACCAGAATCTTATCTTCCAGGCCTGAACCAATCTTCAAGTAATAGGGGTTGTGACCGGCTTTTTGGGCAGGGCTTTCATCCAAGGTGAATTGTTTGTAGAATTCATCTAAATACATCTTCTCCTCCTTACCCTTGCCTTGATTTGATTCTCTCGACAATATCATTCACGGTAAGCACATCGGCAAAATCATCTTCATCAATAGTGGTGGAGAATTCATCCTCAAGCGCTCCAATAATCATCATCTTATCTAATGAGTCCACATGCAAATCTTCCGCCAAGCGGCTGGTCAGCTTTATCTCCGGTCTTTTTTCCAAGTTTTCTTGTAAAACAGTAATAATCCTCTCTTCCAATGTCATCGTCCCATCCTCCTATAGCATCGTGTTGGACGTCCTGAATCGCACATCACTGCACAGGTATTACAGTTGGTGCATTTGGTAATATAGTTTTCATCCACCTTCAGCTTCTCAATCAAATCCGGCTCACAAAGAAAAGGCCGGCAGATACTGATGAAGTCGGCATCGCCATTTTCCAAAGATCGCCTCATATCTACTCCCCGGCGGAAACCGCCGGTACAAATGATCGGGATATCGGTCAATTCTTTAGCGATCTTTGCATATTCCAAGTTGTAATCATGTGTAAACGGTTTAATTTTTCGCCTCATCCATAGATAAGTCCAAGCGTTATGAAACGGCCTTCGGCGCCAATTGCTTAATTTAAAGATTGGGTTATATTTAAAAATCACCTTATATGGAATTTCTCCGCGGAAGATATTTAGGGCATTATCCATCGTCCCATAGCTGATTTCGATCCCATCAACTTTTACCCTATCAAGGAAGCGGATAAACCGGGCAAACTGCTCTTTAGTCAAGCCGCGAAAATAATCATCGCCTCCGCTGACTTTCACCAGCAGGGCAAAATTACTGCCGCATCTTTTTCGAATTCCCGCAAGCACTACCTCTAAAAATTTTGTGCCGAGACCGCTCTCACCATCAACGCCAAACTCATCTTTTCTTTGATTTATGGAAGGCAGGATGAACTGATGGATCAAGTAACCATGGGCGGCGTGAACCTGAACCCCGTCAAATCCAGCTCTTTGGGCATAGGATGCGGCATCAGCAAAGCGCAGGGCTATGTCGTAAACCTCTTTTGTGGACAACTCCCGGGGAGATCCTCCAAAATAGGGAGATTTTTTATTTGATGCCCCCACGACATCAAACCCAGTATCCTCTTTTCTCGTCTGCCTGCCAGTGTGGGCAAGCTGAAGAAAAATTTTACTCCCGTATCGATGGACTTCCTTTGTCACAGGCAAAAAGCAATCGATCTTTTCCTCATTGTCCATTCCGGCCTGGCCAGACTGCATTGCTTTTCCTTCGAGAGAGATATAGACAAATCCTGTGATGATCCCGCCCACTCCTCCCGAGGCTAATTCTTGATAAAGATTTTGGTATGAAGGAAGCGGCCTGCCTTGGTCATCAGCCATTCCTTCAAATGTAGCGGAGCGAATAATCCTGTTTTTTAACCGACATGAGCCGAGTTGAGCATAATCAAATAATTTCATCAGAAAAGTGTCCTCCCCTTTGTGCTCATGACTGAGGGTCAGTGTAAAGATCAAAAAGAAATCCGACAAAAATATATGTTACCAAAAATAAAATCAGGGCTAGCTCTGTATTAAATATTGCGATCAGGGTTGCCTGGCCGCAGGCGCAAGCCCGAAAATTAACAGCCAGAGCGTAATAAGTGCCCTCTCCTTGAGGATTTTTAAAGTAAAGATACCCCGTCCACAGTTCCAGAAAGAAGGTGAGCCCGGTCAGGAGGAGAAAGATATGGTTCACCGTATCAATTATATGTGTAAAACAAAATAACGCTAAAATCACTGCCGGCAGAAAAGCTAAAATCATGCCCAGGTATTTTGATTTTTCCACTCCCAGCCGGACAACCAATGTTTTTTTACCGGCCAGCTTATCCCCTTCATAATCTTTAAAATAAGTATAATATGTCATCAGAGCGTTCAGCACTGCCACAAGTATGAGTATGGCAACCCGGTCGGTTGTAAGATACGGTGACTCTGTCGGGCCTGCTGCCAGGAAACCAAAGGCAGTACACATGGAAATCATCAGCCCGAATACGATATTTCCCCAAATCCCGTACCCCTTGGCATATTCATATAGGACATTTAATGCTACCCCTAGGATAGCCGGTATCAGAGCAATCGGTTCCAGATAGATGTATGTGACCATCATTGTCATCAAGAGTAATATTCCAGTTAATAATAATGCTTTTCGCGGATCCAGTTCTCCGGTGACCATCGGGCGCCTCTTGGCATTGACCATGTCTTCTTTCAAACCCAGGTAATCATTGATAATCTGATTAATCCCCCAACTGAGAAAAAGCATTACCAGAATCATTATCTTTTTCCCTGTTTCTGGCACCATCTCTACAGTTTGAAAAGGCGATGCGGCAATATATTCATAAAACGCCACCCCGATCCAGCCGGCAATCCCGGTGATAAATGCGTAATAAAGACGCATTGATTTGATATAATTTTTCAGAAATTTACCCATCTTGGGAAACCTCCCGGCTTTGGGAAAGCTCCTCTAATCTCTTTGCTATGTATTGATACTCAAAGGAAGAGCAAATCCGATGGTCCGCTCCATCGAGAATCCGATAGTGGCCGGAGATAATATTTCGCTGCACTTTAAACTCTCCCCTGGTAGTAATGTTGCTCCACCACACCTTCCCGCCCAAGGTTTTTTCGTTGCTTTCATAACCAGTGAAAGCCAAGGAAAGGATGACATCCTGCGGTTGCCCACCAAAGGTCATTTCCAGCACTTCACTGTTACGAAAAATAGTGCACAATGCGACTGCTCCAGTCCAGCCAATGCTGGATCTGCCCTTTTCAATCTGCACCAGGGTCTTTTTGGATATGCCCAATATTTCCGCCATTTTATCTTGGGTATAATTACTTTCAATCCTAATTAACTTTAATTTTTCATCAATTTTTTTGATAAAATCATCTCTTGTCATGGGTCATAATACCCCCTTAGTGTAATAATACACAATATGAGAGTATCTGTAAACATGCTTTTATGATAAAAAAATGGCCATTCTTTTAAATAAAGAAAGCCACAAACAACTATTTAAATTACTTTCTTAGTTATGTTCTGGCAAATTTCTTACAAATATCATCTACTCCATTTGAAGCATTTTTTGTCCATGTATCCGCACCAACCAGGTTTAGAACCCCTTCATCAGCTAAATTTCAATCCCTCATGGGAAGACTAAAACCGGTTATGCCGCTTCATAAATTTCATTATGGCAGTTTAAATTCCTCATAGGTAGACTACAAACCGGCAGTCATTATGCCGCCTTACACTGGCATTATGTCGGTTTAAATTCCTTATAGGAAAACCTAAAAATCACCAGGTAGAAAAACAGTATTGATAAGGAGAGTTGACATATTATTAATAGGATTGTTTACTACCACGGTATTTTATTCATGTAATCCCCGCGTAAGACGGGCAGCATTTTAGACTTTATTTTAAGGGGTACTTCTTTTAGACGCAAATTGTCTATCTTTAAGATAACCGGCGTATCCACTTTAAGTTTTACCGCAAGCTCTTGAGCAGTATAACCCTGATTTTTCCTTAATTCTTTCACCGTTTTATTGCGGTTTCGGAGTTCAAAGAACATATTAACAGCTCCAAAAAATATTTTTTAAAATTATTCAAGAAAAAGACATGAAACCCTTTTGTCACCGCGGGCCTAAAAGCCTGTTAGTATTTTTTTCTAACAGATAAGCAGTTTTCAACTCCTCAGAGGGAAACTAAAAAGACTAATCGCAGACGCAGGAAATATGGTTTAAATTCCTCATAGGGAAACTAGTAAATTTTTACCAAGCAGGGAACCAAGCAATGCATTGATTTTTGTAAGACGTGATATCCAATCCATTCCATGCGGTCAGGCAAATTCCCTCTTTTGTTGATTCCGTATATAAAGTTGTAATACTATCACATAAAGCTCTTTGGCAGGTAAGCCGAAATGGTAAATTTACCTTTAATAGGCTCTTGGAAGCGACTATATCTACATTAATTTTAGCTTTCGGTGGCAGCGGCAAGACGGTTGATAAACATATCTTTTCTTCCGTGGTCTGCCGGTAAGGAAAATCTCCGAGGTATTTAATATTGGCTAAAGCATATGCCGTACCTAAACAAGGAGTATAGACGAATGTACCATTCTCAAGATGCCTGCGCAATTCCTTTTCTATTCCCCCTTGAACATAAATAATATACTTAGGATTCTTAACAAACTGATGTTTAATTCTAATATGGGGACTCTTTTGTGGTTCTTTAATATTCCAGAAATTTACCGTTCCTGTATACCATTTAATAGGATTAATAATCGAAAAAGCAATGCGTGTTCCCATCATCTCTTTCCAGTAATCAGCCCCATCAGCTCTCATCTCACTGCCATTGCTTATCCCAACAATTCCTGCCAAAAGTCCGGCTATCGCTGTTGGCGGCGGCACAGGAAAAGAAACAGAAGAGGTAGTAGTATATGGTCGGCGAAACATGGCAATCGGACCGGTTATCTCAAATGCAGTTGCCATATATTTTCACCTCTTTTGGAGATCTAATTTATTAGCGAACTCACTTTTAAATTCTTCTAAACCGAGAATATTTATTTTTGAATCCCTCCATAATTTTATTGCCTCAATATCTTCCTTTAAGTCAACCAAACGGTTTTTTATTGCTTGGATATCTAACACAAAGTCCTTGGGCGACCTGATATAAAACTCCTCATCTTCCGTGAAGCTACTTCCGTCAGATGATAATAGGCTCAGTCTTTCATCCAAAGCTCCGGCTGCGCCGTTAAAACCTTCTTGATAAGTAACCTCCAAAAGGATCCTGGGCATATGCCCTACTTTACTACGGGTAATTAAGTTAAGTGTTCCCTGCCAAATTCCCTCTGCTACCTTGTCCACATCCGCATCGGTTGCCCCGGTTTCTTTGGACGGATATTGGTTAGCTATCCCGTAAACACCGATAAGAGTAAAAGGTACCAGGTATTCATTCCGAAACGATCTGTGTTCATTGTTTTCCTTAGTAGCAAAAGCCGCCGTTCCCTGAATCATTTCTGTCTTGCATTTATGCAGGGAACGGCCCCATTTAAATTGAACAGGACCTGTCCAAGAAAAAGATTCTTTATCTAAAGCAAAAGTAGCCCCAAATAATTTTGTATCAATACATTTCGCTAAAGCTTCTTTTCCTGTACTTGCATTGAAATCCTTTTTTAGTTCCTCAATTCTCTTTTTTAATGTTTTTGCTTGACCATCGATAAACACAGCTAATCCTTCGCGTTGCCATTGATCACGGATCGTTCGTTTGATACGCACATCCGATACCAATATCTGGCTTGTTTCCCCATCATAGCGGGGATGATTGGCATTTAAGGGATCCCCGTTCGGATTAGCATCTTTGACACTGTAAACAAAAAGGAATTCCCTTCTTCTTTTAAAACTCATAAATCACTTACCTCTTCTTCCATTATGTATTTTTCAGCTTCGGATTTAGTAAATATCCGCCAGAAATACTCATGTGCATTTAAGAATGCCACGGAAAAAATAAAATTGCCGTCAATTCCCAGCTCCTTATTCTGAGATAGAAGCAGATCTCCCCCTTTTGCCGCCAGTTTTTGAAAATAGTATTTATGTGGAAGATCATAAGCACGTACTAGCTCAGGCACCCGGCTCAAATGGCGTAATAAATCCCGGCGCTGCATTTGTCCAAACATAATTTGTTTATAAATTGGTGCCCAATTTATTTCGTTCCCCTTTTTAACCTGGTATTTAGCCACCATTCCCAAGATAATTCCCCCCAGGAATACTCCTTGACCTGTCTGGGTTTTTAGGTATGGATCAGAGAATTCCGCTAACCAGTCCAGATTCATCCTTTCGCCTCCCATTAACTCTAGTTAAAAAGTCTATAACTTTCGCCATTTCTTTCAGCTTAATTTCCCCGGGCATTTTACCTTTTTCTATGGGTCTTATCCAGTCGGGATCGGTAAACAAACCGGGGAAACGGTTTACCATCAGCTTTTTAATTTCTGAAGTTTTTACCTGGTTATTGTTTAACAAGGCGCAAACTATCAACAAAGCTTGTTCTCTCAAGACTGTTTTGTCCTGTTCACATTTACAGCCCAATGATAATATAACTGTCACAATTTGCCTCAGAGCCTTGTCAAGACTTTTGTATTCTGCATGATCATTTGTATCATCTTTTTGAAAAGCAGCACAGGTTTCCTTCCATAAATTCTGCAATGCTCTCAAACGGGAAGGAGGTACATCTTCCACTAAATAGTGGACGATCACCTGGGCTTGGTTTGCTTCTGCAAATACAAAGTGAAAAATCATCTCTTCACCCTGCTGAGCTAAAATTTCAAATAGCTGACCGTCTTGTTCAATTCCTTTTTCTAAAAATTCCTCTGTCTCTATTGTTTTTTGATAGCATATTTGATCGTTGGAAATGATTTCTGGTATTACATACAAATTTATCCCAGGGATAATATGAAGGCTTACAAACCGATTGTCTATCGTATCTTTGCCCACTGATAATAAGGCATAACATTTCGGGCAGATTGGAAAGACTTTTTCCCGGACCTTGGAATTATCCTTGATTCCCGGTAAAAAACCCGGTTTATCAAAGGTGGCAAATTTAAATACTTTATCCAGGGTTTCAACCTTGGACGATAAATCCCCACAGATAGCACACGCCGTTGACTTTTTGGCCTTATTTTTGGTAACTGCATTAGTAGTTGGGTTTAATTTTTTTGAAAAGTATTTTATGAAAGCCGATACTTCTCCCGGATATAAGAACGATCCTTCTTGCTCGACTCCAAACAACATAAAATATGAATGTTTTTTGTCGGACCAGTATTTAGCTATTAGATCCACTTTAGAAAACAGATCATTCATAATCCTTTCCACACTGCCTGGAGAAAAACAGCCTGTTCTCTCATAGTCATTTAAAACTCTTTGCTGTAATTTATAAAACCTACAGTCTTTATTGGCTTTCCAATCTTTACCCAACAATGCTTTTTTGGCATTTGCACTTCCTTTACCAAGCTTATATAAGGGAGAAAACTGCCATTGAACATTTCGACCTGCAGGTTCACGGTAAAGACAGCGTTCCCTGATTATTTTTTCCTCCGCGCCAACCGATTGATATTCTATCAGGTCAATTCGGCTTATTCCATTAACCTGTAAGACCTCTCCTGTCGGTTGTAGTACATCTAACCATACTCGAATCACATAGGTTTTTTTCTCCTCATGTTCTTGAAACGAATAGGGTAATTGTATAAAATTAATAATATTCGCTAACGGTGACTCAGCATTTTTTTTGCTAGTCATTACTCCTAAAGAATAAACTGATTGTAAGAAGCCCGTTTTCTATTCACCTTCTTTCCATGATATTTACACACCCAAACCCCTGGGAATTTTTACTCCCCAATCCTGCATCAACTGCCATTTGCAGTAGTTCTGTCGGACCGGTTAATTCCAATTTACCGGAATACCCTTTGATCACTGTCTTTTTATAATTGACAACATGTAAACGCATATCGCCCCGTGCTAATACTTTTACCTCCCCTTGAGGAGCGTCTTTTCCATGCAATGCTCGATATTTTTTAACTAAATTGTTGGTAATCAAACTGTTATAATCAGGTTCTCCCGGTTGAAAATAGCAGGTATATTTCCGCCCGTCCGGTCTTAAAAAAGTACTATAAACGACAATTGGAGACAGCGTATTTACTAAGACATTTTCTTTGTTCATTTTAAATTCTTGGGCAAAAATTTTTTCTAATTTAACCTTGTTCTTGCCAAAGTAAATATAATCTTTTGTTAAAAGGCCATTAGCAATCGACTGACAAAAATGCTGCACCGGCGAAGAGATTGTAAGATATATATCATCGTAAAATTTAATCGAGCCTTTTTCTTTATTCAGTTCGAACCTGCCTGACAGTCTGGAAAAGGAAAAAAGTTTAAATGTCCGGTTCCCTGCTTCATAACCTTTCTCATGCAAAAACTCTGCCAATTCTGTATCAATGGTTTGATAAATAGCAGCCTGAACAAAGTGGTTATATGTTATTGGCAGTTCAATCCCTGAAACTGCTTTTAATACGGCATAAATATGCAACCAAATGTCCTCCCTCTATAATCAGTTTCCTTTAATTATCATGCATTTCCCGCCACACAAAAAAGAGGAGTTAGTGCTGTCAGGCGTAACTCCGTCTGCCCAGGGAAAAATACATATTTAAATTTATCTTAAATTATTTAATTTTCTTCATAATAAGATTAAGTTCCTTTTATTTTTTAAATATAGATATTTTATTTTTTTGAATAATGTTGTGATTTTGTTTTTATCTTACCGAAACTTGTACAAATTTTTGGAATATACTTAACTCTAAGTGTAAAAAAAATAAACATTTCGCCCTTTCTTCCATTATCAGATTAATAATTAAATATTTTGCTGCATTTTATCCCGTTGGTAACCATGGTTACGGTATTTTTCCATATAAATAGATTATAATCCATAGTATCAAAGCCCGGGTAGAAATTCCTCGGATGGGAGGCTAAATAATTCAGTATAATGCAGGATCAGTTTAAATATCACAAGTCAAAAATAAATGTAAGAAGTTTGCTTTTGGACACATTGAAACTGATTATTATCGTTTCGTTATAATATCAGCACGGTATAAATATTACAATCAAGGAGGTCAATTGAAATGAGCATGTTTTGTTATCAATGTCAGGAAACTGCAAAAAACACGGGTTGTCAAATCAGAGGCGTCTGCGGGAAAAGTGAAGAGGTCGCAAAACTGCAGGATTTATTGATTTACACACTTAAAGGTATTTCTGAGATTGTTATTAAGGGTAAAGTCGCGGTTAACGATCTGGGCAATGTTAACTATGAAGTATTAAACAGCTTGTTTATGACGATCACTAATGCTAATTTTGATGAAGCAGCTTTAGAAAAACAAATTAATAAAATGTTAGCTGCCAGAGATGAATTGAGAAATAAAACCGGATTGAAAGATTTACATGATGCGGCATATTTTATGGTTACTTCAAAAGAAGAAATGCTGGACAAGGCTTCCTCCATAGGAGTTTTGTCTACAGAAGATGAAAATATTCGTTCACTAAGACAATTGATTACTTACGGATTAAAGGGTATGGCAGCATATACAGAACATGCCTTTAATATCGGGAAAGAAAATGAAGAGATCTATGCCTTTATTTATGAAGCCTTATCACTAACCCTGAATGACAAATTAACCGCCAACGATCTCTTCGTTCTTACCCTAAAAACTGGCGAATTCGGCGTAAAAGCAATGTCCCTCTTGGACGATGCCAATACCACAAGATACGGTCATCCGGAAATATCGGAAGTTAATATCGGTGTGGGAAATAACCCTGCTATTCTTATTTCCGGTCACGACTTAACTGATCTTGAACAATTATTGGAACAAACCAAAGGAACTGGAGTAGATGTTTACACCCATAGTGAAATGCTTCCTGCTCATTATTACCCCAAGTTTAAAAAGTATGAAAACTTAGTTGGCAACTACGGAAATGCGTGGTGGAAACAGATTGAGGAGTTTGCATCTTTCCATGGTCCAATTTTATTTACAACTAACTGTATTGTACCGCCCAAAAGTGAGGAAATAAAAAAGAGAATTTTCACCACAGGATCCACAGGCTTTCCCGGTTGTCCTCATATTGAGGCAGATGAAAACGGCAAGAAGGACTTCTCTCAAATAATTGCCTTGGCTAAAACATTAAAATCTCCTGATGAAATTGAAACCGGAAAAATTGTCGGAGGTTTTGCCCACGAGCAAGTTTTTGCTTTGGCAGATAAGGTTGTGGAAGCGGTAAAGTCGGGGGCTATCAAAAAGTTTTTTGTGATGGCTGGGTGTGATGGAAGAATGAAGTCAAGAGAGTATTACACGGAATTTGCCAAAAAGCTTCCGAAAGATACCGTGATTTTGACTGCAGGTTGTGCAAAATATCGCTACAATAAGCTTGATTTAGGTGATATCGGCGGGATTCCCAGGGTTCTAGACGCTGGACAGTGTAACGATTCATATTCTCTGGTTCAAATAGCCTTGAAGTTGAAAGAAGTTTTTGGACTGGATGATGTTAATGAATTGCCCATTGCCTATAATATATCCTGGTATGAGCAAAAAGCAGTAATCGTATTGCTGGCTCTTCTGTATCTTGGTGTGAAAAATATTCACCTCGGGCCAACTTTGCCAGGTTTTCTATCTCCCGATGTAGCCCAGACCCTTGTTAATTTATTTGGAATTAAAGGCATTGACACAGTAGACTCCGACATTGAATTATTTATGGCTTAATATTTTAGAATAATAATAGCCCCTTTTGCTGACTTTAAATGTCTGCCAAAAGGGGCTTTTTTTTAATAAATTGGAAGTCGATCATTTTTTCGGTAAGCCGTTCCATTATAGCGGGCAATTAAATCCTGGTGTTCATCGAAGATATCTACATTATAGCTGGCCAGTCGGTTGTTGGCAGATACTTCTTTTGCTTCCGCTGTTAATACTTCACCTTGAGGTGGCTTGAAATAAGTAATATTGGCACTAATACCTAATGATACTTGGCCATGAGAGTTTGCCGCTGCGGCAAATGCTAAATCTGCTAATGTAAATGTCGCTCCGCCTTGAACAATATTGGCGGCATTTAAATGCTCTTTTGTGATATTCAACTGTGCCTTAGCATATCCCGGCGCCACTTTTATAAGCTTTACTCCCACGGATTTAGCAAAGCGGTCGTTTTCAAAAAAACTAATAATTTTCTTTTCCATTTTTCCCTCCTGAGCTAAAACTTTCTCATCCCTATTTATGGTCTCTCGCAAATCCTTTATTCTTTTACCCAGCAAAATGCTATCCTCCCTATAAACTTGTCACACTTGTCCAATCATTTACATAGTATGTACTATAAAGAAACAAAGGAGGAAGAATATGTCGAGATTTCATAATCAAGTCGAATGCGGGGAAACCGGCAATGTGAGTAACGCCAGTAATTCTAAGCAGCACAAGAAAACTGAATGCGGTCCTCTTCCCGGCACAATTTTACGCATCTTTTTGCCCCCCGGAACAGTTATTAATTTAATAAACCTCATAGAAATTGCATCACCCACCGGTGTTTGCTTAATTGTAAGATTACCCTTTGTTGGGACATGCCCCTCCTTAAACACTGTAATCCAAGCTGTCCAACAGGCCGGCGGAACTGTCGAGTTTTCCAAAAGCTAAAAAACGTGGGGACGTACCTAAATTGACCCCCCCCCAATCTAGCACAAGGGCCGTCCTCTCGTTTTTCCTTTTTATTTAATGATCTTTCTCAAGTTTTCCTTATAGGTAGTCTAGAAACGTGTCGTAAAATAAAGAAGGTAAATTTCAATTCCTAATAGGTACAATTACCTTTATATTTTGTTCTTCATGATTGAACGTTTTCCTTTGGTTTTAAAAAAAATATTATTGGACAATGAAAGGGACGGCCGCAAAATCACCGTCCCGCATTTTTTATACTATTAAAAAATATAAGTTTTTTAAAGGTTGGCTTCCCCTAAAGGACTGGAATTGCTACGCATTGTAAAAAATACAATACTAAAAATTCTGTCGCGCCTGCGTAAAAGCTTGACGCAAGCCAAGTTTTCTTTATAACTTGACGGTTCGATACGGTTTAGGAGACATCGAACAAAATGTTGCTTCACAATCTGTCAGATAAAACACTTCAAAGGTAGGGTCTTCCGCTCCTTTATAAATATTGGACAAAACCGGGGCAATTTCCAACACTTTCTTTTTGGCAGCAAGGTTATCATCAAATACCGCCTTGCCTTTGAGACGTACCCATTCACCATTTGCAGTTGCTGTACTGCACATCTCACAATTGGGATTGGCTTTTAACTGTCGGTAAACTTTTTTCCGATTGCCGGTACAGAAATAGAGCTTACCCTCATAGTTCATAATAAAACCGAACGGGCGAACTTTCGGTTCATCGCCTTCCGTTGTTGCCAGGTAAAACGTCGGGTTTTCCGTAAAAAATTTAAGAACTTCATCCATGGTAGTTTCTACTCCTTTGCTTTTTCTTTTCGAGAAAATATAAAAACTCTATTCTACTTTATTTATTTTCTATATGTTTTTATATATCCTGCCGGTTCCAAAAATTTTCTCCCAAAATCCTGGGATTGTACGGCTCAATTAGCAGAAGAAGCACGCTCCATGTATTTTTTGAGAGCACTGTCCAGCTCCAGTGGGATAAGCATCTTTGGTGATTGGGCTAATATTTCCCGATAGATTGCCTGAGCTTGTTTTACCACATCGAGGCTACCCTTTTCCTTCCAGTTATCATAAGTTTCCCAGTCGGAAACGGTCGGAAGCCAATTATTCCGGAAGTTTTCCAACGTATCGAGATAGGTTAAATAATTTCCGCCCGGACCTACATCTTTAATTACTCCAATGCTTTCGTCAATGATTGATCGGATGTGTCAATCCCGGTGAGCATCGCCATTACCCGGCTAATCATTTCCTGATCGATAATTATTTTTTCATAAGAAGTGGTCATGATAGAATCAATTACACCCAAGCACTCCACTAAAATATTGGCTCCAGCAAGCATACTCGCCATCAGGCTCTGCATGGTTTCATACCCGGCTTGGCAATCAGCGGTTTTTGCTTCAGTCATCCCACACAAAGATCTGTAGGTAAATGATAAAAGTCCCGACCCATTTTTAGCCCCGCAGCATGAATCAATGGTAATTCGGGTGCACCTGTATTATAATTTGCCCTTTTCATATAAGATACAGTTCCAGCAGCGGTATAGACAACTGGGGTTCCCGGATTGATCAGCTGTGTAAGCACCAACCCACCCAGGATTTCGCTGTTCTGTAAGACAATTGTCCCTAATAATCCCATGGGTCCACAGACACCGGCCATAATTGCCGGAGGTATAAAAATAATTTGGTTTCTTTTGGCATATTCAATAATCGTTTCCAAAGCATCAGGAGTAAAAGCAAGAGGGCTTAACGGATTAACCGCGACACCAATCCAGTGATTCTCCTGCCAATTATCATCCCCTAAAACTATAGCGAGCATCTTCATCATCTGTGCTACTTGATGTTTCCGGGCAGTATTGCCAATCAGGGGCTTGTCTGTGTGCTTGAGGATCTCATACATAATGTGCAAGTGTTTTTGATTAGGTTCCACATCACAAGGGTCAACAGGAGTGGAACCCACCAATTGGACAACGTCTTTCAGAGATGCCTCATGGATCCTGATCAAATCCTCCGGGGCCAATACTTCCAGTGTAGGTTTAAAACGCATCAAGCTGAACCCGGTTTAAGACATATCCATAAACTTCCCGGCACTTGATCGGCTTTTGTCCTAAATATTCCATGAACTTAAATGTCGCTTCTTTAGCCTCCGCACTTGCCTCATCTCCGGAAATCTCCATAAAGGGAATTAAGTGAGGGGGATTTGTCGGATGTGCTACGATACATCTTTCAGGATGATGTTTTACTTCCTTTACAATATCAGATCTTCTTAATCCGGAACAGCTGGAGCCGATGACCACATTTTTTTCCGTGAGATCCGCCGCCCGGGCAAATACCTGCTGCTTTAATTTAAGATCTTCCGGGAGCGCCTCCTGAACATAATCAACCCCCGCCAACGCTTCCTCCATATTGTCAAATGTTTTCACTCTGTCCAGTGATTCCTGAACGGTACTGGCATCAATCATCCCTTCATCTTTGAGAAATATTAAACCCTCTTCTATTTTTTCTTTGACAGCAGTTAAACTAGGCGAATTACGATTATACCTGTTGAAATCATACAGAGACAAGAAAGCACTCCTATTTTTCAGTCCTTTCAAATCCAATCGCAGGTTTAAATTGAACCTTAGGATTAAAAAACAGGATTCATTTGAACCCTGTTTCTTTTAAGGGAACCTATTTA
>JAQVXR010000041.1 GCA_028709045.1 Desulfitobacteriaceae bacterium | reverse complement strand
GAATAATCCGGGGTCAGTATTGGAACCCGCAGTTGAGTGGCAAATTGAATTTATAGTAAACGACCCACTGGGGGATATTTATTTTACATATCTATCCTGTGAGAAAAAAAGTTTTAATTTACATTAATCATTGGTATAGAATAACAGTTAGTAATGACTGAATATTGGAGGTATAAAAATGGACCATGTAGTTTATGTGGATGAGAAAGCAAAGGAATTGGAAGGACTTATTGCAGGAACAAAAACTATGGTTATAAGGGGAGCAACAGGAAGAAAGCTGCCCTATGGCAGAGTAAATATTGGAGATACGCTCTACTTTATTAATAATGACGGAGAAGGTAAAGTTGGGGCAAAAGGGAATGTGACTGATGTATATAATTCAGATAAAATATCTGAAGATGAGTCTATTTTATTGGTCGAAAAGAATCAAGATAAACTAAGATTGACTGAAAAGCAATTTAAACGATGGGCGGGAAAAAGATATATTGTCTTAATTCAGATTGGGAATGTGGAGGCTATAGAACCTTTCGGAATTGACAAAAGTAACTATGGGAATATGGATGATTGGCTACTAGTTAAAAACATAGATAATGTAAGGTTATAAGGAAAAATAAAATTCTTATACCGTTGCCAAGGCGATTGAGATTGGTTTTCATTATATAAGAATCCGGTTTGCTACTCACTTATTAAGTAGACAAGACCATCGGAATCAATACCAAGGGGTATGCCGGGGAATTCTTTTTTATTACCGTTTTTTGCCTCAATGAGTTGGGTTATCCACTTGGTCTCTTCTTGCTTTTTTAATATCAGATATTGACCGGCGGGAGTCCAACCCACAATGTCCCAATATCTGTGGTCAGGTAATTCCAAGATTAAATCACCGGTAGGTGTCAGTATCTCAATTCCGCCGCCTACTTTGCCTACTGCCAGGTAATCGCCATGGGGAGACCAGAACACATTAAGAGCATGTTCCTTAAGCAGTGATTCCTCTTTTGTTTTCAGGTCAAGGAGAATAACATCGGCAGTTCCCATCTGTGCATCGCCAGCGGTGTTTTTAACTACGGCCAGCTTTTTCCCGAATGGATCGTAAGACGGATCCATAGGCAGGAAAAAACCATTGCTATTAAACAGCTGGTAGCTAAAACTCTCGATTATCTGCCATTCACCATCCCACCGATAAAATAAATCCACATTGGGCTTCTTCTCCTCTTGTTCATCCCAAGACACATAAGCTAGCCGGTCATCCGGACCAATATCAAAACCAATTATATGTTTCTCTTTAAATGGGTTTTTTAGATTCTCACCCTGGGCGGAAAAAATCTTGTTTCCTACCTGAACCCGGTCGCCCTTTGAGAACCATTTGACACTTGAGCTACCGCTTTCCGTTAAAAAAACCTTATCCCCACTAGTAAAATCATGGAGCCAATAACGATAAACAAAAGCGTCCCCAACGCCGCATCCCAGCTCCCAGAAAACAGCACTGGAGCCGCCGGGAGAGACTACACCACCTTCATAGCCCCCTGAAACCGAAATAATTTCAGTTTGTTTTTCTGTAGCAAGATTTAAGGCCTTTACTTGAACATCAGGTGTAACCTTCAATGAATGGAAGGGAAAACTTACCAGCACCCCATCTTCATCCTTTACCCCTTCAAAAACCAGGTCGTATGTTGTAGGTTCTCCACCCGGAGGAATAAACTTAAGCATTGCCTTTTTATCATTTAACCAGGTTAGTTTACACTTTTTTTGTTCTTCCATTTTGGTCAGTGCCTGAGCCAGACTTTCCTTATCTATAGGTTTGGTAAATTCCATGATTACCTCAGCATCTTTGGGGGAAGCCCAGTAGAACCCATATTCCTCCATTTTCAGGGAGGGGTATTGGGGCAGGTGCATTACCACTGAGGAGGCTGGAAAGCGTTCCAGGGTAACCATTATATCCTTACTCAGAGCCCTGGTGCCATTAGTATTCTTGGCTCCTGCCCTGAGGCCTATCTCTAAAGAGTTTACTGTAGAGGGGGAAACACGCACCCGCAGGGAATGCCGGTAACCCCTGTCGGACCAATCAGTAGTAATCTTTGTTGTCGGTTCTATTACTAAGTGATCCAAAACATCCGCCTCGTCCATTTGCTCTTTAAAGGAAAACGTCACCCATACATTGTTATCATTGGATACCTGATAAACACAATCTTCTTCCTCTGGTATGGCTACTATCCAGCCGCTATCCTCATTCTTACGGCTGTCATCAACGCTGATTTGGGGCAAAGCTATTGATGGAAGGGTTTCACTTTTTATATCTTCTAAAGTATTGGGGACAGCTTCACTCCCAGCGGTACTATCAGAAGTGCGGGCTGAATTATCTTGTCCCGCGCAGGCAGATAAAAAAAGGATTAATGCAACATAAACCAGAGTTAGTAGCTTTGACCTCATCTGTGGGCCTCCTTCAAATATTCACTTTGTATCGCCAGATTTATTTATTGTGTGGTATCAGCCGGAAAACTTCAAAGTGTTTTGGTATAGCTTTTAAAATCTATAGTATATAAGATAATCTATATTAAGAAAGGCAATTTTCCTATGTTCAAAGTTGGAATTAAAATTTCGTGAGGTAATTATTTTTCCCTTGAAACTTTATGTGAAGCAAGTCTTGAAATTCCGATTAATAAACAAACTGAACTAATAAACCATAAAACACCTGAAGTTCCCATGCTCAATGATGCATTTTCCGAACCCATAGAATTATTATGTTCGAAGGTATTTATAGCTTCTAAAAGTTTATAACCGGCAAAACCAAAGAAAACGATATACCCAATAAACCACCTAAATGCTTGTATGCAAAATTTGTATTCATATTTAAGAGCAATTAAAAAAAGTAGTTGAATTACCATAACTATTGCAAAGCTCCAATTCAACAAACCGTATACCTCAGCTTCCAAATACATTTACTGATACCTCCTTTAACTCTTACAGACGGTAATATAGATAATTAAGTTCCTCATGTACTCATTTATTGCTTGTCCTTGGAGTGGAACAATATTTAGGCTTTTTCCGTCTATCAAAGAGTAATGATGGAAAAAGTGCTGGATTAAAGTGACGGAAGTTTTAATTGTCCTGTTATAAATTACCGATAACGACGGTAAGACAATGGTTGAAACGACAGAATCCCTATATTCATTTACAGTTAATTTCTCGGAAAACGGAGGGGATAAATTGAAAAAATTGTATCTGATCTTATTCCTCGTTACTTTAATGAGCGTTCTGACCGGATGCGAAAACAAGGCTCCGGTTGTGGACCCTTCAGCAGTTGCAATTATAAATGGGGAAAAGATAACCAACACCATGTTCGAAGAAAAAAAGAAAGATTTATTGCAAAAAGAATATATACAAAGGAAAAATCTCGAACGCCTGAAGAATTCTGAGCAAGATGGTGAGAAAATTTCTGATATGATATCTAAACTAGAAGAGAGTCTGACTGCTGAGATAACACCTAATCTTGTTTTTAATGAGCTTATTAGGGAAATTGTTCAGGAGCAGGAAGCAAAGAAACAGGGGTTAACCGTTTCTGATCAAGAGGTAGAAAGAACGCTGGAGCAGTCGCGGGTAACAGAAAGAAATATTGACAAGGATTCGGAAGAATATGAAATTTTACGGGAAGCTAAAAAAGAATACATGGAATTGGAAGGAATAAAAACGGAAAAAGAGTATGAGGATCACTTGCGACAAGGAATGAGAAAAATATTTCTTATTGGTCATCTCGAAAGCATGAAAAAAGAAGAATTAGCAATAGAGATTGCAAAAGAAAATCCTAGTCTTTTTGGTGATACTTTCCGCGCTATGGTGGAGACGAGCTATCAGAATTATGTAGAAGAACTGTTGGAAAAAGCAGAAATAAAAATAAACGATAAAACATTTATAGTTGAAAAGAGGAAGCTGCATCCTTAGCCTAAAACACCCTCATGTTGGTTCTTCTTCATCAATAATTGTATGATCCACTCTAAAATAATCCCAAAGAGGATTGATAATAGAGAATTAACGATCATTGTATTCCGTCCTTCTTGAAGTAAAGGGGTGATCTGAAAAGAGACCACCCAAGCCCGGATGGCAAACCAGACTATACCCCCATATATTGCTCCACGTAAAAAATTATAATTCGTTTTAAGATATGGAATTAAGAAAATATAGATTAGTCCAAGAAATATGCTGAATATAATTTCGAAAAAAAATGAATATGTATGTTCAAATAAGCCTAGAGGGTGCCTTCCTGAGGCAATAATACTTGCATAATCCCAAAATGACTTTTCACTAATCCTAAACACATTGTGCAAGAATAGGTCAGGAATATTTTTTGCAAGACCGGCGATTGTACCGGCTATTACCCCTTTGATAAATCTATCATTCATAATAATTTGCCCCTTTTTTAAAATTCTTTATCCTAGCGTTAACAGCCAAAATACGCTAGCGAACGGCTATTCTTTTTCCGTTTTTTATTAAGTACATTGTTACTATGAAACCATAAGCAATATGAGCAATTAAATCCACAATTGCTTCCATCTCAGTGCGATGTAGGTATTGCCGTGGATTTGGGGAAACAAGATTTGGTATGAACGCCACATGAACTACCCATAAAAAAACAGAAAACCCGATTCCTTTAAGATAAGGATAATCTGAGCCAAAATATTTAAATATTAACACAATAAATATCCCTATAAGAGCTCCTGCGATAAAATGGGCGATCTCGCTGATTCCAAACGTAAGTCCGGTTATTTTTGAAAACGGAAAAATAAGCTGATGAATATAATGTCCTGTCATTGTGGTTCCAAGGGTTAGAAAAGCTAAGCCATGAACAATTATATCTACCATAATCCCAAGTATTCCAGCAACAACTCCGCGTTGGACTGTATCCGGCATGCGCACATTACCTCCTCTAATAAAGGCACCGTATTTATTATGGCCAATTTTTTCGAGTTTAATTGAAGAAATCAATAAAACAAAGAGGGTTTTTATGAAAGGGAAATTGGGGTATACCATATAATATGAGGGTATATTCTTTTTTTTATATATGAAGATGAATAGGGGTATCTGTGGGGCGGAGGGAATAAAATGAAGCGTTTTCTGCTTGTTGAAGATGAGAAGATTTTAGCCAAGAATATTGCTTTTTTTCTGGAACGGGAAGGATACCAAGTAGATATCGCATATGACGGAGAAGCAGGATGGGCAGCATACAAATCTAAAGATTACGATTTGATTTTATTAGATTGGACATTACCAAAAAAAGACGGCCTGGAACTTTGTAAAGAAATTCGCAATGAGTCAAATGTTCCCATTATCATGATTACTGCCAAAAGCGAGATTTTGGATAAAATCATCGGCTTGGAATTGGGGGCAGATGATTATGTGGTTAAACCCTTTGACCAGCGGGAATTGCTGGCGCGAATTCATGCTTTATTAAGAAGAAATGAGACCAAAAAGATTATCGAACCAGGGACGGAGCAGTTGCTCCAATGTAAGGGACTAAAATTGGACAGAGGAAAACTGCTTATCATCTACAAAGACCAATCTGTTTCTCTTACGGCTAATGAATATAAGCTGATGGAAATTTTTATGAAGAAACCAGATAATGTTTATTCCCGTGAGTTCATCTATGAACAGATATGGGACGGTTTACTGGAATACAGTGAAAGGACCGTCGATGTCACTATCAGCCGATTAAGAAAAAAACTAACGGAGCTTTCAGGCGAAAAATTCTTTCATGCCGTAAGGGGCCTTGGTTACCGTTTCAGAGGCAAATCATGAAGATCAAATATCAATTATGGTTAATATTTTCCGGCCTGTTTATACTGGTCAGTTTTACGGTATACATGTTTGTATCGGAATCCTATGAGCGGCGTTTGCAGCAAGGGTATGAACTTATATCCATTACCCAGGGCTCTGCCGTTCTCGATAATTTGAAAGACACATATCCCTTTACACCTAACCGCAGTATCGGCTACCTGGAAACCTTCAGCGAAGAATTAAACATGAGATTGATTATGCTGGATCAGGATAAAAAGGTGTATGCCGATAGCTTTCAAGAGCTAAAATCGAATGCAGCTTTGAATTTGGATATTTTAAATTTGGATGACCTGCCCGGCTCTCTCTTTGTGGAAACTGCCTCTTCTGCTTATGTGCAATATACTTTGATCCCTTTTCAGTCAGGTGAAAGAAAAGGTTATTTACTAATGGTAGAGGAAGCAGAGCAATTGTTCAGGGAGCTAAAATCCTTTCAGAAATGGATGGTCCAAATCTTGGCCATCAGCCTTTTTGTATTCTTTTTAATTTCATACTTTGTTTCATCTTGGTTTTCCAAACCGATTCGCCAAATTATTTTTAATTTAACAAAAATAACACCCCTAAAACGCACTTTCTATTTAAAATACCAAAGGCGTGATGAAATCAAAGAATTAATTGTTGCCATTAAAAATATGGTAGAAGAGCTAAACAGATATGATGAAAGACAACGGCGGTTTTTGAGCACTTCCTCCCATGAATTAAAAACGCCTTTGGCCACGATACAATTGATTCTGGAAAATTTGCCTTATGTCCGGGAAAATGAAGAAAGATATCGGGAATTCGTCCGAGATTTATCCTTTCAAGTCCAAAAAATGAAAATAATGGTGGAACAGTTATTAGAGATTAACCGGATTTGGGACAGGCAGCTCCAAAAAGAAATCCTAAAAGCAGAAGAAATAAAAGAGTATCTCCTTCAGTCCTTTCAGCATATAGCCCGGGATAAAAATATATTTCTGGAATTTGAGCTTGAGACTGTGGATTTATTTGTGGATCAGGACTTATTCCTGCGTGGGCTGGATAACCTAGTATCCAATGCCATTCGATATTCTTCAGAGGGTCGATCCGTAAGAATCATGATGAAAAATATACAAGATAAAAATGAAAATAAGATTAGTGTATGTGATCAAGGCATTGGCATTAAGCCGGAAGATCTTCCCCATGTTTTAGAACCATTTTACCGGTCTAATGACGCCAGTGCCTGGAATCAAGAGGGTAGCGGATTAGGGTTAACAATTGTGAAGCAGATGGTGGAGATGCATCAGGGGAGAATAGACATCAAGACAGGTGAACACGGAACGTGCATCCATTTATTTTTCCCAAAAACCTAGTAAGTAACAAAATTGTTACATTACATCAATAACTATGATACAAAAGGTGGTTAATATGATAAGTGTCAGGGGCATCGTTCATATTTAACATTTACAAGGAGGTTATCATGAAAAAGAAAAGATTTTTAACGTTGATAATGTTGTTGGCGGCGGGTTTTCTGATTTTGTCCGGCTGTGGGAAACAAGCAAAAAATCCTTTAGACCAGGATGGGAATTTATCTCCCACACCACAGGAAAATTTTGAAAAACATCAAGTGGTTTTATATTTCTCTGACAATGATTTAATGAATACTTATCGCGTAGAAAAAGAGATTAGTGTGCGGGAGGGGGAAGAAGTGGCGAAGGCAGCATTGGAAGCCTGGGCTAAAGGGCCTGACCATGAAGAATTAACCGGGTTAGTCCATCCAGATGTAATCATCGAATATGTGGAAGAAGTTGACGGGGTTGCCCATGTGAGTTTTTCCAAAGAAATTAAGGAAAGCAATCTTGGTTCCACCGGAGAATTAATGTTTGCGGAACAGATTGCTATGATTATGGAGCAGTTTGGATTTGAAAAAACTCAAATTCTCGTGGAAGGAAATGTGGAAGAAACAATAGTCGGACATCTTTACACCGCTGAACCTATCGTTGCAAATGATCCGGAAGACTACTTGTGGATTGATGAAAAAGAATCAGCGGAGATTGTATTGCAAAATGTAGCCTTTCGCATTTATGAACCTGCTCCCAATGCTGAGGTGAAAGATCAGATTGTGGTGAGAGGATTGGCTCGAGTTTGGGAAGCGACAATACAATATGAGTTTGAAGACGGTCATTATATTCTGGATGAGGGGTTTACGACAGCAACGGAAGGTGCTCCCGGCTGGGGAGAATTTGAAATCATTATTGAACTGGATGATGTCGCAGATTATTCAGGCACAGTTATTCTCTTTGAAGAAAGCGCCAAGGATGGCTCAAGAATCAATGAATTGAAAATCCCGGTTCATGTTATAGATTGACAAAAGAGACATAGGGACGATTCTCTTACTTCCTATTTTATCATGTGTTTATATGTGAAAAAAATGGGCTGTGATAATATGCCTCGACGAGCCAGGCAAAAAAGCACTGTCCCTACGCTTCACTCAAGATTGATGGCTTCCTTTTTGCACCCGCTCCGGCATAACCCGCAGCCGTAGCACTTTAAGGGATTGACGACACATTTGTCATTTATCGATGAGGAACAAAATATACCATTCCCTCGTCTGTTAATTTAGTAACATCATATTAACTACCACAAATGTTTTTCGAAAAGAGGATAAGAAAATGAAAACTACGTTGAAAACCGGGGTACTTGCCATAATGATACTTCTTCTCATGTCCGGTACTGTTATGGCTAAAGGGAACGATATTAAAGTAAAGATCAATTTCTTTATGGAGTGGGGGGAAATTCACCAAAACAGTGTGGAGTTTGAGAACAAAGAAAAACCCAGGCTAGAGAAGGGAAGAGTACTAATTCCCCTTAGAAAAATATCCGATAATTTAGGGTTTGTCGTAGCTTATAATGAAGAAACAAAGCAAATTGATTTGGCTGACAGTAACGGAAAAAGAATCTCATTAACTTTATCCAGCAAAAATGCGCTGGTAAACAACAAAGCGGTAGAGTTGGATATGCCTGCGAAAGTTATTAACCAGGTAACTTTCGTCCCGTTGCGTTTTATCAGTGAGAATTTTGACCAGGCAGTGCAGTGGGACCCGGCAACGCGCACTGCTATAATTGATAATTTTACAATTTCTACACCTGAGTATCTTTTCAATTTAAAAACATTGGAATTAAGTAAGCGGGATGAATCCGGCCAAGGAAAGCATACGGTGCTGGGGAAGATCCCTATGAGTGTTGATTGGGTCAGTATGCGAGTCATAAAGACGAATAACGGCAATGATGTCATTGTTATCGATAATAATACCGGGGCGCCTCACTTGTATCATTATACTTATACTGTCTATGTTTCAGAAAATGAAATCATCGATCAAAGTGAGGTAGATGCTTTATTTCCCGGGAAAGCAGTGATTAGCCCGGATGGGGAAAAGATTGTGATTGGCGATGGGAAAACAGCTAAAGTTTATGATGATAAAACGAAAAAGCTACAGTATGAATATGATCTACATAGCCTTTTTGAAACGGAAAAAGATCCAAATCCAATTAGTCATTGGGAAACGGCCTATGTGGTTTTAGGCTTTGGAGAAAACTATATTTTAGTTAAAGATACATTTAAAATGCTCACTAAAATGGTTTACTTAGATACCAAAGAAATTATCAATATCTATGAACTGCTTCTCTCAAAAGAGGAGCAGGAAGAAGCGCTGCAGGATGCTGGCCCGTTTGGAAGTGGAGATCGTTTGACATTTGTTGAAGAAAAGGACGGCAAGTTAATTTTTAATAAATCATATTATGAAAGTCCTTATGTAAAAACAAAGAAATTTGAATATAATTTAGAGTCAACAACGGAATCCCTTCGGGGAAACACCACCGGTAATCTAAACAATAACGGTTTGTATGCCAAGGAAGGGGACTGGATTTATTACAGTAATCTCGCGGACCAAGGAAAACTCTACAAAATGAAAGCTGACGGAACCGAAGCGACAAAAATCACTGACGACACTGCCTGGTATATTAATGTGGTTGGGGACGAAGTTTTTTACAGCGGGGACGGGTGGAAGCTTATAAAAATCAAAACTGACGGCAGCGACAAAACAGTTCTCGATACCCAAGCTTATCATATTAATGTGGTCGGTGGCTGGGTCTTTTATACCAGAGGGACGATGCAAGACGGGACGATCTACAAAATGAAAACAGACGGGAGCAACAGAACCCAAATCAGCAAAGACCCGGTAAGCCAGCTTGTGGTAATGGACGATGCAATTTATTATTCCAGTTACTATAGTAAATTGATTAAAATCAATCCGGACGGCAGCGGCAAAACCAAATTGATCAGCAGCGGAAGCGTCACGGAATTAAATGTAGTTGATGACTGGATCTATTTTAATTACAACAAATTGCTTTATAAGATGAAGACCGACGGAACCCAAATGAGTGAAATATCTAGTGATGATGCCCGGGAGATCAATGTTTCCGAGGGTCGGATCTTTTACAGCGACCACTCTGAATACTGGAAAAAGTTATATAAAATCAATGTGGATGGGTCTGGGAAAGAAAAATTGAGCGATGATAAGCCCGGAGACATTCATGTGCTGGACAACAAGTTATATTATATTAATTTATACGACAATACAATGAAAGAAAAACCCTGGTGAAAACCAAGGTTTTTTACTGTTTATGAGTATTATCTTCAAAAATACGAAAATAAACCATGATAGCCATTATCCAAATTTTATAAAGTCAGCAAATAGCTTGCTGCGAGTTACCTGTATGTGGCAGGTGAAATTGCGATTATGTGATATAATGATAATCGAATAAATTGGAAAGGGGAACTTTTTTATGTTTATAAAGAGAATTGCTGAGATTGTAACAAACCGGGAGGTATGTGCAAAATAATTCGTACATCAAACCTCCCAAAAGTTAATGATTAAACTTTAGGAGGCTGTGAAAATGAATCAAATAGATATGAAAAACCTTGGGCTTACGGAAAATAATATACAGGAATCCCAGGCGTACAAAGGGCTTATTGTAGGCCGAGTTTCCTCCCAATCTAAAAACTTATACAAAGTTATTACCAAAACTAATGAGCTTACCGCAGAGGTCTCCGGTAAATTTCGTTTTTCTGTAAGTAGTCTCTTGGAATACCCTGCAGTTGGCGATTTTGTCATGGTGGATCGAAGCGATAATGTAGGGGGAAACGGGATTATTCACCATGTTTTAACAAGAAAAAGCGCTTTCCAGCGGAAAGCGGCAGGCAACACAAATGAAGTTCAAATTGTTGCTGCCAATATTGATACTGTTTTTATCTGTATGTCACTGAACAATGATTTTAATCTCCGTCGGCTAGAGCGCTACCTTTCCATTGCATGGGACAGCGGAGCCACTCCCGTCGTGGTATTAACAAAATCAGATTTATGTGAAGATATTGCGTCAAGGCTGGCTGATGTCTCCTCCATTGCTATTGGGGTGGACGTACTGGTCACCACAAGTATTTCTGAAGATGGCTACCAATCGTTGAAAAACTATCTTTCCATGGGTAAGGCAATAGCATTCATCGGTTCATCCGGAGTGGGAAAATCCACATTAATAAATCGACTTCTCGGTCAAGACCTATTTGATACCCAAGGATTAAGAAGTGACGATAAAGGCAGGCACACCACTACCCGGCGTGAATTGGTAGTGCTGCCGGACGGGGGTGTGGTCATAGACACTCCGGGAATGCGGGAACTGGGAATTATCAGTGCCGACTTTTCTAAGTCCTTTACTGATATTGAAGAACTTGCTGCCAACTGTGGGTTTCGGGATTGTACCCATCATGGTGAGCCAAATTGTGCCGTGGAGCAGGCAGTCAAGGATGGGATAATGCCGGCAGAAAGACTGGAAAGCTTCAGAAAACTGCAGAGGGAAGCTAAATATGATGGTTTGAATTCAAAGATGATAGAAAAAGAAAAAATAAATGAAATGTTTAAGGGTATAGGCGGCATGAAAAATGCCCGGAAATTTCTAAAAGAAAAGAACAAGAGAAAAGTTTAGAACAAGCGTATTATAATATTACACTTATAACCTTTCCGAAACGTTATCGTTAGGAAACATGGCTGTATGCCAGAATAAGGTAAACTAGGATAGAGGTGGTAGCAGGCAGCTTCCTGGAAAGAAACGAATGGAAAGAAATTCATGGACGGTTCTTGTTTTTTATAAACCCAAGGACCGTCCACTTGTTTTAATGTCTATTCCCATTCAATTGTCGCAGAAGGCTTGGGACTTAAGTCATAGCAAACTCGATTAACATTGGGAACCTCTTTTAAAATGCGGTCGGTAATTTTTAAAAGAATTGACCAATCAATTTGTTCGATGCTGGCAGTCATGGCATCAATAGTGTTGATCGCCCGAATAATTACCGGGTATTCAAAGCTCCTGGCATTATTTTTAACGCCTACGGACTTAAAGTCCGGGACAACGGTAAAATACTGCCAGACTTTTTTATCTAAACCTGCATGGGAAAACTCTTCCCGTAAAATAGCATCGGATTCTCTTACTGCTTCCAGGCGTTCTGTGGTGATGGCGCCAAGGCAGCGAACACCGAGTCCCGGGCCGGGGAAGGGCTGCCTGTAAACCATTGTTTCCGGCAGGCCTAGTTCAATGCCGCAGGCTCTTACTTCATCCTTAAAGAGATGGTAAAGAGGTTCCACTAAGTCAAATTTTAGATCTTCCGGCAATCCGCCCACATTGTGATGAGATTTTACAATCTTGGCTGTCTTAGTTCCGCTTTCGACTATATCCGGATAGATAGTGCCTTGGGCAAGGAAATCGATCCCTTCCAGTTTGCGTGCTTCTTCTTCAAACACGCGAATAAACTCGGCGCCAATAATTTTTCGCTTTTTTTCAGGATCTGAGATGTTTTCCAGTTTTCTTAAAAAGCGCTCACTGGCGTCAACGTAGATTAGGTTTGCGTCCATTTGATTTTTGAAAACTTCAATGACACTTTCCGATTCGCCCTTGCGCATCAAGCCGTGATTGACGTGCACGCACACCAGCTGTTTTCCTATTGCCTTGATCAGTAATGCGGCCACAACGGAGCTGTCCACTCCGCCGGATAAAGCGAGTAAAACTTTCTTATCTCCCACCTGTTTTTTAATCAGTTCCACTTGATCTGCTATGAAGTTTTTCATATTCCAGTTTGTCTCGGCATGACAGGTCTTGAAGACAAAGTCTTTTAAAACTTTCTTGGTTTCTTCTTCCGTTGTCGGCCAGCTCTCTCTTTTGTTTTTACACAATGCCTGCTCATGATCAACAGCAAGTATCGGACAACGGGCTTCATAGATACTCTGGTTAACGTCGATCTTTTCTCCGTCGATGATATTGTTATTGCCCCCATTGATGATAATGCCTTTGATGTTTGGTAACTGAGACAGCTTTTCCGGTGAAATATCATGGGGGTGAATTTCACTATATACACCAAGGCCGCGCACTGCTCTGGCAATGGCCGTGTTATTTGTACTGCCCAAATCCAAAATAACGATCATATCCTGCTTCATGCTTGTCCCCCCGACCAAAAGATTTATTTTTATTAGTAAATTATAGCATTCTAGATTCAACTTCACAAGAAAACCAAGGAGTAAATCAAGGGAACCAAATTTTTTTTGCACAGCTTGTCCGGGTATGTCCCATTTACTTTCTTTGCTTCCATTACCTGGGTTGACAGTCTCCCTACGGGAGACTAAAATGAAATTGTTATATCATGGGAAGAGAGCTTATTGGAAGGTGAGTTATAATAATTGTCGAATAATAGTCAAGCATATCAAAAATCTGTCTTGATAATTACATTTATAAGATTCTTATAATGAAAGAAAGGGAGATGAGAAAGAGAAAAAGAAAAACACTCTCCCACAGGAAAAACAGCCGCAATAACGCTGAGAGTTAGGACGGGATAACCTGAATTTAAAAATGTTTGATCTCATCTTGATTTTTACCATAAAATCGAGTAATCTTAATGTAGTTTGTTGAAGGAGGTGTGTAAGGATGTGTATTTATGCCGGAATGAAAATGGCAGCTGTTCGGATGATTCCAGCAATTAACTCTGTCTATCGGGATAAGTATGCCCATTTTAATAAAAATGAGACTCCGGGGAAGGCACATCTTTATTACTAACCTTTTAACATTCTGATAAGTTTAGTATTAAAAGGCGGTGGCGTTCTCTATCGTCTTTTTTTGTGTCTTTCTTTCCGAAAATGAAGAAAGGACGAATTTATGAATACAAACCAATTGCATGATGATACTTCTTCGTGGAAGAAGCAGATAATTTTATTTTTAACGAGCCAAAACATTTCACTTTTCGGCTCATCTGTTGTCAGTTTTTCAATTATCTGGTATATTACCCTGCAAACCTCCTCCGGAAAATGGGTAATGCTCTTTACCATCTGCTCTTTATTGCCTCAGGTGCTGATTTCTCTTTGGGCCGGCGTCTGGGCGGATCGTTATAACCGTAAATATCTCATTATGCTGGCGGATGGCTTTATTGCCTTGGCTACGTTGGGGTTGGCCATTGCTTTTTGGGTCGGATATGAAAAATTGGAACTCCTTTTAGCAATTTCCGTTATCCGCTCCATTGGTGCCGGGATTCAAACTCCCGCCGTCAGTGCCATGTTTCCCCAGATTGTCCCGATGGAAAAGTTGACCAGGGTACAAGGTATCAATCAAACACTGAATTCTGTGTTAATGCTCCTCTCACCGGCTGTCGGCGGAGTTGTGCTTGGATCGTTGGGTATTTCCCGGGCTTTTATGCTGGATGTGGTCACCGCCTCAATAGCGATTGCGGTGCTAAGCTTTATTTATATAGAAAAGGTTGCCCGGCCTGTGGAAAAAACTTCTGTTTTCACCGAATTGCGCGCTGGGATTTCTTATACGCTTAACAATAAACTATTAAGGCGGGTTTTGATTTGTTTTGGGGCGTCCTTTTTCCTCATCACACCGGCAGCGGTATTGACACCGTTATTGGTGGAACGCAGTTTTGGCGGTGATGTTTGGCGGCTCACGGCAAATGAAGTGGTTTGGACGGTCGGTTCTTTGATCGGTGGAGCTTTTGTTTCCCTGCACGGAGAATTTAAAGATAAAATTCGCACTGTTGCCATTTGCCTGGTAGCATTCGGCGTCACTTTCGCTTTACTAGGTGTTGCCCATTATTTCACCATTTATTTAATAATTATGGGTACTGCCGGCTTCTTCATGCCGATTATCGCCACGGCTCAAACTGTATTGATTCAGGAGAATGTGGAAGCCACCATGATGGGACGGGTGTTTTCTTTGGTGCAAATCGTCACCGGGACCGCTATGCCGGTTGCAATTTTGCTTTTCGGGCCGCTTGCCGATGTCGTATCCATCGAATCGATTTTGGTGGTAACAGGCATACTGCTCGCTGTGGTAGGTATTTTGTATCAAATCACTAATAAGCAGGTCGATGTGAATTAATTGGTTTTTTATGCAAAAAACCCGGGTGAGTAAAAACTTGCCCGGGTTAAAAATTGAAGATCCTACTTTGTAATAAAAACCGGACAATGTGCTCGGGACAAAACTTTATTGGTCACACTTCCTAAAACAAAACTTGATACGGCATT
>JAQVXR010000040.1 GCA_028709045.1 Desulfitobacteriaceae bacterium | reverse complement strand
GACACGGATTAGACCGTAACCCCCCAGTTTCATCAATACGCCGGCGTGCAGCATACTGACAGCTGTGGGCGCCGCCACGTGACCGTCAGGAGACCAGGTATGAAGCGGCCACATGGGAACGAGAAACCCAAAACCAATCATCATCAAGAAAAAGGCAAATTTTTGGAACGCCGGATCGTACTTAACTGTTGCAAGCAGTTCCAAATCAAAGGTCCTAAAGCCCAGCCCTTTAATGGGATCAGCTGCATAAACAAACATGGCAATGGCGCCAATCAGTACAAAAGCACTACCGACTAAGAGATACAAGGTTAGTTTCATGGCAGCATATTCTTTCCGGGTGCTGCCCCAAACACCGATCAAAACATACATGGGGATCACCGCTACTTCATAGAAGAAGTAGAAAAAGAACAAGTCACGGGAGGCAAATACGCCAAACACACCGGCTACCAGGACGAGGAGGAAAATAAAAAACTCTTTCAACCGGTGGTGCATATCCCATGAGGCAAAAACTCCTGTGAAAATAACCAATGACGTGAGTAGCACCAGAGGCAGGCTGATTCCGTCCACCCCGAGGGAAAATTTGATACCTAATTCATTGACCCAGGGAATGTCCAATAAAAATTGCATGCCGCCTTTAGCTACATCATATCTCAGGTACGCAATAATTGAAGCAAGGAGCGAAATAAAGGTAAACACCGCGGCGGTACACTTGATGATCACATCTTCCCTTTCCGGTATAAAGAGGATCGCCAAAGCTCCTGCAAGAGGCGCCAAAATAATTATTGCCAACAATGCTGCATCCATTATTTAATCACACCTCCCAATACCGGTGTTGCCATTAAAAGAACAATGATAATCACCGCTCCGAAAATCACTAAAGCGTAGTTCTGCAAACTTCCTGTTTGGATAAAACGCAAGAGTCCTCCGGTATGACGAATGGTATCACCAAAACCGTCCGCCACCCCGTCTACCACTTTCCGGTCATTCTGGTTAAAGAGCCAGCCTAAACCGAGCATCACATGATCAAAAAGCCACTGGTAGATTTCATCAATATAATATTTGTTCCAGAGGAGGGCGTAAATGGGACGAAGTTTTTGAGCCCATACATCAGTGTCAATAACCTTCTTGTAATAAATAAGCCAAGCGAGAACTATACCGAAAAGAGCGATCGCACTGGATATCAATGCAATCCCCATATTAATTTCTGCTTGGTGGGGATGTCCAAAATAGACCATTTGACCATAGCCCATTTTCACCATAGCCCAGCCGGCAAAGACAGCAAATACAGCTAGGACGATAAGTGGGCCGGTCATTACCGGAGAAGACTCGTGAGCATGATGGTCGCTCCTCTTTTCCCCGAAGAAAGCAACAAAAATCAAGCGGAACATGTAAAAAGCAGTCATGCCGGCAACCAAAGTCGCCAACCAATACAGTCCGGTGAAACCGGCTTCATGGGTAACCAAAAGAATTTCATCTTTGCTCCAGAATCCGGCAAGAGGAAAAATACCGGCCAGAGACAAAGCACCAATCACAAAAGTCCAGGTGGTAATGGGCATTTTTTTGGAAAGACCGCCCATGTTGAATATATCCTGATCATGAATGGCGTGGATCACACTACCGGCGCCAAGGAAGAGCATACATTTAAAGAAAGCATGCGTAGTGAGGTGAAACATTCCAGCAGTGATGCTTCCCACTCCGATAGCCATCACCATATAACCCAGCTGACTTAATGTGGAGAAAGCAAGTATTCTTTTGATGTCCCGCTGAACAAGAGCGATGGTTGCGGCAAAGAAAGCAGTAATGCCGCCGATATATGCAATAACCAGCATCGTTTCCGGTGATCCCTGGAAGAGCACAAAACCGCGGGCCAAAAGATAAACACCTGCAGCCACCATGGTAGCCGCATGGAGAATGGACGACACAGGCGTGGGACCTTCCATGGCATCAGGTAACCAAACATGAAGAGGAAATTGAGCAGATTTGGCCAGTGGTCCGGCAAAAATCAAGAGAGTAATTAAAGTTAATGTTGCCGCGCTAATACCGGCGCCCTGTTGGACAATCTGGGAGAGCTCGGTAAAATTAAATGTTCCAAAATTGATAAAAAGTAAAATAATACCGAGCATAAAACCAAAGTCACCCCAGCGGTTGGTAATAAAAGCCTTATTGGCCGCGGCCGCCGCAGAAGGTTTCTCAAACCAAAAACCAATCAGGAGATAGGAGCAAAGCCCCACCAGTTCCCAACCGATAAACATTTCAAAAAAGTTATTGGCAATTACTAATAAAAGCATTGAGAAAGCAAAGAATGACATATAAGCAAAGTAGCGGGAAAAGCCCGGATCACCATGCATATAACCAATGGAATAAATAATAACCAAGGTGGCGATGCTGGTAACAACAAACATCATTACTGCGGACAGGGGATCGATCAAAATACCCATATCGATCTGCAATCCGGTAATATTTTCTACTGGGGAAAGGTTTAACCATTTGACGGCAACTTGATAAGGTGCTTCCATGGTGATTCCCTTCTGCAGGGTTTCCACCAACACCCCAATGGAGACAATTAGGGATGCAATCATGGCCGCCAACGCAATTCCCACGCTGATTCCTTTAGATTTCTTTGTCAAAAATATTATCAGCACATAAGCAATAAGGGGAAATAAAGGTATCAGCCATGCGTTCTCAATCAATTCTTGTCACCTACCTTTAAACTTGAATTTACCACTTCAACCAATCAAGATTATCTACTTCAGTAGAGAATTTATCACGGTAAATGCTGATCACAATGGCTAAACCTATTGCAACTTCAGCAGCCGCCACAACAATCACAAAAACCGCAAAAACATGGCCGACCAGTTGGCTGGGCATTAAAAACCTGTTAAATGCTACCAGATTAATGTTTACTGAGTTTAGCATCAATTCAATTCCCATGAGCACGGCAACAGCATTTTTCTTCGCTACTGCCCCAAAAAGCCCGATGGAGAAAAGAGCTGCTGCAAGAAGAAGGTAATGTTCTAAAGTAATCATCGGGTATTTTTCACCCCTTTCGCCACCATAATGGCACCGACCAATGCCACCAAAAGAAGCAAAGCGGCAGTTTCAAAAGGAATGACAAAATCGGTCATCATCAAATCGGCAATTAGGGACACCGTATCTTCCGGTACGGCAAAACTGCTCAAATTCCAGCTGCTTGTGAAAATCAGCCTGCCTAAGATAACAAACAGCGCCAGCGCCATCAAACCGCCGGTTAATTTGTATCTGTTAAAAATATTGCTTGCTGCAATATCACCTCTTCTTGTCAGCATCACACCGAAGACCATGAGGACGGAGATCGCGCCTACATAAACCAAAATCTGCATTGCCGCTAAAAAGCCGGCAGAGAGATTCAGGTATATTCCCGCCACTCCAATAAAGGTGACTGCCATATAAATAGCGCTGTGCACCAAATTTTTTGACAACACCATGGCTAAGCCAAATCCCAAAACAATTGCCGCCAAAACCCCAAATACAATCGCTTGTGACATTTCCTCACTCCTTCGCCCCCGGTTCTGTTTCAGAAGCAGGTGCCTTGTCTGCCTGATACAGAAGCCGTTTGGTATTTTCCCGCGAATATGCGGCAAGCTCAAAGTTCTGCTTGGTGATGATCGCTTTCGTCGGACAGCTTTCGGCACAAAGACCGCAGAACAAGCAGTACTGCATATTCATTTCATATCTTTTCAGACGGCGTTTGTTGTTTTCATCCTTTTCCGTCTCTATCGTAATCACTTTGTTGGGGCAGGCATTGGCACAGATCCCGCAGGCAATGCACTTTTCCCGGTCCAGGTCAAAATCGGCTTTCACGCTTTCCGGGAGTTTCGGTTTAACTTCGGGATAAAGCTCAGTAATCTTCGGTGAAAAAAAATGTTTAATAGTAACACTAAGTCCTTTAATTAAGCCTTGTCCGTTCATATTACCACCATCCCATCATGCGGACCATCTGATAAACTTTGATTCCGATGCCCGTCACAACAATATTGGCCAAAGATACCGGCAGAAGAACCTTCCAGTTTAAATGCATCAAATGGTCAACGCGGATTCTCGGGAAAGTCCAACGCACCCACATCTGGCCAAACACCAAAGCATACATTTTAATAAAGAACCATAACCAACCCGGCAACCACGGTCCTTGCCAACCACCCAGAAAAACAGTCGCCCCAATGGCCGCCATGGCTAAAAGGTTGGCGTACTCAGCCATGTAAAACATGGCAAAACGACCGGCGGTGTATTCCGTATGGTAACCGGCAACTAATTCTTGCTCGCCTTCCGGCAGGTCAAAAGGCCCACGATTGATTTCCGCATTACCGGCAATCAGAAAGACAATAAAAGCAATAGGCTGAAGCACTATAAACCAAACACCCTGTTGAGCTTCAACAATGGTGGACATTTTCAGTGAGCCGGTAAGCATGATCACTCCTAAAAATGAAAAGACATAGGGAATTTCATAACTGACCATCTGGGCTATTGCCCGCATTCCTCCGACTAAGGAATATTTATTCCTGGAACCCCACCCTGCCATAAAAATAATCATGGTGGTCACGGAAGAAATGGCCAAAATATAAAATAATCCTAGATTTAAATCAATTACGTTCATTCCTTTACCAAAGGGAATGACCATATAGACAAGTATCGTCGGAACAAAAATAGCATAAGCGGCTGCTTTATAAACAAACTTGTCTGCACCTGCCGGGACAATATCTTCTTTTGATAAAAGTTTAAAGATATCCATCACCAGCTGCAATGTACCTTGCGGGCCAACGCGATTAGGACCTAAACGTTCCTGGAAAAACCCGGCAACACGTCTTTCCATATAAACCAGGACTACAACATTTAACAAAACAAATACAAGTACGGCCACAAATTTAACAATAACCATGGCCAAGTAAACCAGTGTTTCATTTAAGCCGAAACCGGCTATCAAGTCCCTAATCAGGCCGGCAATATTGACAAAGAAATTTTCCATACTTGTTCTCTCCTATATCACCGTTTTTTGGTTAGCGATCCACTTCGCCCAATACAATATCAATAGAAGCCAAAGAAGCAATCGCATCCTGGAGTACAGTTCCTTTGGCCATCTTCGGATAAGCCCCCAGGTTAACAAATGAAGGGCTGTGCAGATGGAGACGATACGGCTTCGTCCCGCCGTCGCTCACAAGATAAAACCCAAGAAGTCCCTTTGAGCCTTCAATATGGCAGTAGGTTTCACCCTTTGGCACTTTCAGCACTTTGGGAACTTTCGCCATAATGTCTCCCTCAGGAATGGTATCTAAGGCCTGTCTGATAATCCGGGCTGATTGGCGGATCTCCAGCATACGCAAATTGTAGCGGTCAAAACTGTCTCCGTTTTCACCCAGCGGTACTTCAAAATCAAACCGATCATAGACGCTGTATGGCTGTGCCTTTCTCAAATCGAAATTGACACCTGAAGCCCGGAGATTGGGTCCGGTTAAACCAAAACTTAAAGCTGCTTCTGCGTCAAGAACGCCTACACCTTTTGTCCGTCCCACAAAAATTTCATTTCCTGTGATCACGTTATCAAAATCGTCAGCCCTGCCCGGTAATTCGGCCAAGAACTTTTCCAGTTTAGGAATAAAACCCTCAGGAATGTCGTTAGGCACTCCCCCTACTCTCATAAAACTAGTGGTAAGCCGGGAACCACATATCATTTCAAACAAGTCCAAAATCTTTTCCCGGTCATAAAAGGCATACATCCAGGGAGTGTAGCCGTTTAAGTCCAAAGCCATACTGGCAACCATCACCAGGTGGCTGGCAATCCTTTGTAATTCTCCCGTAATAACCCTGATATACTCAGCGCGTTCGGGAACCTCTATACCCATCGCCTTTTCCACCGTCATGACAAAACCCCAATTATTGAGTATACCGGCCAGGTAGTCCATTCGGTCAGTATATGGAATAAATTGTGTGTAGGTTCTGTCCTCAGCGATTTTTTCCATGCCACGGTGAAGGTAACCAACTACGTTTTCCACATCAACCACGTATTCCCCGTCCATGGTTAATATCGCTCGGTAAACCCCGTGGGTACTTGGATGTTGAGGCCCCATATTTAAAACAAATTCCTGTGTGCGAAAACCACTCTCTTGATTGGAAATTGCCATCTCTACACCTCAATCATTTAGATTAGATATCACTGCCGGACGGCAGGTTCCACTTTGTAGTCTTTTCTTAAGGGATGACCTTCAAAATCATCCGGGCAAAGGATTCTCTTTAAATCCGGATGTCCCTCAAATATAACTCCTAACAAGTCATAAGTCTCCCGCTCCATCACATTGGCAGTATCCCAAAGGAAGACTACGGAATCAATTTTGGGATCGGATTTGTCCAGCAATGCCTTAACCCGAATAAGACCGGCATCTTTAATATTCATCAGGTGATATACCACTTCCATCCGTTCCGGATAATCCACAGCTGTAAGATCAGCAAGAAAATTATATTGGGTATTTTCTTTTATTTCCTTTAAAACAGGAAAAATATCGGCCGAGGATACCACTAATGATTGGCCATCATCACTGACGCTAATCTTACTTGAAAATTTTTCTTTTAACGTATCCACCAAAACATTAATATTATCCATTATTCTTCATCCTCGCAAGCTTAGGATTTTTTAATTTTTCTTTTAACTGAAGCATTCCGTAGATGAGCGCCTCCGGCCTTGGTGGACAGCCAGGCACATATACATCCACCGGAATAATCTGATCAACTCCGCGTACCACATTGTAAGAATCAACAAAGGGACCGCCGCTGATCGCACAACTTCCCATGGCAATAACATATTTAGGCTCCGGCATCTGGTCATATATCCTTTTTAACAGAGGAGCCATTTTATTGGTAACCGTACCTGCCACGATCATCAAGTCCGCCTGCCTGGGAGAGGGGCGGAACACCTCGTAACCGAACCGGGCAAGGTCGTACCTGCCACCGCCCGCTGCCATCATCTCAATAGCACAGCAGGCGAGACCAAATGTCACCGGCCAAAATGAGTTTCCCCGCGCGATATTCAAGAACTTTTCCACAGAGGCCAGTATCACATTAGGATTTGAATTTTGTTCAGTTGGTTGATTTTTAGTTACATCCATTCTAATGCTCCTTCCTTCCAAGCATACCAAAGGCCTATTACTAAAATGGCGATAAAGATTAGCATTTCAATAAAGGCAAATGTCCCCAGGGCCTGGAACCTGACCGCCCACGGGTAAAGAAAGACAGTTTCAACATCAAAAACAACGAAAATCAGAGCATACAAAAAGTAGTTGATCTTAAACTGAACCCAGGTAGGTCCTTGTGTGTCCAAACCACACTCATATGTTGTCAATTTCCCTGGATTAGGACGCTTAGGACCTAATATTAGAGCAACTATTACGATAACAAAAGGAAAAATGATGGAAAGAATTAAATAAACTCCTAAACCTCCGTATTGCTGCAGCATAAGCTCACCTCCTCCATTTATTGCAGCATAACATTTTTTCATCGTCATATATCTATATTATTTATACCATATTCCATTTAGAATGGATATGATTTTCGACAACTAAATGTAAATACCTTCCAATAAAATCGTTTATATCTATAAGAAATAATTATATTATGAGTTTTTATCTTATAACTAGTCTACATGTATTCATCGGGAGAAAGCAACAAGTATTGTTTGGTATTAAAAGCCCTCCCCATCACTCTTTAATAACACCTTTAAAGGTTTTCCTGTGGATAGATGTTTCTCCATTGTGCAGTAAGTAGTTAAAATGCTCCGTTGTCGGGTACCCCTTATGCCGGGCAAAACCATACCCGGGAAAGCGGCTATCATATATCTTCATCAAATTATCACGGTGGCATTTTGCCAAAATACTCGCAGCCGCAATAGAAGCACATTGGGCATCTCCCTTGATAATGGCAGTTTGGGGAATGGAAACCTCTCGAAGATAAACGGCATCAATTAAAAGATATTCCGGCTGAATACTTAGGTTTTTAATGGCTCTTTTCATGGCTAGGCAGGTGGCCTGAAGGATATTTAATCTGTCAATATCATACGCCCCCACAGCTCCCACCGACCAAGCAACGGCTTTTTTCTTTATTTCCTCGGCCAGATGATAACGCTTGGACTCGGAAATTTTTTTCGAGTCATTTAGCCCTGGGATAAAACATTCCCTGGGAAGAATCACCGCACCAGCAACTACCGGGCCGGCCAAAGGACCCCGCCCTGCTTCATCCACCCCGGCGATCAGCCTGAACCCATTTTCGTACAATTCCCGTTCATAGTGAAAAAGCTTTGCCACTCGTTCTTTTTCCTTTTGCAGCTTGTCCCAACGCCTCACAATATTTTGCACTCCCACGCGAATATCTTGGCGCAGCTCTTTAATATCCTCAGGAGAAAAATCATATCCCTGGTGAAATAGTTTTTTAATTTCTCTTTCCGGTACTTTATGCCAATTCATAATTCCTACCTCCTTGGGCTAAGCTGTCGGGGTGGCAAAATTAAAAATCCGGTTTTTCTAAAGAGAAGCGTCCAATTTTTCCATGTCTAAACTCCTGTAAAATCATTAAAGCCGTCTGTTCGAGCTTAACAACTCCCCCGGCACCGAGAAATCCCCGTTTCCGGCCGATTAGTTCCAAATACTCATCAACGGCTTCTACTGCTTCAGTAATTTTATATCGTTTACCAAGTGCGGACGGGTCGATCCGGCCAATAACATCAAGAAGTTTCTTTGCTGCATCCTCAATTGAATAAACCTCATCACTGATCGCTCCGGTAACAGCAAGTTTAAAACCGATTTCCTGATCAGCAAATTTAGGCCATAATAATCCTGGTGTGTCTAAGAGTTCTATTCCTTCGACAGTGCGCACCCACTGGGCACCTCTGGTTACCCCGGGTTTATTACCGGTTTTAGCCGGTGCTTTTTCCAGCACCATAGCATTTATCACTGTAGACTTACCCACATTAGGAATACCGACAATCATGGTACGGACCGGGCGGCGTCTTCTTCCTTTGGCCTCCAAAGCCTGCATCATCGGTTCAACCACTGCTTTGACCGCTATTGCCAGTTCCTTAATTCCCTGCTTGGCCGCTCCGTTAATGGGTATTGCTTTTAATCCCTGTCCCTGAAAAAATTTAATCCACATGCGGGTTATCTCTTTGTTTGCCAAATCACTTTTATTCAGAGCTATTACTCTGGGTTTTTGCGCTAAAATGCTCTCAACATCCGGGTTCCGGCTGCTTTGGGGAATGCGGGCATCAACTATTTCTATAGTTGCATCAACCAGCGTCAGATGTTCCTTTATGAGCTTTTTTGCCCGGGCCATATGGCCGGGATACCATTGAATTTCATTATTCATAAACAATCACCAAAAATTAGAATCCTCCTAAGCTTAGTTTATGCCTTTTAACCAAATCACCGCAAGAGAAAATTGTTGCAAAATGTAGACTTTGTTGCCACGTTTGATCTACTATTCCATTTTTCTATCGAATGTTTAATAATTTTAGCAGTTAATGTCTAATAACCAGGAGATTTAATACTTTCTGATTAGCACTTATACTATCAACCTATATAAACTTACTTTTGTGGTAGTACTAAAAAGGGACTGATTTCCCTCAGTCCCTAGTCATTACTACCGCAAATCTTTAATTCGGGCAGCTTTACCTCTACGTTCTCTTAGATAATATAGTTTTGCCCTGCGCACTCGGCCACGGCGCATAACCTGAATCTTGTCCACCCGTGGTGAATGCAGGGGAAAGGTCCTTTCCACCCCAACACCGGATGTTACTCTGCGAACGGTAAAGGTCTCGCGCAGGCCACCGCCTTTGCGTTTAATAACAACTCCCTCAAAAATCTGGATTCTTTCTCTGTTTCCTTCGACAACCTTTACGTGCACTCTTACGGTATCGCCCGGCTTAAATTGAGGGATATCCTGGCGAATTTGCTCTTTTTCCACTAAACCGATTAAGTCCAAAATTCTGCTCCTCCTTCCTTCCCAGACGTTCGTAACTGCCTTTTCCAGATGCAGCAGAGGACCGTCCGTTTTCCCAAAACACCGCTATATATTATAGCACATGGAGAATTTTCTGGCAATATTCTACCACCATTTTTCCCCTTGTAAACGGTCTAAAATAATAGATACGGCACTGCGTACCGACAAATGGTTATACTCACCCGGGCCGTAGACAGGCTTTAACATGAAGTCGGTTGTCTCAATAACCGATTCCTCCAAACCCCATCCAGTGCCAAAAAGAATAAGGTAATTCCCCCCTTGCCTCTCCATGGTTTCCCGCATTTCCCGATAACCGATGGTCTGAGGATAAGCCCTGGCAGCAGTGGCGATCACCTGAGGTGGGGAACCAAATCTCTCCTCGATATTATTCTTGACATCATTGAGAGAATTTAACAATATTATTTTAGACAAGGCTTCCTTGCGGTCAGGATTGTATCTTGCTCCGTACCCTCGGGTCCAGTGTGCAATCAGGGTCCGCGCTAACTGATGCTGTATCTCTACCGGTTGAACAATAAAATAATTCTCCACCTGATAAGTTGCCGATGCCCGGGCGATATCGTGAAGGTCCAAGTTAGTTATTGAGGTATTGATGATTTCTTTCTTTTTATTATAGACAGGGTAATGGACAAGGGCTGTAAAGAGCCGGTAATTTTTTCGTCCTTTCTCTTCCAACTCTTTAATAAATGCCCGATCATCTTTTGTTAAGGCAGCACTTTTTAAAAGGTCAGGCCGATTTTGCCATGTTTTTTTCAGAGCTTGTTTTTGGCGCCAGACTCTGATTTGTTGATGATTCCCCCCCAAGAGTACGTCAGGAACCTTGCGGCCAAGATATTCAGGCGGCCTGGTATATTGGGGATATTCTAAAAGTCCGGCAGAAAAAGATTCTTCTTCTGAGGAAAAATCATCTCCTAAAACACCGGGCATAAGCCGAATAATAGAGTCCACCATCACCATGGAGGGTAGCTCTCCTCCGGTTAAAATAAAATCACCGATCGACAGTTCATCCGTTACCAAGGCTTCCCGCACTCTTTCGTCAATTCCTTCATAATGGCCGCAGATAAATAAAAGGTGCTCTTCTTTAGCAAGTTCCCGAGCTTTCCGTTGAGTAAACTTTTCACCCCGAGGAGTTGTGAGAATAATCCTCGGTCGGGAAACTAATTCCTTTTGGATAGAATTAACCGCCTCAAAAATCGGTTCCGGTTTCATCACCATCCCGGGTCCGCCGCCGTACACCAGATCATCAACAATCCGATGCTTATCGAAAGCAAAGTCTCTAATATCTGTAATATGAATATCCGCTAAACCCTTTTCGCCCGCTCGTTTTACGATGCTTTCCCGCAGAGGAGCAAACATATTGGGGAAAAGAGTTAAAATATCAATTCTCAAAACCAACACCTCTTAATCATCAAGACCGGGGGGCAAATCCACCACCATTCGGCCGGCTGCCACATCTATTTCCCGCACGATCTTCTTTAATGCCGGGACCAGCAGATCCTTCCCCTCATCCCTTTTAACCACATAAATATCGTTAGCCCCGGTTTTCAGGATTTCCTTAACCCGGCCAATCTTTTCTCCATGATGGTCAAATACATTAAGCCCGACAATTTGAAAATGGTAATAGTGTCCCGGAGGAAGCGGGACCACTTCCTCATGGGAAATCTGGAGCAGGCCGCCTTTTAATGTTTCCCCTTCGTCCCGGTTATTAACTCCGGCAAACTTAATTAAAACTATTTTATTCTGAAAGCGGATGCTTTCAATATCTAAGAAAGAGTTCTGCGTATCTACCCATACCCTTTTCATTTTGACAAAACGGTCAGGGAAGTCAGTTAAAGGAAGCACCTTAACTTCCCCTTTCACTCCATGGGGTACCAGAATCTTACCAATATCAATGCGCTGTTCCATAGGAAACCCGCCTTTTTCATTATTCGGAACAAAAACAACTTAAAGAAGGGCCCGAACTACCGGCCCTTCTTTCTTAGACAATTTCCACGTTTACTTTCTTACCTTCTTTTGTCGCTACTGCTTTAACGACTGTGCGAATCGCTTTAGCGATCCGACCTTGTTTTCCAATCACTTTGCCCATGTCTTCCGGAGCAACCCGTAGCTCCAACACAGTATGCTTCTCGTTTTCCACAATTCCAACGGAAACTGCATCGGGACTTTCCACAAGGGCCTTTGCCAAATATTCAACAAGCTCCCTCATTTATTCATACTCCCCCCCAGTTCCATGGTTAGGATAATTATTTCTCGGCAAATTTCTTCATTACACCGGTCTTTTTCAACAGAGCTTTTACGGTATCTGAAGGAGTTGCCCCGTTTTCCAGCCATTTAAGAGCCTTTTCTTCATTAATATTGATTTCTACCGGCGTCTTGGTAGGATTGTAGTAACCGATTTCCTCAATAAAACGCCCGTCACGAGGTGCGCGGCCATCGGCGACAACTACCCGGTAGAAGGGAACCTTTTTTGCGCCCATTCTTTTCAGCCTGATCTTAGTTGCCAAATTGTTTCACCTCCTTGCATAAATGTACTAAAAAATTATCTAAAAGCGCTGAAGATCTATTGACCAAAGAAAGGCAGTTTAAACATTCCCTTCTTACCTTTTTTTGCTTTTTTCATCAACGCACTATCTCCAAATTGTTTCATCATCTTTTTCGTTTGGATAAACTGCTTTAATAATTTATTAACATCCTGCACCTTAGTACCGCTTCCGGTCGCGATCCGCTGTTTTCTGCTTCCGTTGATAATTTCCGGGTGCTGGCGTTCACGAGGGGTCATGGATTGGATAATAGCTTCGATATTAGTCAGCTCCTTTTCATCCACCTGAACACCCTTTAGCTGCTTATTGTTGCTCAGGCCAGGAATCATGCCGAGCAGGTCCTCTAAAGAACCCATCTTTTTCATCTGTTGGAGCTGATCCAAAAAGTCTTCCAAGGTGAATTCTGCCTTGCGCAGTTTTTCTTCCATTTCCTTGGCCTTTTTCTCATCATAGGTGGTCTGGGCTTTTTCGATTAAAGTTAAAACGTCACCCATGCCTAATATGCGAGAAGCCATACGGTCGGGGTAAAAAGGCTCTAAGGCATCCAGCTTTTCCCCCATCCCAACAAATTTGATGGGGCATCCGGTGACAGATTTGACGGAAAGTGCGGCACCGCCCCGGGTATCACCATCAAGCTTAGTGAGAATCACCCCACTAATCTCCAGTTCTTTATTAAAAGCTTCCGCCACATTGACAGCATCCTGACCTGTCATGGCATCAACCACCAAAAGGATTTCGTGGGGGGTGACCGTATGGCGGATGTCCTTTAATTCTTTCATTAATTCTTCATTAATATGCAAGCGGCCTGCAGTATCAATAATCACCAAATCGTTACTGTTCTCTTGGGCATGTTCCACTGCCCGACGGGCAATCTCCACCGGACTGACCTGGTCACCCATACTATAGACAGGCAGGCCTAACTGGTCTCCCAAAACCTGGATTTGTTTAATTGCCGCAGGGCGGTAGATATCGCCGGCGACTAAAAGAGGCCTCCGGCCTTGCTTTTTAAAATAGTTGGCAAGTTTGGCACCGGAAGTCGTCTTCCCGGACCCCTGCAAGCCAACAAGCATGATAATGGTAGGCGGTTTCGGGGAAACAGCAATTTTGGATTGGCTCGCCCCCATTAATTTGGTCAATTCTTCATGGACAATTTTCACAACATGCTGTCCCGGGGTCAGGCTCTCCATTACCTCCTGGCCAACAGCCCTTTCCTTTACAGAATTAATAAACTGTTTGGCCACTTTATAACTTACGTCAGCCTCCAACAAGGCAACGCGTATTTCCCGCATCGCTTCACTAACATCGGATTCGGTAAGCTTACCTTTGTTTTTCAGTTTTCGGAATGTATCCTGCAGCTTCTCTGCCAGACTGCTGAAAACTGCCATTGGCTTTACCTACTTCCTTTCCAATTCGTTAATCTCTTGAATAATAGTTGAAATTTGACCCAGGTAATCCAGATTTTTTGTTTCCTGAGCCAATGTTATCAAATCCCTCATGCGGGCAATTCTTTCTTCCTGATCTTGAAATTTTTCTAATAAATGAAGCTTTGTTTCGTATCCTTCCAGAATATTTTCCGTCCTTTTAATAATATCGTAAACAGCTTGACGGCTGATGCCGTATTCCTGGGCAATCTCCGATAAAGAAAGATCATCATTATAAAAAAGCTCCATCATTTCCCGCTGTTTTTCAGTGAGCAGTTGGCCGTAAAAGTCAAAAAGCATTGCCATGCGGGCCAATTTTTCAATCATCACTCTCGCCTGCCCGTAAGGGAATTTTACTTTACACCCTATTTTAACTAATCACCAAAAATATGTCAAGTAAAAACGGTTTACATACTTAGCCACTAACCAGCCTTTTGGTACACCGGGCTGCTTCATACATTACTTTTTCCTCATCTATCGCCAAAACCCGACGGTCTTCCATAATAATTTTCCCGTCTATAATTACTGTTTTCACATCAGAAGGCTGGGCTGCATAGACAAGGTGTGCGGCCGCATCGTGCCGGGGACAAAGGTGGGGTTTATTGAAGTCCACTAAAATGATATCTGCCTTTTTGCCGATGCTGATTTGCCCAATTTCCTCTGCTAACCCTAAAACTTTCGCCCCGTTTTTCGTTGCCATCTCCAGTCCCTGATAGGCCGGAAGCACAGTGGGATCCATGGTATTTACCTTATGTAATAGGCAGGCTGCCCGCATTTCTTCAATCATGTCTAAATTATTATTGCTTGATGCCCCATCGGTTCCCAAAGCTACCGGTATTTTGGAGCTTAACATCTGAGGAACAGGAGCTATCCCGCTTGCCAATTTCATGTTGCTCTGGGGATTGTGAACCACCCCGACCTTTTTTTCTTTTAATATATTGATCTCTTCTTCCGTGACATGAACCAAATGAGCGCCAAGTACAGGATACGAAAAGAGCCCCAGACTGTCCATCAGTTCAACCGGCCGTTTTCCATAAGTTTTTTTCATATCCTCTACTTCCGTAAGAGTTTCCGCCAGGTGAATATGGATCCCTACATCTAATTCTTCCGCCAGCTGCATCACTTTTTTTAGGTAATCAGGGGGACAGGTGTATGGGGCATGAGGCCCCAGCATGGCCGTAATTCTCCCGCCGGCTTTCCCGTTCCAGTTCTGGACAAAACTTTTCGCCTCTTTTAGCTTTTCCTCTCCGTTCGGCGTGACGCCAACCAGTCCCCTGGCCAAAACAGCCCTGATCCCTGTTTCTTCTACCGCCCGAGCCACGTCTTCCATAAAGAAATACATATCAGCAAAGGTAGTTGTCCCGGATTTGATCATTTCCAAAATACTGAGCATTGACCCCCAGTAAACATCTTCTC
>JAQVXR010000228.1 GCA_028709045.1 Desulfitobacteriaceae bacterium | reverse complement strand
TCAAATCCTTCTTGCTCTGTCAACTATCTTTTTTCCGACAGTTTCTCCCACCCGCTTTCCGGGTGCCTGAGTATCTTAACAAACCTTCTTTACTCTGTCAACTGCCTTTTTCCTGGCAGCTTTACCCACCCGTTTCTCGGGTGCCTGAGTATTTTAACAAGCCTTCTTTGCTCTGTCAACCTTAATATCGCCCGAGTACTTACAATAAAAAACGCACCAATTACGGTGCGTTTTTTATTGCTTTAATATTAAGCGTCAGCCTGTCTCTTATAGATTTCGTATCTCTCAAGGGCATCAGCTTCCGTCTTTTGGAACAATTCTTCGGCAGTTTCAGGGAAGAGCTGGGCAAGAGAGGCATAACGCACTTCACCCATGATGAATTCTCTGAACTTCCCAATATCCGGCGCTTTGGAATCCAAAATAAATGGATTCTTTCCTTCTTTCTTTAGATCCGGATTGTATCTGTAGAGATGCCAGTAGCCCGATTCAACAGCTCTCTTCATTTCGGTCATAGCATTAGCCATGCCGGCCTTGATGCCATGGTTGATACAAGGAGCATAAGCAATAATCAAGGAAGGACCGTTGTATGCTTCTGCTTCCCGAATTGCCTTCAATGTCTGGTTGTAGTCAGCGCCCATTGCAATCTGAGCAACGTACACGTAACCATAAGAAATCGCCATCATTCCCAGATCTTTTTTCTTAGTCTTCTTGCCTGAAGCAGCAAACTTCGCAATTGCCGCTGTCGGGGTAGACTTAGAGGACTGACCACCGGTATTAGAATATACTTCTGTATCGTAAACAAATACGTTTACATCTTCATTACATGCTAGCACATGGTCCACACCGCCGTAGCCGATATCATATGCCCAGCCGTCACCACCAAAGGCCCACTGAGATTTTTTCACCAGGAAGTCGGACCGTTCCGCAATTTGTTTGAGAATCGGATTGTCCTGACCTGCCAAGAGAGGTATAATTTTACCCGTAGCAGCCTTGGAAGCCTCAGCATCATCTTTTCCTTCCAGCCATTCTTGGAATGCTTCCTTTAATGCCGGAGCAATGTCCGTATTAAGCGCTTCATTGATTAAGTCGGCTAATTTCTTTCTTACCTGCCGCACCCCTAGGAACATCCCAAAGCCAAACTCGGCACTATCTTCAAAGAGTGAGTTGGACCAGGTGGGGCCTTTACCTTCCTTATTAACGCAGAAAGGCATAGCCGGAGCCGCAGCACCCCAAATAGAAGAACATCCTGTGGCGTTGGAAGCCATCATTCTGTCTCCAAACAATTGGGTAATGATCTTTAGATAAGGAGTTTCACCACAGCCTGCGCAAGCACCGGAAAACTCAAATAACGGTTGAGCAAACTGACTGCCCTTTATTGTGTCTTTCTTCACCAAATTATCCTTAATGGAAACAGTCATCGCATAATCCCAGTTGGCAACCTGATCTGCTGTCTGCCCTTCAATAGGCTTCATATCTAAAGCCTTGGTCTTTGCCGGGCAAACGGTAACACAACTTGCACAACCCTGACAGTCAAGAGTGCTGACCTGCATCCGATACTGGAGCCCTTTAAGTTCTTTGCCAATCGCCGGAATCGCTTCGAATGCTTCCGGAGCTTTTGCTGCTTCTTCGTCATTCAAAAGAATCGGCCTAATGGCAGCATGCGGGCATACATAGGCGCAGCGATTGCACTGAATGCAGTTCTCTTTATTCCACTCGGGAACAAAAGCTGCCACACCGCGTTTCTCATATTGAGAGGTACCAGTTGGGAAGGTTCCGTCCTCGCAGCCATATTTCATGAATGCACTGATGGGCAGTTGGTCTCCTTTTGTCTGATTCATTGGGAAGAGTACTTCCTTCACAAAATCAGGTACATCTTTTTCTACTGCCGCTTCGTCAACAGCTTCAGCCCACGCTGCAGGAACAGTTACTTTAACCAGTTCTGTCATTCCTTTATCCACTGAAGCGTTATTCATGTTAACAATTTTTTGGCCTTTCCTGCCGTAAGTATTCTCAATGGACTCTTTGAGATATCCAACAGCATCAACTTCAGGAATAACCTTCGACAGTTTAAAGAATGCAGATTGCATGATCATATTGGTTCTGTTGCCTAAACCTATTTCTCTGGCAATATTTACAGCGTCTATGATATAGAAGTTGATATTATGCTGTGCGATATACCGCTTCATCTGTGCCGGCAACTTCTCGTCAAGTTCTTCTGGTTTCCATACGCAGTTCAGAAGGAAATTACCCCCGTCTTTCAGCCCAGTGAGCATATCCAACGAATAAACATAGGCTGGATTGCTGCAGGAAACAAAGTCCCCGGTATCGATCAGGTAAGGAGCTTTAATGAGGTCTTTACCAAATCGCAAATGGGAGATGGTAATACCACCGGATTTTTTAGAATCGTAGGAGAAATATGCCTGTGAATAAAGATCCGTCTTATTTCCGATAATTTCTACCGCCTGTTTGTTGGCGCCTACTGTGCCATCAGATCCCAGACCATAGAACTTGCACTGAATGGTTCCTTCCGGTGTCGTATCAATTGAAGTGCCTCTTTCCAAAGAAGTAAACGTTACATCGTCTACAATGCTTATTGTAAAGTTTGTTTTCGGCTGATCCGCTTTTAAGTTATCGAAAACGGCAATAATATCAGCAGGTACGGTATCCTTAGAACCAAGGCCATAACGTCCGCCAATGATTAGAGGCTTCTGTTCGCACTCGTAGAAAGCATCTCTAATATCCATATATAATGGTTCACCGGGAGCCCCAGGTGTCTTTATCCTGTCAAGAACAGCAATTCTTTTCACTGTCTTAGGAAGTACATCAAAGAAATATTTGGTGGAGAATGGACGATAGAGGTGGACTTTAATTAAGCCGACCTTTTCTCCCTTTTCCATTAAGTAATCAACAACTGTTTCTGCGGCATCGCAGACAGAACCCATCGCTACGATAATATTTTCTGCATCTTCGGCACCATAATAATTGAAGGGTTTGTAATCCCGACCGGTTATTTTACTGATTTCTGCCATATACTCGGCAACAATGTCCGGAACAGCGTCAAAATATTTATTGGCTGCTTCTCTGTTCTGGAAGAAAATATCGGGATTTTGGTTGGTACCCCGGATCACCGGGTGGTCAGGGTTAAGAGCGTTGTCTTTGAAAGCTTTAATCGCATCCCAATCCACTATTTTTGCAAAATCTGCATAATCGATAACTTCGATTTTTTGCTGCTCATGTGATGTCCTAAACCCATCAAAGAAATGCAGGAAAGGTATTCTTGATTTGATTGCGGCAAGGTGTGCCACCCCGCCTAAGTCCATTACCTCTTGCACACTGTTAGTCGCAAGCAGGGCAAAACCGGTTTGATTACATGCCATAACATCAGAATGATCCCCAAAAATGTTTAAAGAGTGTGTAGCCAGGGATCGAGCGGTAACATGCAGAACACCGGGTAAAAATTCCCCTGCAATTTTGTACATATTAGGAATCATAAGTAAAAGACCTTGTGAAGCTGTATAAGTCGTCGTCAAGGCACCGGCGGAAAGGGAACCGTGTACGGCAGCAGCCGCACCCGCTTCAGACTGCATTTCAACTACGTTTACTGTTTGTCCAAAAATATTTTTCTGTCCAAGAGCACTCCATTCATCGGCATACTCAGCCATGGGTGAGGACGGAGTAATCGGGA
>JAQVXR010000039.1 GCA_028709045.1 Desulfitobacteriaceae bacterium | reverse complement strand
CCTGTTTGGGCAGATCCGGTTGTCATCGGCCTTGTTTGTGGTTTAATTGCCATTTGGATTGGGTCATCCGTAACGAAGGTAACTGATGAGGAAAAAGCATATCGAGAAAACCTCTTTAAAAGAGTACCCATGGATGAGTATACTGATGTGCAAGAAGTTAAAAAGACGCTTATGTTTCCAAAAGTTACAATTGGAGTGAGTCTAGTAGTAATCCTGTTGATGATTTTTGCTTATGCAATTCCTTATGCCAGATTACTTCACTAATAAATTTAGACAAGGAATACTTTAGGGCTGCCTTTAGGGCAGCCTTTTTTTGGCTATTTATAAAACATTAGTTCTAGTCTAGTTTTTATAGTCTGTATTTCAAAATTTGACAATATATTATGTTATAATATTTAAAATGATCATCCTTTCTTTTGGTTAGTTTTTTGTACTATCAAGAAGTATAAGTTTAAAAGTTCAAAGACCTTTTCTTTTAAGAGGGAGATAAGAACTGGAGTAAAAACTCCATCTGACACTAAGAACTCTTTTTATATAGATTAATAGTATAAGTGCAACTAAGGCTTCCGCTTGCGTCAGAGACTTAATTCAAGCCAAGTTTTCTTTACGTAGTTTAATCATAAAACAAAGGGGGATGTTTTTTGCATATTTTAGAACTGGCAGGAAAAGGATTTCTTGTGTTTCAGAGTTCCCAGCGTTTGAGTGAAATAGATGTTAATAATATCTTTAAAAAAAGAATTCGTTTTATTCTTATTCTTAAGGGAAATAGCATTGAAAGAGTTCTAAATATTAATACCTTTCTTCAATATTGGATAGAGCCGGGACATAAGGATTTATTACTCAATGATATAAATGATGGGGAAATCTTTCAAGCCATTGAAGAGAGTATGGCACTTTCCGAGATAAAAAACATCTCTGCAAATTTAGCCGTTGTCGTCGATAAAAAAGGCTTCCCTCGGGGTATTATCCCCGATCTAGATGTTCTGATGAGAGCAACTAGTGAAGTAGAAAAAAACAGAACGATGCTTAAGGATAAATTACATGAGTACCAGCAAATTGTTGAGTTTTTGGAAGAAGAAATTTTTGTTACGGATGGAAAAGGCAATATTACATTTTTAAACCCCCAAGCGGAAAAAGTCTGTGGGGTAAAAGTTCAGAATGTTTTAGGACGGCATGTTAGTGAATTGGAAAAGGAAAAAGTTTTTTCCTCCAGCACTACATTAGAAGTTCTTCGTACCGGGAAAAAAGTTAATTTGCTCCAAAAGTTAAAAAACGGAAAGACTGTTTTAGCCACGGGGATTCCTATTTTCCGAAATAGCGGGGAACTTACTCGAATCTTAAGTACATCCAAAGACGTTAAGGAAATCAATAATTTAATTACAAAACTTGAGCATAAGGATTTGGAGTTGGAGAGGAAGAACCAAGAATTAAACACCCTACGTGAGGAAGTGTTTGCTCAGGAAAAATTTATTTGTTCCAGTAAAGAAATGGATTTAGTAAAGGACACAATTCTGAAAATTGCCCCTACCGATCTCACCGTGATGATTCAAGGTGAATCGGGTGTGGGAAAAGAAGTAGTAACCAAAGTGATCCACCGGCTGAGTGCCAGGAAAAAGCAGCCATTAATTAAGATCAACTGCGGTCTGATTCCGGAAAATTTAATGGAGTCGGAACTCTTTGGCTATGAAGGGGGAGCTTTCACCGGAGCGAATAAGAGAGGAAAACTGGGAAAGATAGAGCTTGCCAATCGTGGCACCTTGTTTTTAGATGAAATTGGCGAAATGCCTTTAAGCTTACAGGTGAAACTTCTTGAATTCCTCCAGGACAGAGAGATTACCCGGGTAGGGGGTACCAGTAAAATTAAGATTGATACCAGAGTAATCGTTGCCACCAACCGGGATTTGCAGCAGATGGTTATAGAGAAAAGGTTTAGACAGGACCTATTTTACCGGCTGAATATTATTCCTATTAATATTCCCCCGCTCAGGGAACGGATCGAGGACATTCCCAGCTTAATTAATTATTTTTTGAAGAAGTTTAATGGCAAGTACAATTTGAATAAACGGTTTGCGGACGAAGTAATAGTCAGCCTATATTGTTATAACTGGCCGGGAAACGTCCGTGAATTAGAGCATGTGGTGGAAAGGCTGGTCGTTACCAGTGACAGTGATGTTGTCACCAAGGATGATCTTTCTGGTATTATTTCTACAGGGTCTCCCAGTCGAGGAAAAGTTATTTGCACAGATCTTGTACCATTAAAAGAAGCGAAAAAAGAATTGGAAGAACAGTTGGTAAAGCGAGCTTATAATATTTACCGTTCAACGTATAAAGTGGGGGAAGTTCTGCAGGTGCACCAATCAACAGTGGTGAAGATTCTCAATAAATACAAAAAATAGTAGATTGTTTTATTAGTTTTGGGGGAGAAGGACAAGTGCTGGCATCATAATTGCATGTTTTTATGGTAAAGTACTCAACGTTTTTGGAGGTGTGCACTGTGCAAAGAATTAATAAAACAGGTCTTAACTATTTGTCGGGGTTTGGCTTAGCCTCATTATCAAAAGAACAAGTTGAATCAATTCATTATGCCACATTGGAGGTGCTTGGGAAGACCGGAATAAAAATAGAAAGTGATGAGGCGACAGAACTGTTTGCCAGCGCCGGTGCCAAAGTGGAACGGCATGAAGGGTATGCAATTGTGCGCATTCCCCCTTACCTGGTGGAAGACTGCATCCGTTGGGCCGCCAGACCGATGACTTTATTTGGCAGAGTTCCGGAAGATGATTTTATTGCCGAGCCAAACAGAGTAGGTTTCAGTACATTTGGGGAATGTATTCAGGTGATTGACCCGGTAACAAGGAAGATAAGAAAATCCCTGAAGAAGGACTGCGGGGATATTTCCCGGATCTGTGACTATCTAGGGGAAATCAATGTGATGGAACGGCCGTGCTGTTCTTCCGATGCTAACCCGGAGACCCAGCCGTTGCATAATGTTGAAGCGATGTTTACCAATACTTCCAAGTCGGTTTTTATTGCTTCTGTCAACGCAGCTAACTGCCGAAAGATGGTGGAAATGGCCGCGGCCTGTGTAGGCGGGATGGAAAACTTTCGGAAGCGTCCATTCTTAAATATTTTTGTTTGTCCGACGAGTCCTTTGACACTGGTAAAAAATTGTTGTGAGGTTATCATAGAAGCGGCTAGGCTAGGAGCGGGGATTGCCATTATTCCTATGGCCCTTGCCGGTGCCACATCAACCGTGACTTTGGCGGGAACACTTGTTACTCATAACGCTGAAGTGTTGAGTTCCTTGATTTTAGCTCAACTGGCGGCAAAAGGAGCCCGCTGCGTTTACTGTTCCGTCAGTACGATTATGGACTTGAAACTGATGGTTGGGGCAATCGGTGCGCCGGAACAAGGATTACTTAGTGCCGGTGCAGCTAAAATGGCTCAGTATTATCGGCTGCCCAGCTGGATCGGCGGGGGTATCTCCGATAGTAAAATTCCTGATGCTCAAGCAGGTTATGAGTTTATGATGAATGCTCTTTTGGGGGCGCTGGCGGGTGCAAATATAGTTTATGGAGCAGGGGTGCTGGAATTAGGCCTAACCCAAGATTATGCTAAGCTTGTGTTGGATGCGGAAGCGATAAAAGGGATTAGGAGAATTACTCAGGGCATTGATCTTTCAGATGAGCAGCTTGCTCTCGATGTTATTCATGAAGTAGGCCCAGGGGGTGAGTTTCTTACCCATATGCATACCTTTAATCACATGAAAAAACAGTCTCAGCCCAAGCTTTTTGATCGGAGAAACCGAGATGGGTGGGTGGCGGCCGGTCAAAAAGATGCTGCCGAAAGGGCGTATGAAGAAGCGGCTTATATTTTAAAGAATCACAAGCCTAAACCGTTGCCCCCCGGCGCTGCAGACAAAATGAGAAGCATTATTGAAGATTATGAAGAGGAACTGGGCATAGTAAAAAGATAGATAAATAAAGAGGCTGCCTTAACGGGCAGCCTCTTTATTCGGCAAAATTCAATCTATAAACTTATTACATACCAACCGCTTTGGCATATGGGATGGCATAGAGGAACACCATTAGCACGATGGCTACCAAGCCGCCGGCAACCAGGAGTTTGGAATAACCCAGTGTTTTCTTGATTTCCACCGGGTCACACTCGGATTCTGGTACAATAAATAAATTCTCCCGGTAAGCCTTTTCTTCATCAGTAACTTTGGTTAAGGTAGATCCAATATAGACTGCCGCCAGGCAGCAAATAAGGCCGACAACAAAGGGATCCATATACCAGGGGAGGCTGATGATGCCTTTCATGGTTAACAATTTGGCTGCAGCATTGCCGACAAAACCGCAGATAATTCCCCAGAAAGCCCCGGTTTTTGTAATCTTCTTGCTCCATACACTCATGAAAGCGATGGGACCCCAGGATGAAGCAAAGATAGTAGCGGCAAAAAAGGTAATATAGAGCATGGCAGGTGGTTGGAAGTAGGCAATAGCTAGTGCCACCAAACCACAGCAGACCATGGTGATACGGCTGATACGCAACTTTTTCTTTTCATCATCATTTTTAATTTGCAGCACGTCATTGGTCATACTGAATCCAATCAGTGAAAGGAAGGTAGAGGCTGAAGAAAGCCCCGCTGCCATGATGCCGGTAAGGAGAAGTACTCCCCAAAACGTTGGCATGAGATTCATGGCCGCCCAGATATAGTTTCTTTCATTGGGGACAATGTCCGGATTGACTAGATTAATATAAGGAGCTACAAAATAAGTCATACCGCACATGAAGATGGCTACAATAGGAGCGATAATGGCGGAACGGATGACAACATGTTCGCTCTTTGCCATTAAAAACCGACCTACCTGCCAGGGGCTGGAGGCTACAACCAATGCCCATACTACGCCCATCGTTACTGCCCAGGCAATGGCATCTCTGGGAGTGGCATAATCGGCATTGGCTCCAACCATTCCATGATAGGATAAAATATCAGGTTTTAAATCAAAATTAGCCAGCTGTTCCAGACCGGGGAACCAACCCCCAGCAGCTTGCAGAATTGACGGGGTAGCGACAATGGCAGCGGCAACGAAAACAAAAAACATGATGGTATCGGTAAGAACCACCCCGCCGGAACCGGAATAAAAACAAAAAGATGTATATACAATCCAGCATGCGAGCAGGACGGATTGATATGGAAGGCCGGTTAGTTCGGACATAAGAAGGCTTGTCCCCTGGGTAACAGATAAAAGATATCCTGTAACCCCAACTACTGTGGTGATTCCTGCTACCATTTGTACTTTTTTGGATTTGAAACGTTCACCAAAATAGTGGGGGACTGTCAACGGCTTTGCCCGGCGGATATACCGCCCGAAATACATGGCGCCGATAACATAACCGACAGCATTTATAAAAATTAAGATTAAGAGAAGCATAGCGTAGCCGGAATAGGCATAACCGGTATCTCCCATGAAGGCATTAGTGCTTAAAAAGGAGGCTACCAGAGTTCCGACAATAAGGACAGTGGGAGCATTTCTCCCCATCACATAATAATCATCTAGAGTTTTTACTCTTGTACCTACATAGTTTCCGATAACAATATAAACGATAAGACTAATGCCAACACCAATTAAATAAACGTTCATACGATCACTCTCCCGTTTTATTTACGTATATTAGTGTAATTAGCGAATTCTTTTTTCATCACTACGTGAAAGAAAATACCCGTTGCGACAATTAAACCTCCCAGCAAAAGCGACATGATTAGTTCTCCGCTCATACCAACCCTCCTTTCATGTATAAAGATTCCTGTTTTTTAAGTTTCTTACCCCCTTTCATAGTCTAATATGTAAAACTTTTATCTAACTCAGATTATTTGTTGCAAAAAAATTGCCAAACCGTGTCGATTAGGCGAAAATAATTGAATTACACGAAATTCAAGTTTCCAAAGAGAAAAATTTGCGCAAAAATTTTAAAACATAATGAAAATATTCATTGACTTGGCTTGTCAAATAACCTAACTTCCCTACAAGATCTAAAACAGCACCCAATGAAAAGAATCATCATTAAAATAGCAAATTTATTAACTTGACTGTTTGCTTTAATTAATTATTCTGCCAAAGAAGCAGAAATTAACTGGAATTAAAGGGTTTTAATGTTTTAAAGAAACTCCAAGAACGCCAATGAATCTTTTCATCAAAAACAGGCGGAGAATAGGTTTTTGATAATTTCCTTAAGTATTGTCAAATATATTGCCGCTTGTGAGTCGGCATTTTTTATTGGAACGGCATTTCCCGTGATACAAAGAGCCCTTGTGTTAAAACATTAAATAGTGGCAATGAAAATACGCATTAACAACAATGCAAATAGTCATTCGAATGGAAGGTGGGTTTTAGCAATGTTTAAAATAATGTTGTTTCTAGCGCTAAGATACTTAATCTATTTAGTAGGATGGTTAAAATTTGGCGTTGTTCACCAGAAATATACATAGATGCTATCAGAACAATGAAATTTTGCATTGCCGGTTTAATAAACATGTTTAAATTTAAAAATTAATTATAAATTCTTTGTTTAAATAGGTTATTACACGTAGTATGGTGGCTTAAAATAACTTTTCTATCAATTGGCAAAGTTCTTGCTATAAATAAAGGCATAAGCTGTAAAACCTTTAAGGAGGGGAGTAAATGGAGAAGTATTTTACGCGATTGGGTGATGGGTCTGCAGTTTGGATGACTGAGGAAGATATTCGCTGGGACCTGGAAGAAGGGATGAAAGACGCAGCGGATAGAGGCAGAATACCTGAACTGACCGATGATGAAATGCAGCGATTGTTTGAGATCATTACTCATCCTGAGAAAACAGTAAGCTGTGAAAGAGGCAATGAAGGGGTTGTTACTTTTGATGCCGGGACGCTGAAGCTGCCGGTGCGTGCCGGAATTCCCATGGATCGGATGGCGACGATCCTTACTCATGAAAGAGCATTGTGTTCCGATACTATGGAACTTTGCACCACTGATTACAGCTACAAATCTATTAAGAACTTTGTCCATGAAGAAGCTATGTCTATGGAGCTGGCTCAGTTAAATTCCATTATCCCGATATTTTATGGAGCAATGCCCAATTTGGGCCAATACACAAAGCCGGACGGCCCGATTGATAACTGGTCTGAACTTCTGCCGTTAGCTAAAATTCCCGAAGCAAGAGCTGCTCAGGAAGAGGCTGTTGAGCACGCTGCTAGGGATATGGTTTATATCTCCAGTATCGTTTACGATAGCGGAGCAGACGGAATTAACTTTGATACCGTTGGTGCCTCCGGTGACGGTGATTTCTTGGCAACTTTAAAAGCAGTTGAAACACTGAAAAACAAATATCCTGATATGCCTGTGGAAATAGGCATGGCCGGAGAGTTTGTTCTAGGTATGCACGGACAATTAACTTATGAAGGGGACAGGCTTGCCGGTCTTTATCCTCATCAGCAGGTAAAGGTCTGTGAAAAAGCCGGGGCAACTATTTTTGGCTGCGTGATTAACACTAACAGCAGCATGTCTTTTGCCTGGAATTTAGCTCGGACAGTTACCTTTGTTAAAGCCTGCGTTGAAGCGGCAAATATTCCGGTACATGTTAATGCCGGGATGGGTGTGGGCGGAGTACCTCTCACCAATACATCTCCCACAGATGCCACTTCCAGGGCTTCAAAAGCGATTATTGAAATCGGTAAAGCAGACGGGTTGTAGATTGGCCATGGCGATGCTTACGGTATGGCTGTTACTCATGAGGTTGCCACTGGCATGGGCGGGATTCGTACTGCCGGAGATCTGGTAGCGCGGATGCAAATGACCAAGGGCATGAAACTGAAGGAAGCGAAAGAATATGTAGCAGGGAAATTAGGAATTTCCGTGTTCGAACTTTCCGATTCCTACAGGATGAAAGAAATCAGAGAACAGTTTGATATCGGACATGTTTTAGATCGAGACAAGGCCTCCTACGGAATGGAAGCCAAATTCAATATTGCAAAACTTTTGGGCATTCCTATCAACTCTGTGGAAAACTTTAAGAAAAAAATTGGGATGATTTAAAAATAATTAAGGAGGAGTTGCCAATGAGTAGAGAGGCAATTATTCAGGAAGCCATTGATACAATTCTCAAATATGACCAGCCCAGGGCCGTTCAGGTAGCGGAACAGGCATTGGCGGAAGGATTGGATCCTGTTGATATTCTCACAGAAGGATTTAGTGCAGGAATTAGAAAAGTAGGAGACCTCTTTGGAAGAGGGGAAGTGTTTCTTCCAGAATTAATGTTGTCGGCTGACGTGATGAAATCAGTGACAAATACTTTTGAAAGTGCTATCCAAGGTAAATCTACCCAGAAAAAAGGGAAAATGGTTTTTGCTACCGTTGAAGGGGACGTCCACGATATTGGAAAAGGAATCGTCATCTCCCTCATTAAAACCCAGGGGATTGAAGTTATCGACTTGGGTCGGGATGTTTCAGTGAGCAAAATTATTGAGACAGCCGTTCAGGAAAACGCGAATCTTATTGGTACCAGCGCTCTTTTGACGACCACCCTGATGGAACAGAAAAAGTTGGAAGATGAATTAAAAAAACATGGGCTCCGGGATAAGTTTAAGACGATGGTGGGCGGTGCTCCGGCGACCCAACGCTGGGCAGACCGGATTGGTGCCGACGCCTATGGGGAAGACGCCGCCGAAGCAGTTGAGAAATCACTGTCTCTGTTAAATAAATAAATTAATGGAACCGGGGAAGAAACTTTAAACTGTTTCTTTTCCGGTACCCTGTTTAACTAGGCTGATGTTCAAAATAACAGCCGGTGTTTGAATTGGTTTTTAGTTTTTATCAACAAGGAGGGATGGCAGTGCTGATTGTTGGCGAATTAATTAATACCAGTAGGAAAGCAATAAATGAAGTTGTCGAAAAGCGGGATGCCGAATACATTAAAAAAATTGCCATGGAGCAGTATGAGGCCGGTGCCGATTATATTGATGTCAACTGCGGCACCCAAGTGTTTGATGAAGTGGAAACAATGGAATGGTTGGTGGAAACTGTACAGTCGGCTGTTCAGGCTCCCCTCTGTTTGGACAGTCCCAACCCCAAGGCGATTGAAGCAGGACTGGCTTTGGCGAAATTCGGACAGCCCATGATCAATTCCATTACCGGGGAAACAGAACGATTCAACCAAATTTTACCTCTGATACAAAAATACAAAGCAAAAATCGTTGCCCTTTGTATGGATGATAATGGAATGCCTGATACAGCTGAAGAACGGATGAATGTCGCAAAGGTACTGTATGAAAAGCTGACGGATGGAGGCGTTCCGGAAGGAGATATTTACTTCGATCCCCTGGTAAAACCTATTAGTGTAGCCGGTAACGCGGGCATAGAAGTTCTGGAAACAGTACGCCTGATTTCACAAAGATATCCTAATGTTCATAAAATATGCGGGTTAAGCAACGTCTCTTATGGGCTGCCTAACCGTAAGGTTTTAAACAGGCTGTTTGTTGTCCAGACAATGACGATGGGGATGGATGGTTATATTTTTAATCCTCTTGACAAGACGATGATGGGATTTGTGCGGGCTTCCAGAGCCCTTTTGGGACAGGATCCTTTCTGCATGGGTTATTTGACGGCTCATAGAAACGGGCTATATGACGAGTAAAAGTTTTGCTTTAAAAATGACAGCAAAAACTAGTTCGGGGGTGAAAATTAGTGTCAAGAAATTTGCATGCAGGTTTTAATCGTATTGATGGTTTTGGTGTTAACGTGTTGTCCCATGATGAACAAACTGCCATTCATCTTGCAACCTTGGATGTGCTGCACCATGTTGGGGTAAGAGTGGATAGCAAGGAAGCTCAGGAAATTTTTGCAGGCGGGGGAGCATCTGTTGATCCTAAAACGAACATTGTTAAAATACCGCCTTATTTGGTGGAAGATGCCGTGCGCTGGGCACCCAGCACTATTCTTTTGGCTGCGAGAGATCCGAAGAAAGATTATATTCTGGAAAGCAACCGGGTGGGATTTGTTAACTTTGGTGAAGGAGTTAACATCATTGACCCGGTGACGAGAAAGTACCGGACGACAACGAAAAAAGACGTAGCTGACGCTGCTTTAATGAGTGACTATCTATCAGAAATGGATATTTCTTACCGGGCGGTAGTCGCCCAGGATTGTCCGGGGCCGGTTCAATCCCTCCATAATGCTGAAGCTATTTTTCCCAACACCACAAAACATTTTTTTATCGGTGCAGATGGTGTAAAAAATGCCCGCAAACTGATTAAGATGGCTGAAGCTGTTGCCGGGGGAAAAAATCAATTAAAGGAAAGGCCGTTAATCAGCTTTAACGTTTGCCCCACCAGTTTATTGAAATTGATTCCCGAATGTACCGATGTGGTAATTGAAGCTGCTCGGTACGGAATTCCGGTAAATATTATCTCCATGGCAATGGCCGGTGCCACCTCTCCGGTAACTTTAGCCGGGACACTTGTCACCCATAATGCGGAAGTGTTAAGTACCATTGTTTTAAGCCAGTTAACGGCAAAGGGCGCCCCCTGTATTTATGGAAGTTCTACAACTATTATGGATATGAGATATACGACAGCGCCGGTGGGAGCTCCCGAATTGGGAATGATCAGTGCGGCCGTGGCAAAAATGGCTCAGTATTACTTACTGCCCAGTTTTGTCGCTGGTGGATAGGCAGACAGTAAAGTACCTGATGCTCAGGCAGCCCATGAAAAAACTCTCACAGGTCTTTTGGCAGCCCAGGGTGGCGCCAACCTGATCTATGGGGCCGGGATGCTTGAACTGGGGATATCATTTGACTTTGCTCAATTTGTGATGGATAACGAAATTTTCAAGATGATTAAAAAGGTAATTGGCGGGATTCCTGTTACAGATGCCAATATGGCGGTGGAGTTTATCAAAGAGATTGGACCTGGTGGCGAATTTATCAGTCATCAACATACCTTTGAAAACTTCCGGCGAGAACAGTCCCAGTCAAAATTGATTGACCGAACGATGCGCGATAATTGGTTGATGTCCGGAGGTAAAGACTTAACTGAACGGGCATACGAAGAAGCAAATTGTATTTTAAATAATCATAAGGTGGAACCACTGGCCGGTAGTTCCATAGACGCTATTCGGTCCATCGTTCAGGAAGCAGAGGAAGAATACGGGGTTAAGAAAAAATAGTTAATCTGATCCAACCTTCTTCCGTCCAATTGACGGACGGAAGAAGGTGTTTTTCACTTATTAACGGTGGATTCAATGCATATTGGCATTACCGGTAAGCGCTAATGCATGAAAATAATAATTGGCAATGCTGATAAGATTGATGAAAAATTTAGGTATTATAAATAATAATGCAAAATTACATTAAAGATACAACTCCAGACAGCTTAAACACTGGGGAATCAACCTAAACTGACTGTTAAACAAAGGCAGCACCATATTTTACAGATATTTATCTTTGGCATTGTTTTTGCTTAATTAAATTTATAAAACAAACGGGACAAGGGAAAAGCTCAAGAGGTAAGGCCAACCCGGTTGCGCTTGTTAAAAACTATAACCTAAGGGGAGAGGTGTTTTTGAGATGGCAAGTTATACTAGGGAACAAATAGAAGAATTGAAAAAGGCGGACGTTAAATATTTTCTCCATCCCAGTAGCAGTATTACCGATCTTGAAAAGAACGGTCCCAAAATCATTGTTGAGGGTAAGGGTATTTATGTTACCGATGTTGAGGGTGTAACCCGAATTGATGTGGGAGCAGGATTATGGTTAAACAATGTTGGCTACGGCAGGGCTGAGCTTGGTGAAGTTGCCAAAGAACAGGCAACCAAGTTAAACTACTTCCAGGCTTTTGGCGGGTATTCACACCCGTCAGTAATTGAATTAGCCAAAAAAGTGGCTCAGATGCTACCCATGGACAATCCTAAGGTATTCTTTACCTCTGGGGGGTCAGAGTCAAATGATACGGCTTATAAATTAGCCAGGCATTACTGGTGGATTAAAGGCCAACCCAAGAAGATCAACATTATTTCCCGAAACTTTGCGTATCATGGTGTATCCTGTGGAGCATTGGCAGCAACCGGTCTTAAGGCTAACCGGGAAGGCTTTGAGCCATTGATGCCAGGGTTCCATCATGTCGAGCCTCCTTATTGCTACAAATGTCCATTTGGCAAGAAACTTGAGTGCTGTAACTTGGAATGTGCTGATGCAGTTGAGAAGAAAGTTTTGGAACTTGGTCCGGAAACAGTAGCTGCATTTACCGGAGAACCGATTATGGGAACCGGTGGAGTATTTGTGCCTCCTGCCGGTTATCTAAAAAAGATCAAAGCCATTTGCGATAAATATGACATGCTTTATCTGGATGATGAAGTAATTTGCGGATTTGGCCGCACCGGCAAATGGTTTGCCATGGATCATGAAGACTTTGGGGTGCAGCCGGATATCATGATGATGGCAAAAGGGATAACCAGTGGCTATATCCCTGTAGGAGCGGTCGCCTGCTCAGAAAAGGTATTCAGTGCCTTAAGAGAACGTGGCGGTTTTTATCACGGCTTTACCTACAGCGGTCATCCGGTAGGTTGCGCTGTTGCCCTAAAAAATCTAGAAATTATTGAGAAAGAAAATCTTGTTGAAAACGCTGCAAAAATAGGCGAAAGACTTCGGGAAGGTTTAAGGAAGCTAAACTTGCCTGCAGTGGGAGAAGTAAGAGGAAAAGGTTTAATTAACGGCATCGATTTAGTTAAAGATGCAAAGACCGGTGAAAAATTTGATCCGTCTGCCGGGTTTGGAGTTAGAGTAACTGAGGTTGCTTGGGAAAAAGGACTTGTTTTACGTAACTTGATCGGAGACATTTCTCAAATTGCTCCTCCGCTTATCATTACCGAACAGGAAGTAGATTTATTAGTAGAAAGATTGGGAGCTTCTATCCAACAGGCTTATGAAGAATTCATCGCCCAAGGTAAATAGCGGCCTGGTTTAAAAAACATATTGGGAAAGGATGGATATAAATGAAATTTCAAGGTTTAACGCTTGGGGTCCCAACGGAAATCATGCATGGAGAAAGACGTGTGGCAGCGATTCCTGATACTGTGAAAAAGATGATAGCTGAAGGAGCTAAAGTTTTAGTAGAGGAAGGTGCAGGTGTTGGTTCCTTCTTTTCCGATGATGAATATAAAGCAGCTGGTGCGGAAATAGTTGCTGAGGCTGAAGAGGTATATGCCCAATCCGACATTATTCTCAAAGTAAAAGAACCTCTTTTAAACGAAGCAACCGGAAAACATGAAATTGAGTTAATGAAGGACGGGCAAGTTCTTATAACCTTTATTCACCCCGCCTCTCCCGTCAATCATCAAATGGTAAAACAGATGGCGGCCAAAGGTGTGATCGGTCTGACATTAGATGGGATCCCGCGTATTTCCCGTGCTCAGGCTATGGATGCCTTAACATCTATGAGTACGATTGCCGGCTATAAGTCAGTTTTAATGGCTGCTAACCGTTTAGCAAAATTTATGCCGATGGTGGGAACTGCCGTGGGGATGATCAAACCGGCTAATGTGCTGGTAGTTGGTACCGGTGTTGCCGGCCTCCAGGCTGTAGCAACAGCGAAAAGACTGGGCGCAGTCGTTAAAGCAGCAGATATTCGTCCGGCAGCCCGTGAACAGTCACAGAGTTTAGGTGCAAAAATAGCTGAACTGGGAATACCGGAAGAATTAGCAGTCGGTGAAGGCGGATATGCCAAAAGGCTTCCCGATGAATGGCTGATCAAAGAACAGGGAGCTTTAAAAGAAGTGGTGGCTGACTCCGATATTATTATTTTAACTGCTTTAATTCCCGGAAAATTGGCTCCCGTTGTTATTACAGAAGAAATGGTGAAATCCATGCGTCCGGGCTCCGCTATTGTTGACGTAGCCATTGACCAGGGTGGAAACTGTGCCATTACCGTACCCGGTGAAATAGTTAACAAATTCGGGGTTAACATTGATGGGACGAAAAACATCCCTGGTAAGATGCCGACTAGTTCCACCTGGATGTTCTCACATAATATTTTTAATTACTTAGCCAACCTGTGTAAAGACGGTAAGGTAGATCTCAATATGAATGATGAAATTATAGCATCATCTTTGGTCTGTAGAGATGGTGAGATTGTACACGCGGGTGCCCTGGAAGCAATGAATATGAAGTAAAGAGGTCAAAAAGATGAATGAACTTACACTGATTATTCTCTTTGTGATAGCTACTTTGGTAGGCTACAAGGTTATCAGTAACGTGCCCAGCCTCCTCCATACTCCCCTGATGTCTGGGATGAATGCTTTGTCAGGGGTAACAGTGCTAGGTGCCTTGGTTGCTACGGCGTGTGCCGTAGCAACCGGGAACCAGATCATTGGTGCATTGGCTATTATCTTAGCGATGATTAACGTTGTTGGAGGTTTTTTTATTACCGGACGGATGTTAAAGATGTTTAAAACAAGGGGTTGAGTATAAGTGAGTAGCACAGCCTATAATGCAGTTTCCTTAATTTTAATCATCGGGATTATTTTGGGCATCAATTTTATGAGTTCACCAAAAACGGCTGCCAAGGGAAACTGGCTTAGTGCTGTTTGCATGGCAATAGCAATTATTATAACTTTAGTTAGCAACGGCATCGTGAGTTACAAACTGTTATGGGTATGTATGTTGATTGGCGGTATGTTCGGACTTTATCTGGCTCTGAAAGTTAAGATGATTCAGATGCCGCAAATGGTTGCCGCCTTTAACGGTTTTGGCGGAGCGGCTTCTGCCCTCGTAGGGATATTAGTATTAACCGATCCTACAGGTATCACCATTTTCAGCCAGGGTGCCGGGGCTTTAGCTTTGATTGTGGGGGGAGTTACGTTTAGCGGTAGTATGATTGCTGCAGCTAAACTGGCTCAATTGATGAACCAGCGGCCGGTTGTCTTAAATGGGCATTCCATGATCAGCGGCTTGACCATAGCCATAATGGCAGGATTGCTTATTCTAACCACCGTTAGCCAAGGTACTTCCATTGTCGTATTGACTGCGATAACAGTATTGGTTGCTCTGTTTTTCGGAGTATTATTTACCATCCGTGTTGGCGGGGCGGACATGCCTATTACTATTTCACTGCTTAATTCCTTGTCCGGGGTGGCAGGTTCTATTGCCGGTTTCGCCATATATGACGGGTTGCTGGTAGCGGTTGGCGGTATTGTTGGTGCGTCTGGTTTATTATTAACCCAAATTATGTGTCGTGCCATGAATCGAAGTTTGACCGATATCTTGACTGGGAAAACGTCAATTTCCGTTACCAAGAAAAATAACAAACAAAAAACAGATGAACAAAAAGTTGCTGTGTCCATTGAAGAAACCAAGAAAGATGACGGAGATATTCTTGGGGAAGCCAAAAA
>JAQVXR010000227.1 GCA_028709045.1 Desulfitobacteriaceae bacterium | reverse complement strand
TCTTGTTTGGCAATACTGATAGATTTTTCTTTCAGCAAGTTCATTACCTCACCACCTTTATTCTATATTATGAAGCAATATGACCATATAATCCATAATATATTGATTATATGTTATTAGAATTCAAATAAGAATCAGCCTTAAGGATCTCTTCCAAACAAGAGTGTGTTGTTTCCCCGGCTTAAAACTGTCGCTCCGGTATTAAAATGCCGCTAGTTGACTCCTTTAGCATAATTTTAAATTGCAGTTTCTGCCGACAGCAGTTTGTCGTCTAACAGCGCTTACCCCGACCGGACTTTCACCGGCTAGATAATGCGTGCTTGGCTGAGCACGCAGCGTCAAAAAAAACGAATAGCTGCGTTACGCAGAAATCCCGCTCAATCGACGTACCTCATGTAAGCCTCAATCAGGGGATTTCTGCAAGCCTTGCTCTTCGGCTTTTTTGCTCGCTCTGTTGGTTTTGGACTTTATTGGCAGTCTGAGAGGGCCAGTGGCCCTCTTTATTCTTAAAGCGCTTGGTTAAGTATCATTCTTGCCAAATTTTATACTTATTTGAACGTTTTTTCATCATCCTTAAAACGTCCTATTTCCCATCAATCTATGGACGTATTTCAGTGTTGAGGATTACAGTTTTCACCAGTATAATGAACTGATCATACTCATAACTGATATTAAGCTTTGGTGATGACCATGTGGAGCTTGCTGTTGCCAACGAGTAGAATCTTGCTCCCCATGTAGTTTTAACAGGATACAGATCGTCTATAGTAATATCTGCAAAACTCCCCCCACCTTGATTAGAGGTATGCTATACCATATCTGAAGCATTTCTAACCTGTCTAAAGGTATTCCCAAGGCTTGGTGAAATTGTTCCTGTTGCGGTAACACTTTTAACAACTGCCCCATCAGGAATGGAGGTATTATTGGTCAGGTTTGCACTGGCAACCGGAGATGGGGTACCACCAATCTGATCTGGAAATCGATGTATTATTCGACTTTATACTGCAATCAGAAAAAATGAAATTAAGTGCAACCAGTACAATCTTGGTGCACTTCACTTTTGATATTAAACTATTCGGTCAGAACTTATATATTTATATCCACTGGCATTTTACCTTCTAAAATATCCGGTAACCATGTTTTAATCTGATCGATACCAAATCCATACTTTACATTTCGATCCATTAATGAACCGTTTTGGAAATCAATTGAACATTGCATGTTTTGAATATTATGCAGTCCTATAGTTAAAAGTGATTTTAATTTAGTCATCATTCCCTTATAGGTATGCAATGTAAATTCATCCATATCTTCCTCATCACCATGAAGCATTTTATTTAGCTTATCATTGCCTCCTTCAATCTCTCCGTTAACCATCTTTAAATCGTTTATACTTACGTCTGCAGATTCCTGTAAATAGTTGCTTAGTTCCCATTTTATAAACCGCTGATTATCCATTTTTCCATGAAATCCATCAACCATAATACAACTTCGATAGAATAACTGGTATCCAACCGACTTGTTGGCTAAGAGGCTATTTGAACCATTCAATATTTTTTCTATCCGCTTACATTCTTCATCGCTAACCGTTCCTGAAACTTTTACCTTATAATCCATTTCCACTGTGAAAGTAAGCTTTTCATTAGCACCAAGCTCGATCCCGTTTTGCTTAAGCAACCTATTAATCTCGTTATCTTGTTTTCGGCAATAAATCTCATGGGATTTTGATTTTTGCTGATAAGCGTTGGAAACATACATTTTTAAATAGTTGTCATACATTTTAACGGGACTGCCGTCTGAAACATGATAATCTCCCCGTACATATCCATAGCGAATTAGGAACGTATCATATAACGATTGACTAATAAACCCATCAGACGCTACACTTTTGCTTTTGCCATCTAAATTTTTATTTGACTTTGATTCGGCCTTTGTTGCCACCCCGAGGTCATCATTATGAGTTTGCAGCTTGTGATTCATTATCATAAATAATAATTGATTGTAGTTCAATACACCTGAAATATATGAATTTCTGATCATTTAACAAATAGCTCCTTTACTAATTCATTTTTAACATAAATATCGTTTATACCAATGGGATTCTTTACCGAACGCTTGCCTTTGTTGACCGTTTTTTCAATAGCCGGCTTCCTGCCGGTACTATACCGTCTGCCTGGCGGGAAGATGTAAGCGAACTCTATCGTAAATCTGGTGAACATATTGAAAAGGCAGAATTTAAAGGTGCTCTGGAAGATATTTTCTCACTGGTTCACCGGGCAAACAGGTATTTTGATGAACTGGCACCATGGAAACAGCTTAAAGAGACCCCCACCTCCTGTGCTGATTCTATTTTCACATTTGCCGGAGTATACATTTTCGGCACTGAAAAACCAGCCAACGATATGGTCAAACGGCAATTACCGGGATGCGCTGCCCATGGTCATCTCACCCTTGCAACGCCGTCTGCTTAAGAATTCGATTGATACTATTCAATATGCCCAGTTTCCCGCGAATGGGTACCAGATGCTGGAGGGCATGGAGTTTTCGCGTCTTTTTAGCGGCAGGCTCTACTGCAATATATCCGCGCTCCAGTGGGCCTATTACGATTGTCTCGGTTCATTGGCCAATGGATTTAATGACTTCTGGGGAGGACAGCAGCCTCAAATAGAAATAGATGACCCTGCTCCTTATGCGGGGGAGGTTGGTCGGGAAAGGCAGCACCGTTCGATGGGTATGATGAATCTTGTTATGGAAGCGGCTGTTGATGCGCCCCGAATTTTCGCTGAAGTTTCACGTTCTGCCAGGGCCGTAATTGGCACAGGATTCGCTCACCTGGCAGACGCGGAGTTTGATGATAAATACATTGAACTCGGCAGTATCGTAAGGATCTATTGTGAAAAATTTACTTTCCTGGCCGGAGTTGGCACCACCCCGATCCTGTTGCTTTTGCAAAAGCTATATGAATATTTCGGTCCTCGGGCAACTGAGGTTCTGAACGGTTTAATGGTAGGCGGTCAAGCGGGAATAACCAGCGCCATAGTGATGGAAACCGGAGGATTTCTATCCCATGGAGCCATCGTTGCCCGTGAATATGGAATACCTGCTGTAGTGAATGTTGCCGGGGTAATGCATATCATTCAGGATGGGCGGGAAATCGTCGTCGACGGTGATGCAGGCAGGGTGGAAAACAGGGGAATTACCTGGACTAAATCAAATTGCGGGAGTGAAGCAGCGGATTAAGCTTTCTAATTACGACTGTCAAAGTTCTGACAGGCAGCGGAAGTGGCAGAATTACAAAGAAACTTTGCCATAATTGAGTTTGCCATACCCTATTCCGATTTTCGCTATAAGGATATCAAATATAATCACCCGGTCTTCAGTCAACCAGGTATTCCAAAGGTGACTGTCAAAACTACAGTTGCGATTGTCACCCAGTACCAGCATTCTACCCAGGGGAACATCGCCCAGTAAGACAATTCAAGCACCACAAAAGGTTCATTAAACAAAGATTTTTGCATTAAATATATCATAAATCAATTGGCCATTTAGTAATATGCAGCTATATTGAATCTATAAATTTTTTAGGATTAATTATATATCTTCCCTCTGAAGTAACCGTTTTTGTTTCTATAATTGTATTAATTATCTGTTCAAATGTCATATCGGGATTCACCTGTAATGCTAATGCGGTTAAACCA
>JAQVXR010000038.1 GCA_028709045.1 Desulfitobacteriaceae bacterium | reverse complement strand
GGAAATATTCTTCGGGTATAATATTAGAATGGTATTTTTTTGTAAGGAGAACTGGAGAATGTCACAAAATACACGTGTCATCAAAGCTGCCGGGTTTATCATGGTAGCCATGGTGATATCCCGGATACTTGGCTACCTTAGGGACGTTATTATTTATGCCCAGTTTGGTCAAAACCGGATTACTGATGCTTATAATGCTGCTTTTTCCATACCGGATTTTTTATACATGCTTCTGGTCGGTGGGGCTTTAAGCTCTTCTTTTATCCCGGTCTTTTCCAGTTATATTGCCACAGACCGGGAGAAAGAGGGATGGGAAGTTGCCAGTGTCGTTATTAATGTTGTTTTCTCTCTCATGACAATAGGGATTATTATTGGCTACCTGTTTACGCCTCAGTTGATTTATCTTTTAGTTCCCGGTTTTGATGCCGGCGCGATGAATCTCACAGTTTTTTTGACCCGTATTATGTTTCTCCAAGTAGTTTTCATGTCTCTCTCCGGTATTTCTATGGGTATTCTTCATTCATATAAACACTTTACCTCCCCGGCGATCGGTTCCGTTCTTTATAACATGGGGATCATAGTAATTGGTGTTTTCGTTGGAAGCTTGATTGAATCGGTCTGGCCCGGTTATGGGATTGCCGGGTTTTCTATCGGTGTCGTTGTTGGTGCGGTGGCTAATTTTGCCGTGCAGGTTCCCGCCCTTTTAAAGATTGGCCTAAAATATCGGTTCAGTTTTAATATATTTCATCCCGGGGTGGTTAAACTAGGCAAGCTGATGGTTCCCATCCTGATTGGCCTGTCGGTAAGCCAGGTAAACTTATTTGTCAACCAGAATTTAGCATCTTCCCTTCCGGCAGGTATTGTTGCTGCGTTAAGGACAGGCCAGCGCCTAATGCAGCTTCCCATAGGCATCTTTGCTATTGCCATTGCTGTTGCTGTTTTCCCCACTTTGACGGGTCATGCAGCCAAAAAGGAAAGGGATGCATTCAAAAAGACTACTTCCCTAGGCTTCCGGTCAGTGGTTTTCATTACTTTGCCGGCAGCGGTTGGGCTTGCTGTTCTTCGGGTGCCCATCATCCGTTTTATGTTCGAATTTGAAGGAGGAAAGTTTACTAATGAGGCTACCCTGGCTACGGCAGATGCCCTGTTATATTATTGCATCGGGCTTTTTGCCTACTCGGCAATTCACGTGTTAAGCAGAGTCTTTTATGCTCTTCAGGATACCCTTACGCCTGTGCTGGCCGGTGTCTTGGCAATTGCGACAAACATCGGGTTAAGTCTTTTATTGATACATCCAATGCAGCAAGGGGGACTTGCCTTAGCATATTCCCTGGCAGGCATCTTAAATATGGGGATCCTCCTGATTCTCTTGCGGCGCAAAATCGGTCCATTAGGTGGATGGCGGCTGTTACTTTCCTTTGGACAGACGATCTTTGCTTCATTCTTAATGGGTTTAATGGTCTTTTATACAGCTAAATTTAGCATGATACTCTGGGGCACCCAAACGAAGCTTGCTCAGTTGGCTCAGGTTTCTCTCTCCGTAATTGTGGGAGCAGTAATATTTGCCCTGGTATCTTTGTTGTTTAAAATGGAAGAGGCGGAAATGGTTGGGAAAGTGTTGTTCCGGCGCTTCAGACGGAAACATTGAAAGGTTTAGCCGGAAGGTTGCTTGAAAGGAAAGTTTAATGCTATAATATTTTGGATTAGCTATAGACAGGGGGTAGGTTGGTAATGGCAAGACAGGATTCGACGCGTAACTTTTGTATTATCGCCCATATCGACCATGGAAAATCAACACTTGCCGACCGGCTGCTGGAATATACAGGTGCTCTTTCCGCACGGGAAATGGAACAACAGGTTTTGGACAAAATGGACATTGAACGGGAAAGAGGTATCACCATTAAGCTTCAGGCAGTGCGCATTTCTTATACGGCTCACAATGGGAAAACATATATTTTGAATTTAATCGATACTCCGGGTCATGTAGATTTTAATTATGAGGTTTCCCGAAGCCTTGCTGCCTGTGAGGGTGCTCTTTTAGTGGTAGATGCTACCCAGGGAATTGAAGCTCAAACTCTGGCCAATGCCTATCTGGCGATTGAACACGATCTCGAGATTATTCCGGTTATTAATAAAATTGATTTGCCCAGCGCCGACCCGGAAGGTGTTAAAAAGCAGATTGAAGATATTTTGGGTATTGACGCGGACGAAGCAATTTTAGCTTCAGCTAAGACGGGAATTGGCACGGAAGATATATTAGAAGCCATTGTGAAAAAAATACCGGCTCCGGAGGGCGACCCTTCTGCGCGCCTAAAGGCACTGATTTTTGATTCTCACTTCGATTCCTATAGAGGGGCAATTCCCTATATCCGCATTGTTGACGGCATAATGAAAAAAGGAATAAATATGCAAATGATGGGTACGGGAAAGTCCTTTGAAGTTACTGAGGTAGGTATTTTTACTCCGGCACCTCGAAGTGTGGATTGCTTAAAGCCGGGGGATGTGGGTTTCATTGCCGCCAGTATTAAAAATGTTAAGGATACTCAGGTGGGTGATACCATTACAGATGAGGACAGGCCGGCCGAAAAGCCGCTGCCCGGATACCGAAAAGCTACTTCTATGGTATATTGCGGACTATATCCTATTGAAACCAATGATTACCCTGATCTCAGGGATGCTCTGGAAAAGCTGCAGCTGAACGATGCTTCTTTGGTTTATGAACCGGAAACATCGGGAGCACTAGGGTTTGGTTTCCGCTGTGGTTTTTTGGGACTGCTTCATATGGAGATCATCAAAGAACGCCTGGAAAGAGAATATGGTTTAGACCTGCTCACAACGGCACCAAGTGTAAATTACCGGGCAACAAAAACCGACAACACGGAAATATATATTGATAACCCCACTAAGCTTCCTTCCAGTCAGGAAATGATCATGGTGGAGGAGCCTTATGTTAAAGCTACCATTATGGTTCCATCGGAATTTGTGGGGAGTGTCATGGAAATTGCCACAGAACGGCGGGGTAGTTTCATTAATATGGAGTATATTACCGAATCCCGGGTGATGATGATTTACGACTTACCCTTATCGGAAATAATCTACGACTTTTTTGACCAGCTTAAGTCACGGACGAAAGGATATGCTTCCCTAGATTACGATTTAAGCGGGTATAAGGAATCAGACCTGGTCAAGCTGGACATTTTAGTCAATAATGAAGTTGTGGATGCTTTATCCTGTATCGTGCATAAGGATAAAGCTTATTACCGAGGCCGGGCACTGGTGGAAAAATTGCGCCGGATTATTCCCAGGCAGCTTTTCGAGGTTCCTATCCAGGCGGCGATTGGTAATAAAGTAATTGCCAGGGAAACGGTCAAGGCTCTGCGCAAAAATGTGCTGGAGAAGTGTTACGGGGGGGACATTACCCGGAAAAGAAAGCTATTGGAAAAGCAAAAGGAAGGGAAAAAACGCATGAAGCAGGTGGGAAGTGTGGAAATTCCCCAGGAAGCGTTTATGGCAGTATTAAAAATAGATTAGCCACAGGCTAATCTATTTTGTAAATATGGTAATTTGGAGGAACAGATGGAAGCTGTCTACATACATATTCCATTTTGCATGAAAAAATGCAACTACTGCGATTTCTACTCCCTTCCGGTAAATACCGTAGGCGTACTAAAAGAAGAATATTGTGCCGCCGTAAAAAAAGAGATTGAGATGTATGCTCGGGAATTTGACAAAAGTAATCAAGTCAAATCAATTTATTTTGGTGGGGGGACGCCAACCGTTCTACCGGTCGGGGAACTGACGGGAATTTTAAAACGATTGTATGCCTCCTTCCCGGTTGCCAATGATGCGGAAATTACCGTGGAGTGCAACCCCGGTACGGTGGACTTGGATTATTTTCGCCGGTTAAAGGATGCGGGGGTAAACCGGATATCAATCGGAGCCCAAGCTTCTCAGGACAGTCTCCTGGAGAAAATGGGGAGGATTCATCGCTGGCGGGATACTGTTCGCACTATATCCCAAGCCCGTCAAGCCGGATTGGAAAACATTAATTTCGATCTGATTTACGGGTTGCCCGGCCAGACAATCGATCAGTGGAAGGAATCCTTAAGGGACACCCTCTCTTTGGAAGTACCCCACATTGCCGCTTACGGATTAAAATTGGAACCGGATACCCCTTGGGGTCGGGCCTTAGAGTTGGGGAAACTGGAGGTTCCCGACCAGGATATCTCTGCAGATATGTTAGAAGCAGCCATAGACCTTCTTCTGGGGGCAGATTATCTCCACTATGAGATCTCAAATTTTGCTTACTCCGGATTTCCCTCACGTCATAATATAGTATACTGGAAAAACCATGACTATTTAGGGGTAGGGGCGGCAGCCGCCTCTCATACGGGGCATATCCGACGCACTAATGTTCCATCACTGACAGAGTACATAGGTGCATTGAAGCAAGGTCATTTCCCGGTTGGGGAAGAAGAATTCTTAGACCAAGAAACGGAAATGGCAGAGACAATTTTCCTGGGACTAAGGCTTCTTTCCGGAATTGACCGGGACGAATTCAGAGCACGTTTTGGGGTTAACCTAATAGACAAATACTCAGTGCAGGTGGAAAAACTTTGTTGGAAGGGTCTTTTGGAGTTGACCCCAACCCGGATCAGGCTTTCCCGAAAGGGGCTGTTTTTGGGCAACGAAGTATTTTTGGAATTCCTTCCATAAGGGTTGACAAAAACTTCATCCGGTGGTATTTTTGAATTAGCACTCAACAGGGTAGAGTGCTAACAAGGGAGGAGGGCTATCGATGATAGATGAACGAAAAAAACAAGTGTTACATGCTATCGTCAAGGATTATGTTACAACTGCAGAGCCTGTGGGATCCCGAACAATTGCTAAAAAATATGATCTGGGTGTTAGTTCAGCCACTATCCGAAACGAAATGTCAGACCTGGAGGAAATGGGGTTGATTGAACAGCCTCATACTTCCGCCGGGAGGATTCCATCAGATAAAGGTTACAGGTTCTATGTGGATTACCTGATGGAAAAAGAAGAACTGGATGCTGATGAGATCAACAATATAAATATGTTTTTCACCAAGAGATTAAGCGAACTTGATGAATTGGTACAAGAGACCTGCCGGATGTTGTCACACGTGACGAAATATACGGCCTTGGTTTTGGTTCCCAAGCGCAGTGAGGGTAAGCTGGAGAAGATACAGATGATCTCTGTCAGTCCTCATCAGGTTTTAGTATTGATTGTCACCGATACCGGTTTTATTAATCACCGGGTGATAGATTTACGCCAGGCTATTAGTCCTAGGCGCTTGCAGGAGATCAACTTTTTTCTGCAGGAGAAACTCTACGGCCTTAGTCTGGAACAGGTTAACCGAACACTTTTAGGAGAGATTTCTATTCACATTGCCAGGCAGGAGCAGCTTTTGGACCTGGCATTGGAACTGATGGAGCAGGCTCTCATGGACCGCGGGGATGAACGGGTATTTACCGGTGGTGCGCTTAATATGCTGAACCAACCTGAATTTCGTGATGTGGAGAAGGTAAAGACTCTTCTTGGCATGCTGGAAGAAGAAGAGATTGTCAAAAAACTTTTGCATAAGCAGCTGAGAGAGGGTACAGAGATTTTTATCGGTGGCGAGATTCCCTTTGAGGGCATCAATAAATGCAGTGTGATTACCGGAACCTATAAAGTTAACGGCAGAGTAGTTGGTTCCATCGGTATTTTGGGACCGACCAGGATGACCTACCCAAAAGCAGTCTCCGTTGTGGAAACGGTTACCGACCAACTGTCCCTGGTTCTCGCCAAAATGTTCAGGTAAAAACGGGATAAAAAAATTCCCGGGCAGAGGTGAAATGATTGTCGATTAAACAGGTAAGTTCCAATGCAGAAGTAGATGAGCGGTTAGCAGCTTTGATGACAAATGCCAATGCCATCAGAGCGATTGCTTCCGCGGTGGAAGGAACCATCGGACCGAAAGGCCTTGATACCATGTTGGTAGACAAATTTGGCAGTGTTGTCATTACCAATGCCGGTGTAACAATTCTTGATTTAATGGAAGTGAACCATCCGGCGGCTAAAATGTTAATCAATGTTGCTAAAGCCCAGCAGGACGAGATCGGTGATGGGACTACCACTGCGACGCTGATGGCGGGAAGCCTAGTGGCATCAGGCGTGGATCAAGTTGTTAAGGGTGTCCCGGTAGCCAAGGTAATTGATGGTATGCGGATCGGAATAAAGACGGCAATAGCTTTATTTAAGAATAAAGAGAAAATCATTTTCGATCTTTCCGATCCTCTCTTAAAACAGGTGGCCTTAATTGCCGGACGGGAGCATGAAGATATTGCCGATCTGGTTGTGCAGGCTGCGGTGTTAATTGGCCGGGAAAAATTATTAGATCAAAGTTTTAAGCTTGGCAACACTATTTCCGCTGCTGTCGGCGCCGAAAACAGTGTTTTTCTGGGGGCTATTGTCGGTAAGGAGCGGTTGAACCGTCAGATGCCCCAAAGGGTCGAGAACGCGCGCGTTCTGCTTATTGATGATGCCCTGGAACCGGAGGGAATTGAGGACGAAGCACTGGCTACCGAAGCAGGTTTTGCCAGGTACTTGGAACTAAGACGTGAGTTTGAAGATAACATTGGTAAAATTATATCTCTGGGAATAAATGTTATTTTAACGGATCGGGGAATTGACGATTTGGCGGAAGAGATGCTTACCGATGCGGGAATTTTGGCGGTAGAGAGGGTAGCCGGCAAGGAGTTGCGCAAGGTTGCTGAGCATACGGGAGCCAGGGTTTTAAAAAGGACCGGCCTGAAGAAGGAAATTAGTGAGCTTGAAAAATGTATAGGGGTAGCGCAGTCAGTTTATGAAGATGAGAAGCTGGAGCAGGTATTGATCCTTCAGGGTAGAGGTAAACCTATGGCTACAATTCAGGTAGGAGCTGCCACAGAAGAGGTTGTGGGTGAAAGGGAAAGGATAGCCAAGGATGCTGCCGCTTCTGTTCAAGCTGCAGTAAAAGGGGGGGTCCTCCCCGGCGGCGGTGCTGTTGAATTAGCAGCAGTTCAGGAAGTTGAGCATGTCCGGCGGCAAGTGGGGGGAATGTCTGCTTACGGCGTGGAATGTGTAGTGGAAGCATTAAAAAAACCTTTTATGCAAATTGTTTTGAATGCAGGTTTTAATCCACTTGAGAAATTAGGTGATGTTTTGGCTGCCCAGGCGGAAGAAAATAGTGCTGCTTTAGCCGTTGACTGTGATAATGGAACGATCAGTGATATGTTTGAATTGGGAGTTGTGGACCCGGCGCCGGTAAAAATATATGCCTTACAGGCTGCCGGTGAGGTGGCGGAAGCTATAATGCGGATCGGCACTATTATCAAAATGAAAGCAGATGACAATGGGGAAGTAAAGCAGGGACATGACAATTACCTGGGTTGACCAAAGAGGAGAAGTTTGAAACTAAAAATTACAACAAGAGCTTTACAGCAACCAATAATTCCGGAAAGGTATGGTGAATCTCTGATGGTTGAGGTCGATAAGGAAATAATAGAAGAAGTAGAGGTCAAGACCGATACCGGCGAAGGACCGGACCAGGAAGACAACAGAGAAGAGACAGCAAGTATCCAGGACCTGGAAATGCAGATGGATAAGCTTATGGCGGAAAAGGATGATTTAATTAATACACTGCAGAGATTGCAGGCCGATTTTGATAATTATCGCCGGCGTACTCGCCTGGAAAAGGAAGAGCTAATTAAATATGCGGCAGAAGGGGTAGTATCTTCCCTCCTTCCGGTAGTGGACAATTTTGAAAGGGCTTTGGCTTCGGCAGATAACGGAGGTGAAGCGAAGAATTTCATTCAAGGCATGGAAATGATTTTCCGGCAGTTGATTCAGGTTTTGAGTCAAGAGGGTTTAGCCCCTGTGCAAGCTCTGGGAAATCCCTTTGATCCTACTTTGCATGAGGCTGTCATGCAGGTGGAAAAAGAAAATACCGAGTCAAATATTGTTATTGAAGAAATCCAAAAGGGATATACTTTGAAAGGCAAGTTGATTCGTCCCAGCATGGTAAAAGTGGCTAAATAACCGGGCGCGCTGATTTGATAGATACTATTTATGGTTAATATATAAAAAAGAACATAAAATTATAGAGTCTTTTTTGCTGAAGGAGGTACTTAAAATGGGTAAAGTAATTGGGATCGACCTGGGAACAACTAATTCCTGTGTTGCTGTCATGGAAGGAGGAGAGGCCGTTGTTATCCCAAATGCAGAGGGCGGGCGCACTACTCCCTCTGTAGTGGCATTTTCAAATACCGGCGAAAGGCTGGTCGGTCAGGTGGCAAAACGCCAGGCCATTACCAATCCTGACCGCACTGTCATGTCCATTAAGCGGCAGATGGGGAAAAAACATGATATAAAGATTGGAGAAAAAACTTATTCTCCCCAAGAAATTTCTGCATTTGTGTTACAGAAATTAAAAACAGATGCGGAAGCATACCTGGGAGAAAAAGTGACTCAGGCAGTAATCACTGTACCGGCCTATTTTTCCGACAGCCAGCGCCAGGCAACCAAAGACGCAGGCAAAATTGCCGGTCTGGAAGTTCTGAGGATTATCAATGAGCCGACAGCGGCAGCTCTGGCTTACGGTTTGGAGAAGGGTGAGGACCAGACTGTTTTGGTTTTTGACTTAGGCGGCGGGACTTTTGATGTTTCTATTATGGAATTAGGTGACGGAGTTTTCGAAGTTAAAGCTACCAGCGGGAACAACTTCCTGGGTGGAGATGATTTTGACCAAAAAATTATCGACTGGCTGGTTGCCGAGTTTAAAAAAGCTGAAGGAATCGATTTAACTAAGGATAAAATGGCGGTACAGCGTTTGAAGGAAGCTGCGGAAAAAGCAAAGCATGAACTGTCCGGGGTCCTTACGACCAATATTAACCTGCCTTTTATCACTGCCACAGCGGAAGGGCCTAAGCATTTAGACCTGACACTGACCAGAGCAAAATTTGATGAATTAACGGCAGATTTGGTGGAGAGAACCATGGCGCCGACTCGACAAGCGCTTTCCGATGCCGGATTGAAGCCGGGAGACATTGACAAAGTGCTTCTGGTGGGTGGTTCCATCCGAATTCCGGCTGTCCAGAACGCGATTAAAAATCTTTTGGGAAAAGATCCCCACAAAGGGATCAACCCGGATGAATGTGTAGCTCTCGGAGCGGCAATTCAAGCTGGCGTATTGGCGGGAGAGGTAAAAGATGTCCTGCTACTTGACGTGACTCCTCTCTCTTTGGGGATCGAAACATTGGGCGGTGTTTTCACGAGGCTGATTGACCGCAATACCACCATTCCCACAAGCAAAAGCCAAGTTTTCTCAACGGCTGCCGATAACCAAACTTCTGTGGAAATACATGTATTGCAGGGAGAACGGCCAATGGCGGCGAATAATAAGACGCTGGGGCGTTTTACCTTAACAGGAATTCCTCCGGCACCCCGGGGTATCCCTCAGATTGAAGTCAAATTTGATATTGATGCCAACGGGATCGTTCATGTCAGTGCGAAAGATCTGGGTACGGGCCGGCAGCAGGATATTACCATCACTGCGTCTAGCGGGCTTAACGATCAGGAAATCGACCGCATGATGAAAGAGGCGGAAAAATATGCGGCGGAAGATGAAAAACACAAAGAGGCAGTGGAAGTAAGAAATCAGGCCGATGCTTTAGTTTACCAGGTGGAAAAGACATTAAAAGACTTGGGAGACAAGGTATCGGATGCTGAAAAGGCAGAGATCGAAAAGGCTAAGGACGCCTTAAAAGATGCCTTAACCAGGGATGACATTGACGAGATTAAAAATAAGTCGGAGGAAATTTCTCAGGCACTTCATAAGGTAAGCGAACGTATATATAAAGAGGCAGGTCCGCAAGGAACAGCACAGGGAGAGGCGGGGCCGAATGCCGATCAGTCTAAACCAGACGATGATGTAGTTGATGCCGATTATGAAGTAATGGATGATGACAAAAAATAAACCGCCCCGAGGAAGGTGGTTAAATGAGCAAACGTGATTATTATGAGGTCTTGGACGTTTCCCGTACTGCCTCGGAAGATGAAATAAAAAAAGCATATAAAAAACTGGCAAAAAAATATCACCCTGATTTAAATCCGGACAGTAAAACTGCTGAGGAAAAATTTAAGGAAATAAATGAAGCATACGAGGTATTAAGCAATCCTGACAAAAGAGCCGGTTACGACCAGTTTGGCCATGCCGGAGCAAACGGTACCGGCGGATTTGATTTTGGCGGCGGCGGTTTTGGGGGTGCAGATTTTGGCGGCTTTGGCGATATCTTTGATATGTTTTTTGGCGGCGCCCACGGAGGCGGCGGCCAACGCCGCGGACCCCAGCGAGGTTCCGATCTGCGGGTGGATCTTACTATTTCTTTTGAGGAAGCGGCCTTCGGTGTGGAGAAGGATGTGGAGATTCCCCGCCTGGAAAACTGTGATGTCTGCGGCGGATCCGGAGCTGAACCGGGGACCCAACCCGAGACTTGCCCGGTTTGCCATGGAAGCGGAAAGGTTAGGTCGGCCCAGGCTACTCCCTTTGGTCAGTTTCAGACAGTAAAAACTTGTAATCGCTGCCAGGGAACGGGTACGATTATTGAGAGAATATGCAAGCATTGTGACGGAAGCGGGAAAGTACGTAAGATCAGGAAAATCCATGTGAAAATTCCGGCGGGAGTGGATTCTGCCTCTCGACTGCGTGTTGCCAATGAAGGTGAAGCCGGTGAATTAGGCGGGCCACCGGGAGATCTTTATGTTTATCTTAAGGTCCGGCCTCATAAAGTATTTAAACGGAACAACGATGATGTCTATTGTGAATTTCTCATTTCATTTGTTCAGGCAGCGCTGGGTTTTGAAGCGGAGGTTCCTACTTTGGACGGCAAAGCCAAATTGACTATTCCGGAGGGAACTCAAACGGGGACTTCTTTCCGGTTAAGGGGGAGAGGTATTCCTAAACTTAGAGGCTATGGCCGAGGTGATCAGTTTGTCAAGGTGAAAGTGGTAACACCGACCAAACTAAGCGACGAACAGAAAAAAATGCTCCGTGAATTGGACGCGTCCTTAAGTGAGAACCAGCAATCAGAAAAAACAAAGGGTTTTTTTAATAAGGTGAAGGACGCATTCATGGGATAGTTTTCTTAAAGCACAGGGTAAGAGCCTGGGAATTTTCTTGACCCAGGCTTTCTCATCTTTATGGCTGTTAGGGTTCCGGCCCTCCAAATCACTAAAAAGAGGTGCAAAATGTGAATTATTTGGAAGTGACAGTGAAAACCACCGAGGAAATGTACGAATCTGTTGCCAATATTTTTTGGGAATCAGGTGCAGGTGGAGTGGTGATTGAAGATCCCCGGGTGATTCGCAATCATATTGCGGAAGACAATTGGGATGCCTGGGAATTTCCGGAGGAGCTTTTGGAACAGGAAGAAATTGTCATTAAAGGGTATTTTTCTGTGGATGCCTCTCTGGTGGAAACAGTGGCAAAATTCAAAGGACAAATTGAGGCTCTTATTAAGCATTTCCCTGACGGTCGCATTGAGATTACGGAAACGGAAGTAGCAGCAGAAAACTGGGCTACCTCCTGGAAGGCTTTTTATCGAGTAGAAAAAATTGGGGCTAAGGTTGTGATCAAGCCTTCCTGGGAACAATATGATCGTAAACCTGAGGATGTAGTAGTGGAACTAGATCCCGGAATGGCTTTCGGGACAGGCAATCATCCCACTACGGTCATGTGTATTCGTGCTTTGGAAAAACTTGTTTTTCCCGGCTGCCGGGTACTGGATATCGGAACAGGTTCCGGAGTGTTGGCTATTACGGCGGCTAAACTGGGGGCAGGGCAAATCATCGCCATTGATCAGGATCCTGTGAGCATTGATGCCGCCAGAGAAAATGTAGGTCTTAATGATGTGGGAGACCGGATAAAGGTGCAACAGGGGGATTTAGCTTCCGATGTCAAAGAAAAAGCGGATATAATTATTGCCAATATTATTGCTGATGTGGTCATTAAACTAACCCCTCAGGCGGCGCGCCTTATAGAACCACGAGGTGCCTATATTTCTTCCGGAATCATTAAGGACCGTCTCCCTGATGTTATGGAAGCGTTAAAGGCTAATTCTTTTCAGGTGGAAAAGACTTTTTATGAAGGTGAGTGGGCGGCAGTCCTTGCCCGCCGGGTGTAGCATATGGCAAGATTTTTTGTAGAATCCGATCAGGTTGAAAATGGAATAATTACAATTGCCGGAACCGACGTGCATCACATTGGAAAAGTATTAAGGTTGAAGGCGGGAGATTTAGTAGAGGTAGCCGATGGCATAGGCAATGTCTACCAGGCTGAACTCCAGTCGGTAAGTGTTACTTCGGCTGTGTTCAAGATTCTTTCGACCCAATTGTCCCGAAGCGAGCCGGAAGTGGAAGTATATCTCTTGCAGGGTTTACCCAAAGGGGAAAAGTTTGATTTCATAATTCAAAAATGTACGGAAATAGGTATTAAGAAAATCATACCTATTACTACTGAGCGAAGTATTGTCAAGTTGACTCCGGAAAAAGGAGAGAAGCGCTTAAAACGTTGGCAGCGGATTGCCTCTGAAGCGGCAAAGCAATCAGGCAGAGGGTCTGTTCCCGAGGTTTATCCGGTGATGGAAATGGGACAAGCCATAGAAATGCTTCCACCGGGCACCGTTATTATTATGCCTTGGGAAGGTGAGCGGGAGATAAGCTTAAAGAAGGTGCTGACCAACGTGAAACCGGGATCTTCGGTAGCCTTGGTGATCGGCCCGGAAGGAGGCTTTGCCCAAGAGGAAGTAGTGTCAGCCCAAAAGGCAGGCGCCCAGGTTGTTTCCTTGGGGCCGCGTATTTTGCGCACAGAAACAGCGGGAATGGTAACATTAGCGATAGTCTTATACGAACTAGGTGACCTGGGAGGTTGTCAGATTGGCTAGTCCGAAGGTAGCGGTTTATACATTGGGCTGTAAGGTAAATCAAAACGAAACAGAAGCTATGGCCGGCCTATTTAAAAAGGCTGGATACGAAGAGGTGGATTTTCATCAGGAGGCTGATGTTTACATAATAAATACCTGCTCTGTAACCCACCTGGCAGACCGGAAGTCTCGCCAGATGATTAGGCGGGCAATTAAAACCAATCCTGATGCCTTGGTGGCGGTGACAGGCTGTTATGCCCAAACAGCGCCCGGAGAAGTGTTGAATATTCCAGGGGTAGATTTGATAGTGGGAACGTCGGAAAGAAATAGAATCGTAGAATTGGTGAACGAGGCAAGGTTGGCGGAAGCTCCGGTTAATGCCGTTAAAGATATTATGAAGATTTCAGATTTTGAGGAAATTGCCGAGGAGGAAGCGGAACCTCACCGGGTCCGTGCCTATTTAAAGATTCAAGAAGGGTGCAACCGGTATTGCTCGTACTGCATTATTCCATATTCCAGAGGCCCTATCCGCAGTAGGCCGATAGAGAATGTTGTTAACGCCGCCCAAAGGCTGGTGGAAATGGGTTATAAAGAAATAGTTTTAACAGGCATTCATACCGGTGCCTACGGAACTGAGTCCGGCAATGCAGATTTGGCAGTGCTGATCAGGCGACTTTTGGAAATTGAAGACTTGAAACGATTACGCATCAGTTCCATAGATCCTAATGAGGTAAATGAAGAACTATTGGATTTAATGGCCGGATCCGAAGTGCTATGCCGGCATCTGCACATTCCTCTTCAAAGTGGCGATGACCGGGTTTTGGAAAGAATGAATCGGGTCTATACCACCGATGATTATGAGAATCTGGTGGGTGAAATCCGAACAAGGATTCCGGGAATTGCCATTACCTCCGATATTATGGTGGGTTTTCCCGGTGAAACGGAAGAAGAATTTCAGCATACTTTAGTATTTACCGAAAAGATTGGTTTCAGTGCTCTTCATGTTTTTAAATATTCCCCCCGCCGTGGTACTCCGGCAGCGGGTTTTCCCAAACAGGTGGATTGGAAGATTAAGGAGGAACGGAGCAAGGAATTAATTTCATTGGGAAGAAGGTTATCGGCAAAATATGCCGAAACAAATATAGGAAAAGTTTTTTCGGTACTGGTAGAACAAGAAACAAAAATAAAAGATGCTTTTTTTTGGGAAGGCCATACCGACAATTATTTAAAGGTGGTTTTTCCCTTTGAAAAGGATTTAAGAGGATCTTTTACCAAGGTTTTTTTAGGAAGGTATTCTGATGGTGTGGTCTACGGACAGCATGTTTCGATAGATTAATTAAAGAGTCCGATTTTGCCAGGGTCTTCAACAGAGGCAGCGGGTTTTTCTGTTTTTAAAGGGGGTGAAATCATGGCCGACTGTATTTTTTGTAAAATGGTCAATAAGGAAGTTCCGGCGCAAGCAGTCTACGAAGATGAAGAAATTCTAGCTTTTAAAGATATCAACCCTGTTGCTCCCGTACACGTTATTATCATCCCCAAAAAACACATAACGGACGCTACTCAACTTAAGTCTGAGGATGCTGGTTTAATTGGTAGGATCTATCTGGCTGCTGTGCAAATCGCCAAAGAGTTAGGTCTTGAAGAAAACGGGTTTAGGTTGGTAAATAACTGTAAAGTCGATGGTGGCCAGGAAGTATTCCACTTGCATTTCCATCTTTTAGGTGGACATAAACTGGGCCTATTTGTCTGATGGGTTGACTGTAGGTGGATTTTCCTGTATAATATAAGTCGTGTATTTTTTATATTCATTGCACTAAATGTCCCAACATACTCACAGCATCATGGATAGTAGCGGAGGGAGGGAGAATAAGGTTGAGTGAAATTCGGGTTGGTAAAAATGAAACACTGGACAGTGCTCTGCGCCGTTTTAAACGCACCTGTCAGAAATCGGGCGTATTAGCTGAGATTAGGAAACGCGAGCATTATGAAAAGCCCAGTGTAAAGAAAAAGAAAAAATCTGAAGCGGCTAGAAAGCGTAAATGGCACTAAACCCTCCAGCTCTGTTGAAGAACAAAGGGCCCGGTATTCTGTAGGATGCCGGGTTTTTATATTAGTTTAATTCCGTAATAATATTGTTGTAATTTAGGCGAAATCCTTGGTATAATATAGCACAAGTTAAGGGAATTATGTGCTTAGGCGGTGAATGTATGCGAAAACTATGGCGGGTATTTTTATACACTTTAATTTTAATTAATATTATAGTGCCTTCGGTTCAAGCAGAACCCGGTGATTTGGTATATGTTGTTCCCATCAGCGGGACTATTGATCCCGGCCTTGCGTCCTTTGTGGAAAGGGCCTATGATGAGGCGGAAAATAGTAAGGCTGATTACGTTCTTTTGGAGGTCGATACATACGGGGGAAGAATTGATGCTGCCATCCACATTAAGGACCGGATTCTTGCCTCCCCGGTTCCCAGTGCCTGTTTTGTAAAACATAAGGCGATTTCCGCCGGTGCATTGATTACTTTGGCTGGGGAACAAATATTTATGGCCTCGGGGACGACAATTGGTGCGGCTGAACCGAGAGTGGGCAACGAAAAGGCAGATGAGAAAGTGGTCTCCATGTGGACAAAGGAACTGGTCTCCACGGCTGA
>JAQVXR010000002.1 GCA_028709045.1 Desulfitobacteriaceae bacterium | reverse complement strand
GCAGCTTCTAACGCTTGCAATTTGTCTGACATGCCCATCCCCCTTTTTACAAACACTTGTTCGCCTAGTGTCATTATAATGTTCTTTCTATCCAATGTCAATATGTTATAAACTAATTGTATAAATCCTTCTGTAAATAGGCCCTCCCGGCCTTAAAATGCTTTCCATTAAATTTACACAGCCTACCTGCATTCCCCCCCATCCTTCCGGGACTTGGCTCTTTATCCTATTAAGCAGTTCTTCCCCACAGGTAAATTTTCGATTAAACCTGGCAAGAGTAATGTGAGGGGAGAATTTCTTGTTGTCTCCTTGGGTTATGGAAGAGTTAATTTTTTCAGCAAAGATAAATAATTCCGGTTCAGCAATTATCCCGGCCCAAAATACTTTTGGATTGTACGATCCAGGGAAAAAGCCCGCTCCTTTTAATCTGACGGCAAACGGTCGAAAACCACTGGAAATAACAGTCAACTTGCTTTTAATATCTTGAAGGTCTCCGGCATTGACTTCCCCTAAAAACTTTAAGGTAAGATGAAAATTTTGTGGGGGAACCCATCGAATTTCCGGGTAGTCCTTCCGGAAATAAGTCTGAATCTGAGCAAGATTATTTTTTATTTCTTTGTTTAATTCAATCGCAATAAAAGCTCTCATCGTGGTAAAACCCCGTAATGCCAAATCATATTAAAAGCCTGGCGGACTGTGGACTTTCTAACCTCATCTCTATTCCCTTGGAAATTAAATTTCTCACAAATACATGATGTCTCATTGGCAAAAGCAAAAAAAACCAATCCTACCGGTTTTTCGGCACTGCCTCCGGACGGCCCTGCGATGCCAGTAATAGAAAGACCAATATCCGATTGAGCCAATCGGCGCACTCCTTGAGCCATCAAAACCGCGGTCTCGGGGCTGACCGCTCCATATTTATCAAGCACTTCCCGCGGTACGTTTAATAGCTTGTTTTTGGCCTCATTACTGTATGTTACAACCCCATAGCCAAAGCACTCCGAACTTCCGGGTACAGCAGTAATCGCACCGCTTACTAATCCGCCGGTGCAGGATTCCGCCAAAGCAATCGTCAAACCTTTTTCTTTCATCATTTTTATAACTAATGCTTCTTCCATTTCTTCACCCCATATTCATCCTTAGGGAATTCGCTATAAAATTGTTAAAAACCTTTTTTCACCAAAAAAGCCGTCAAGCAATCATCTGACATTTTTTTATTGACCTAATAGGACTGCCTATGATACGATAAAATATGTTGAAATTTGAATAATTATCTCTTATCAAGAGTAGGCTGAGGGACAGGCCCTATGATGCCCGGCAACCATCTGAAATAAACAGAAACGGTGCTAATTCCTGCAGGTAATGCGCCTGGCGGATAGGAGTCAACCTGAAAATTGAACCCCTCTGCCCTGCCGGCAGAGTTTTTTAATTTCTAATTGAGGAGGCAGATTCTTGATTACCATCTCCAATTTAAAAAAAGTATATGCGGCAAGGGGTATGGAGGTACATGCTTTAGAAGATGTCAGTCTCCATGTCTCCCCAGGTGAAATTTTCGGCATCATTGGCTTGAGCGGAGCGGGAAAGAGCACCTTGGTAAGGTGTATCAATCTTCTGGAAAAACCAACCGCGGGAACCGTTCTCGTAGATGGTGAAGACCTTACCCATCTCTCCCAAAAAGAACTGCGCCGAGCACGCCAGAAGATAGGCATGATATTTCAACAATTCAACCTACTCTGGTCCCGGACAGTAGCTGAAAACGTGGCATTTCCCTTAGAGATCGCCAATGTCCCAAAGGATACTCGTGAAAAAAAGGTTTCCGAGTTATTAAGTCTGGTAGGTCTGGAAGATAAGGCCAATAATTATCCTGGTCAATTAAGCGGAGGGCAAAAACAGCGGGTAGGCATTGCCCGGGCTTTAGCTAATGATCCTAAAGTACTCTTATGCGACGAAGCAACTTCCGCTTTAGACCCGGAAACTACCAAGTCTATCCTAACACTACTTAAAGATATCAACAAAAAACTCAATCTAACGATTGTTTTAATTACCCATGAAATGCATGTAATTAAAGAAATTTGTGATTCCGTGGGAGTGTTGGATCGGGGAATAATTGTCGAACAAGGATCAGTGCTTGATTTGTTTACTAACCCCAAAACAGCAATGGCAAGAAATTTTATTAACAGCATTGTCAACACGGAAATCCCACCTGTAATTAAGGAAAGACAATCACAACTGCTTCACCAAGGGGATAAGGGGAAGGTTATCCGGGTAAGTTTCATTGGAGAAACAGCCGCCGAACCGTTGATTTCTTCCCTGGTCCAAAAATTTGGGGTGCAAGCAAACATTTTGTATGGTAATATCGATCACATTAAAGATACCATTTTCGGCTCCCTGACATTAGAATTACTTCCCGGGTCCGGCGGAGATGTGGATGACGCCATTAATTATTTGAAATCATGCAACTTGCAGGTGGAGGTGTTGGATCGCAATGGAAACCTTGTTTAGCGGAGAATTTTTAGAGATTGCATCCATGCTGGGAGAAGCACTTATCGAAACATTTTATATGGTTTTCTTCTCAACTGCAATTGCTTATCTCTTTGGACTGCCTCTGGGAATAATTTTAGTAATAACAGAAAAAGGACATATTGCGGAAAATTTGCCCTTAAACAAAGTACTTGCTGTCGTAATTAATGCAACCCGCTCTCTTCCTTTTATCATACTTTTGGTTGCCCTCATTCCCTTTACCAAACTTTTGGTAGGAAAATTCATTGGTACAACTGCCGCAATAGTCCCCCTGACAATAGGAGCAATTCCCTTTGTTGCCCGCATGGTGGAGACAAGCCTAAAGGAAGTAGAATGGGGTCTGATTGAAGCTTCCCTGTCCATGGGCGCCAGTCCCTGGCAACTGATCCGCAAAGTTTTAGTCCCCGAAGCGCTTTCCTCTTTGGTACTAGGTGCGACAATTACTACCATCACATTGATTGGTTATTCCGCCATGGCAGGTTTTGTGGGAGGAGGTGGTTTAGGCGACCTAGGGGTCAGATACGGTTTTTACCGCTACAGACCTGATATTATGCTCACAGTAGTAGTCACTTTAATTGTGTTGGTTCAACTCCTGCAAATGATGGGTGATCACATTGCCCAAAAATTAAACAAAAAGAATTAATTTAAGGAGGTTATTTTATGAAAAAAATTCTTGCCTTATTGCTTGTTTTTGCTTTGGCCGCATTTGCCTTTGGCTGCGGCCAATCTGAGCAGGCTCCGTCTGACGGCCAGGATAACGAAGAACTTAAAGTTGTCAGTATCGGTGCTACTCCCGTTCCCCATGCAGAAATTTTAGAGTTTGCCCAACCATTGTTAAAAGAAAAGGGGATTGACCTTCAGGTTGAAGTAATTAATGACTATGTTATTCCCAATAATGCTTTGGCGGCCGGAGACTTGGATGCAAACTATTTTCAGCATCTTCCCTACCTGGAAGATTTCAGTGCGGAAAATAACCTGGATCTAACCTGGACGAAAAAAATTCACTTTGAACCTCTCGGACTTTACTCTGAAAAAATCACATCATTGGATGAAATTGAAGAAGGAGCGGAAATTGCCGTTCCCGATGATGTCACTAACGAAGCCAGAGCACTACTTTTGCTCCAGGACAACGGTTTAATCAAAATCGATGAAGCAGCCGGTTTGAAAGCCACAAAAAGAGATATTATTGAAAACAGCAAGAATATCGAAATAGTTGAACTTCCTGCTGAGCAGATTCCCCGGGCTCTTTCTGATGTGACAGCAGCCATTATCAATGGGAATTATGCCATCGGCGCCGGTTTAAGCCCTGATGAAGATGCCATTGTAGCTGAACAACCGGATTCTCTAGCAGCAGATACCTACGCCAATATCGTTGCTGTAAGACAAGGTGATGAAAACCGAGAAGATTTAAAGGTACTGGATGAAGTTCTTACTTCTCCCGAAGTTAAAGAATTCATTGAAGGTAATTACCAAGGAGCCGTTGTTCCCGTATTTTAAAAACAGCGCTCATTCGATCCCATGAATAAATAAAACCCCAAGTCATTAAGATTTGGGGTTTTATTATATTTTCTTTATGATTATTATTGTGTCAAACATTCAGTATTAGCCGGTTCCGCCGGTATTGGGAAAAAACTTCTCTCCTGAAGAATCTCCCGCATCACGTCACCTGAGATACTTTCTTTTTCAAGAAGTATCTCTACAATTCTCTCTAGTGCTCGGGCGTGCTTGTTAATTAATTCTTTCGTCACCGTTTCTTGTTTATTTAATATCTTTTGCATTTCCTCGTGTACTATTTGGTTGGATACAAGACCTGTGTCAATAATGCCTAAACCTGATAACCCACATTCAATGATCTGTTTAGCTAAATTGACTGCTTGTTGGAAGTCTCCAGCCGCTCCGGAGCTTCTATTTCCAAAAATCATTTCTTCCGTCAACGCCCCGCCAAGGCAGATATTTATTTGTCCTAAGAGAAATTCTTTCGTATAAAGATACTTATCGGAATCGGGGGCCTGACGCATATAGCCAAGGGCGTTCCCTCGGGAAGTGATGGTAACATAGGAGACAGAACCGCTTCTTGTCAACTCACTCACTAGGGCATGTCCTGATTCATGATAGGCAATCCTTTTCTTTTCCTCCGGAGTCGGCTTTTTCTCAGCCTTTTCCCCCATCATCACTTTATCAACCGCTTCTTTAAAATGACGCTCGGAAATAACCTCTTCTCCTTCTCTCATAGCATAAATGGCTGCCTCGTTACAAACACTTTCTAACTGAGCGCCAGAAAAACCAAAAGTTTCCTGGGCAATTTTACTCAATTCCAGTTCCTCAGACAGCGGTTTGTTGCCTGTATGAATTTTTAAAATATGCTTGCGGCTTGTTACATCCGGAAGATCCACATTTACTACTCTGTCAAAACGTCCTGGGCGCAAAAGAGCCGAGTCAATCAAATCAGCCCGGTTAGTCGCCCCAATAATTAATACCTGCACATCTTCATCATTTTTAATACCATCCATCTCCACAAGAAGTTGATTAAGAGTTTGGTCGTATTCCAAATGGCTCGTGTGGGAACCTCTTTTTCCCCCCAAAACTTCTATTTCATCAATAAAAATTACCGCCCCTGATTTTTTTATTTTTCTTGCCTGCTGACGAGCCGATTCAAAAATATTCCGGACGCGCTGAGCGCCGACACCGGCGTACATCTCAATAAATTCCGAACCGGAAGCCGCCACAAAGACAGAATCGGTATATGTGGCCGACGCTTTGGCCAAGAGGGTTTTTCCGGTACCGGGAGGGCCTGTCAAGAGAATACCTTTTAAGGGACGAATACCCATATCTTTAAACTTCTCAAGTTTAAGCATAAATTCCAATGCCTCTTGAATTTCTTGCTTCGCGGGATTCTGACCACCAATATCATTAAAATTGATACTGTGGGAATTAACAGTTACTCCAATATTATTATTTTTTACCATCCCTTTTTTCTGCACCAGGTAATATACGGCATATCCTATTCCTGCCAACATAATAATGGGAAATATATCAAAACCAATATAACCCAAAAAAGCGATAAGAGCAATCAACCCCCCGAGAATTATTTCCTTTCGCATCAACATCCCCCCTTATGTCCGATTTGCCAATTCTTGAACTGTTTGAGGACGGTTAATTACCCTGTATAGATAATTGCTGCCTGACCTCAACTGTAGGTAGACTCTTTTTTCGTCAATAAAAACATCTGCTTCAGCTTGATTATCGTGAGCAAGCTGAGCGACGTAAGTTTCCATTTCTATGAAGTTCCCTCGAACCATTGCTTCCTCAATAGCAATCTCGCATTTTTCTCCCAAGCGATCAAGTTTTTCCGTAGAATTACTGATTACATTTACCGTATATCTTTTGTTTTTGATAATTTGGTCAATTTCTTCATAAACAGTTTTAATGTTTTCTTCCTGGCTTACTTGGATATTAATCACCTGTTCCTGATCAATACTGATATCTTCAATTCCCGAAACTGTCGCCAGTTGTTTTTCAAAACGGTCATCTACAAATAGAGATTTTATCCCAAACTGTAAGCCGACCAACAGGCCGAAAAAAAGACCGGCAAAAATCACGGTCCAGACAAAACTTTTTATATTCACTTTCATTGATATCTTTCACCCCCATCATACGACTCTCTCATAAAAGTATAACATGAGGATAAGGTAAAAACCTTATGAAATGGATGGCAAAAAGAAAAGGACTTTCTCTTAACTAAAAGAAGCGCCTAAGCGCTTATTTTTTGAGAAGCCTTCTTGCTTTTATAAAATAATCTACCCCCGAGACGATAGTAAAAATCACAGCTATATACAAAAGGATCTGACCGATGGGAATTTGCCATGCACTAAAAGGGAAGTCATGTAAAAGAATAACTACAATTGCAACAATCTGAGATACGGTTTTATATTTACCAAGCTTAGAAGCAGCAATGATTACTCCCTCTCCTGCAGCAATCGCTCTTAATCCGGAAACTGCAAATTCCCTGCTGATGATGACAATAGCAACCCATGCCTTAATAAGATCCAGTTCTACCAGGGAAATAAGTGCTGCTGAAATTAATAATTTGTCTGCCAAGGGGTCCATAAATTTACCCAGATTGGTTACTTGTTTTCGGGACCGGGCAATATAACCATCCAAACCATCTGTACTGGCAGCAATAATGAATACTAAGGCAGCCAAATAATCACCATATAGGGGTATTCTGGTGAGTAATATTAACATAAATATAGGCACTAGGAAAATTCTTGCTAATGTCAACTTGTTGGCCAAATTCATTGCGCTTTAATCTCTCCTACCAAATCATAAATATCAGAATCGCTTATCGTCACCGGAACAAATTGGCCAACTTTTAGGTTTCGGGCCTTTATGAACACCACACCGTCCACATCCGGCGCTTGAAATTGCGATCTTCCAATAAAATATTCGGGATTACCAGATGATTTTCCTTCAACTAACACATTAATTGTTCTACCAAGCCATTTTTTCTTATTCTCTAGAGAAATTTCCGTTTGTAAGGACATCAATCGATCATAGCGATCTTGTTTAATTTCTTCCGGCACCTGTTCCGATAAGAGTGCTGCCGGAGTATCTTCTTCTCTGGAAAAAGTGAATGCGCCCAACCAATCAAATTTTACTTTAGAAACAAAATCAAGCAGGTTTTCAAATCTTTCTTCCGTTTCCCCGGGAAATCCAACCATGCACGTAGTTCTAATTGCTGCTTGCGGAATTGTCTCTTGAATAGTATCAATTAACCGGACCAAATCTTCCCCGGTTTCATGTCTACCCATTCTCCTTAATATAAAATCATCCGCATGCTGGATGGGTATATCCAGGTATTTGCATATATTAGGATACGCCGCCAAAACATCTAACAATTTTTTCGATATCCTTGCCGGATAGCTGTAAAATAAACGAATCCAAGGAACATCTTCCTCTGCGAGAGAAGCTAATAATTCCGGCAATTTCTCTTCTCCGTAGATATCCATACCATAATAAGTGCTGTCCTGAGCTATCAGATTGATCTCCTTCACTCCCTGAGAAAGAAGTTCCCTAACCTCCTGCCTGATAGATTCCATCGGTTTACTATGGTACCTGCCCCTCATCTGGGGAATTAGACAATAGGTACACCGATTATCACAACCTTCGGCTATTTTTACATATGCCAGATGCTCTGGAGTTGTGCGCATTCTAAACCGATGAAATTCTTCCGGCAATGGCATGGAGAAAGAAGTCTTGCCTTTTAACTTTAAATCAAGTAAAGATACTATATTTTGAAAGTCACCTGTTCCCAACCAACCATCAATCTCCGGGAGTTCCTGAGCCAGCTCTTCCCGGTATTTCTCAACTAAACACCCGGTTGCCACCAGTACTTTACAGTTTCCGGTTTTTTTGTATTGAGCCATAGAAAGGATCGTCTCAATAGATTCCTCCTTGGCAGATAGGATAAACCCGCAGGTGTTCACGATAATGACATCCGCCTTGATAAAATCTTCTGTTATTTGATAATTATTTTCTTTTAAGAGACCAAGCATAATCTCACTGTCGACCAAGTTTTTGGAACACCCGAGACTAGCCAGTGCAATATTATAGGTCAAACCTAATCCTCTTTTCCCTTATTAATTGTTAATGGTATACTCCTTATCCACAACCTGGCCTGACATGCCTACCGGATACTCGGTTCCTTGGTTAGTGACGACCTCCGCTGCCCCGGCATTACCAAACCTGATTTTTATCAGACTTTTGCCGGTAAATGTCCGAGACTCCCCAGCCACAAGAGTACCGCGAAAATTGTTTTTACCATCTATATTTACATTCAACCAGCAGGTAGCTTCCTTGACATTTACTGTAACTGTTACTTCTTGTTCCTTCTCATCCGTATTTTCTGATGGTGTAAAAGGTGATTCATTTTCATTATTTCCTGGGAGCTTGTTTTGATCCTCCGAAGGTTTATTCTGATTTGCCGTATCTTCGACAGGAGTTTCCATTCCGGAAGGATTTGCCGGCGGTGGAGAATCAGAACCGGAAAGCTTTAATAAGACAACGGCACAAACTACCAGCAATACAGCGCAGAACAGAATAACAAGAAATTTTTTGTTATTTTTTTTATCTGTTTTAGGAGCAGCTATCTCTTCTTCAATAAAAATTGTTGTTGTTCCGTACTGTTCTTTGTACTCGGAAACAAGCATTTCATCATCAAGCCCTAAAAACTTCCCATAAGTGCGCAGGAAACCAATGACATATACCCTGCCCGGTAAGGAATCGAATTCTTCCTCCTCCAAAGCCGTCAAGTATTTAGCCCGGATTTTGGTAGCCTCCTCCACATCGTGCAGGCTTAATCCTCTTTCAAGTCTAGCCCTTACTAATTCCTCTCCTATCTGGCTCATGATAATCACCTCGGGAATTATTTTGTTAAAAAGTCCGCAATCTCATTTGCCGCTAGGTCCTCATCAGCCGAGTTAACACTTAATTCGAACTCGGCAGAGGGATGGTCCGTGTATTTATAAAAAACATCATAATAATCAACAAGCAGCTTCTCCAACACGGGATATGATTTACCTTCCATGATTAAGCTTTGCCACTCATTAATTCTTTTGAGTCCTAATCTATTTTTCAAGTTGCCTAATATTTTTGCCAGTTCCTCTCGATTCTTATTTACATCATATTCTTCAAAAATACGTTTAACTCTATTGTCCAACGTATCATATAGTAAAATATGTCTTCCAGCTTTCATCCCATTAATTAAAAGGAGTGGTAATACTAATCTGCCAATCCTTTTGCTCTCGCATTCGACAACTAGATAACCTAGGTTCTTAAATTTATCACATTGATTCCAGATCAACGATTCAAAGTATTTTTGGGTCGGTTGATCCGAAAGACCGACAGAGCCAAATACAGAGCCCCTGTGACCCGCCAATCCCTCCAAATCCAGAACAGGTACTCCCCGCTCAGCTAACTTTTTTAGAACATTTGTTTTTCCCGTACCCGTTAAACCGTGAACAACAACCACCTGAAAAGGAAAACTATCCTGTGAGAAATAAGAACATATCCAGCGGCGAAAAGATTTATATCCTCCGCACAACCGATAAACATGTATATTCATTAAATCAAGCACAGTAGCCAGAGAAAGGCTTCTCATGCCTCCCCGCCAGCAGTATAAGACAATCTCGCGACCTTCTCCTTGGCTCTGGATCAATTGCACTAAATCCGGCAATTTTGGGGAAACTATTTTTAAACCTAAATATCGGGCCTGTTCCGGACTTTGAGTTTTATAAACCGTTCCCACAAGTGCCCGCTCCTCATCATTAAACAAGGGAACATTGATTGCCCCGGGAATATGATCTACTTTAAATTCCCTCTCAGAACGGACATCGACAAACAGTGGATAGGATAGACTTAATGCTTGGTCGATTTCTAAAGGCGTTATCATTTTATTCTCCTGTTTTCTCTGTCCTTTTAAGTTTTGCCATCGTTAGCAAGCATCTTGCTTTTTTAATCTTAAAAATAGTATAACAAAGCATACGGGATAAAACAACAAAATCCACAATGGCATTCTTTTAACTTTTACTGATTGGCCAAATTTTCAAATTGCTCCATACTGATAAGTACACTCCTTGGCTTCGATCCCTCATACCCTCCGACAATTCCTCTACTCTCCAGCATATCCATTAATCGAGCTGCCCGAGAATAACCAATGCGAAAGCGGCGTTGGAGAAGTGAGACAGATGCCTGTCCTGCTTCAATAACCATTTTAGCAGCATCTGAAAACAGTTCATCCTCTAAAGGCTTTTCGCCTTTTTGACTTCCTGAAGTGGTCACCCCATCAACGTACTGGGGTTTTCCCTGTGCTTTTAAATATTGGACCAACGCGCCAATTTCTTGTTCGGAAAGAAATACACCCTGTACCCGAATGGGCTTAGCAGCACCTACCGGGTAAAAAAGCATGTCACCTTTACCTAATAGCTTTTCCGCCCCTGCCATATCAAGAATGGTTCTAGAATCAATCTGCGACGATACGGCAAAAGCAATTCGCGAAGGGATGTTTGCTTTAATTAAGCCGGTAATGACATCCACAGAGGGCCGCTGGGTTGCTACCAATAGATGAATGCCCGCCGCACGAGCCATTTGGGCCAGCCGGCAGATAGAATCTTCCACATCTCTAGCCGCTACCATCATCAAATCTGCTAATTCATCAATTACCACAACAATCTGGGGAATTTCTTCCCCGGAGCCTTGCTTTAACTCATTAAAACTATACAAATCTTTTACCCCGGTGGAGGCAAAAACATTGTACCGATTTTCCATTTCACGCACTACCCATTTTAGTGCTCCTGCTGCTTTTTTTAAATCTGTAATAACCGGGGAAAGTAGATGAGGCAAACCATTATAATTAGTCAATTCTACCATTTTAGGATCTATCATGAGAAATTTAACATCCCCTGGTCGAGCCTTGAAAAGAATACTGCAAATTAACGTATTCATACAGACGCTCTTTCCGGAACCGGTTGCCCCGGCAATTAAAAGGTGGGGCATTGAAGCTAAATCCGCCACCACTGAATTTCCGGTAATATCTTTTCCTAGAGCAATTGTCAATTTTGATTTTGACTGCAAAAACTGGCTGCTTTCCAGTACCTCGCGGAAACAGACAGTCGAGACCTCATCCCTAGGCACCTCAATGCCAATCACTGATTTTCCAGGAACCGGAGCTTCAATTCTGACATCACGAGCTGCAAGATTGAGCGCTATATCGTCCGAAAGGCTGAGAATTTTGCTAACTTTAACCCCCGGGCAAGGCTGCATTTCATACCTGGTCACAGCGGGGCCGCAGCTTACTTGGGTAACTTTTACCTTAACCCCAAAACTGTCTAATGTTTCTTCCAGCAAACGAATCCGATCGGTGATATCCTTACTAATACGTGGGTTCTTTACTTTAACACTTTCCTGCAAGATATCTGTGTTTGGCAAGGTATACTCACCGGCATCTTTATCTTTAACTTTATCTTTATCTTTATCGCAACTATCATCTTTTTCCTGTCGAGAAACTATCTCTAAAGGCCGGGGAAGAGGATTAACCTCTTCTTCTTGCTTTTTTACAACATTTTCATCATGGAACATCTCATCATGGGAAATAATCACCGGTACATCCTGTTCTTCTTTTTCATAGGGCAGGTTGGAAACCGATTTATTTTTAGCAGACTTTAATGAATCTTCGTCAACCTCTTCATAGAGAAAATTTAATAAAAACTGCTTTACCGATTGATAAAAGGTAAGTATTTTAGCCCAAATTTTCTTAAGTACCCCAGCCAGGGATATATCGGTAATCAACAGAACACTGACTATGGTAAAAGCGCTTAATATAACCATAGCACCAATTCTGCCAAACCCCGTCTTCAGTAACCAACAAATGACTGCTCCGGCCAAACCACCGCCACTCCCCTGAACTCCAAGAGCCAAATATGTTTTAACGTTAGGAGCACTGACTGGAAAATGCAGCCAAGCCAAGGCGGTTAAAAAGAGGATCAACATCCCTAAAAATTTTTGTTTTAAAATGGATTTTGATTTGCCCCGCATCATTACGAAGCCGGCAACTCCCATTATTAGGGGAAATAAAAATCTCCCGTTTCCGGCAATTCCTGCCAATACTCTAACGAGAAACCCTCCTACAGCGCCGGCTCTGGACGAATATGGTGAATAATATCCGACTGGCACCAGCCAAAAACTAACGAGGAGCAGGATAGATACAGCAATCATTGCTATCCCGATGATTTCGTTTTTTAACCCTTCCTTCAATCCTTGAGAAACCTTCCCGGCCAAAGCCTGTCGCCTCCTTTTCAGATGACATTGTTTCGATATCGATGAGCAGAACTCCTTTAAAAAAGCGCAACTCTCTGTTGCGCATGTTTGGATTTAGGACAAAATAACTTGTTTTCGTTAAAACCTATTATATATCCTGCTTCACCACACTAGCAATATTCGTAGAATGGTCACCTACCCGCTCTAGGTTGCTGATAATGTCAAGGAAGATTACACCGGAATGAGGTATGCAGTAACCTTCATTTAAACGAAGAATGTGACTTCGCCTTAAGCTCTTCTCCATTTCGTCAATCTTCATTTCATTTTCAAGTACCTTTTCCGCAAGAGTAATATCATTATCCCTCAACCCTTGAACAGCAGCTTTAAAAGTATCGGAAACAAGTTTATGCATTATCTTTAGTTCATTAAGAGCATATTCAGAATAGGGAATATTTTCTTCAATAGATATCTCAGCTAAGTGGGCAATATTATGGGCATGGTCCCCCACCCTTTCAATATCGTTCACTGCATGCAAAAGGCCTGTATGCAGAGAAGATGATGATTCAGTAAGTCCCCGATGTTGAGAAATCTTGGCCAAATACTCAGTAATATCTTCCTCCAATTGATCAATGACATCTTCAATATCCATCACATCCTGGAGTAACTGAGCGTCTCGCTTTACAAAAGCGCGCATGGCATTATCCAAATTATCCGCAGCAAGTTCCCCCATCCGGATAATCTCCATATTGGCCACAGAAATAGCAATCGATGGAGAACTTAATACTCTTTGATCCAAATAAACAGGCCCTTTCTTAATAATCTTCTCCTTGCCGGGAACAACTTTGGTTATAAAATTCGAGAATATGGAAATCAACGGTATGAATATCATGGTATTAATTAAATTAAAGCTGGTATGAGCATTGGCAATCTGCCTGGCGATATCATCCGGAGGTGAAATTGTCAAAATCAACTTTATAAAAAGCGGCATGAAAATAACAAAAATCAGAGTACCCGTTACATTAAAGAAAACATGGGCCACTGCAGCTCTTTTTGCAGACAGTTTGGCTCCGATACTGGCTAGAACAGCGGTGACACAAGTCCCAATATTATCCCCTAAAAGTACGGGCAGAGCAACCTCCAATGGGATAAGTCCTTGAGTGGACATAGCCATCAAGATACCGATTGTGGCACTGCTGCTCTGAATCAAGGTAGTCATTACTAAGCCTGTTATGACGCCCAGTATTTTGTATTGCCCAAAGCTGGCAATGACATCACGAAAACCCTGGTACTCTCTTAAGGGTCTCATGCTGTCTCCCATGATTTCCAAACCCATCAGCAGTAAACCAAAACTGAAAACTACTTGTCCAATATATTTAAAATTTTTTCTTTTAGCAAAGAAGTAAAAGCCAAAACCTAATGCAATAATCGGTAAATAAAAATTGCTCAGTTTAAAAGCAATCAACTGGGCGGTCATGGTTGTCCCAATATTTGCGCCCATTATCACTGAAATAGCCTGTTTTAAATTCATCAAACCGGCATTAACAAAACCAACCGTCATCACAGTGGTGGCACTACTACTCTGGATAATCGCAGTTACCAAAGCCCCTACCAAAACACCGATAACCGGAACACTGGTTAATGCCTCCAATATTTTTTGCATCCGGTCTCCGGCAGCCTTTTGCAGACCCTCGCCCATAAAATGCATACCAAAAATAAAAATAGCTAAGCCGCCGAACAAACCAAACAAAATTGTCACAAGTCCGTATCTCCTTTGGTATATGTTTTTGATTACGCTACAATTTGAGAGAAAATGATTGGGCTTTTCCCAACCAATACCACATAGATTATACCACGAGTTTTTTTCCTTTGCTATTATTCTAAAATAATTATTAACCAATCTTAGTTAAAGTAAGCTAGAGGTGTTGCAAAAAAACTCCCACTTAAACAGCAGGAGTTTTTTTTCACTAGTTTATCGAAATTTCCTTTCCCGGAATTAAATCCGGATCTAGAAAATCACTGGGGTCGGTGCTTAATATTTGGGCAACCTTACCTTTACCATTCTCTCCCATTTCTATAATCAAATTTTTGTTCTGATACTCTACTTGACGAAATGTTCGGGTTTTTTCTACGCCTTCCAATACAATGTCTTCCGGCATAATTGTCCAAAGAAGCAATTTAATGCACTCCTTTCGCCTGTTTCTTTTCCTCTATGAGTCGATTCAGGGTACTTATCGCTTCTTTGACACCTCCCACCGCATCAATCAAACCGATTTTAACAGCATCCTTACCTACAACAACAGTACCGATGTCCCGGGCAAGTTCCCCACTGGTCGTCATTAAACGGCGCAGTTCATTCTCGTCAATTTTAGAATTGTCTACAATAAAATTAATCACCCTATCCTGCATTTTTTCCAAGTAATCAAAGCTTTGCTGAACCCCAATCACCAACCCTGTCAACCTGATGGGGTGAATCGTCATGGTAGCGGAATGGGCAATAAATGAATAATCGGCAGCTACACCAATAGGTACCCCAATACTGTGTCCTCCTCCCAATACTAAGGACACAGTAGGTTTAGAAAGAGTTCTGATCATTTCGGCAATAGCCAATCCTGCTTCTACATCACCACCAACAGTATTGAGTATGACAAGCAATCCCTCTATCTCCGGATTTTGTTCAACCGCAACAAGCTGGGGTATTATATGCTCGTACTTGGTAGTTTTATTTTGAGGAGGCATAACCAAATGTCCTTCCACCTGGCCAACAATCGTAAGAACATGAACATTACTCTTTCCTTCAGGAATTTGAGTCTGGCCAAGTTCCGTAATTATTTCTGTTTTTTTTGTTCCCTGCATTGTTTTTTTGGGCCGCGCTACGGGTTCTTCCATCTTTTCACTCCTTCCAACATTTCTCTTTTAGTATGGTAGTGAGAGCAAAAAAAATACACAGTCGGATAAACTGTGCATTTCTTTTCTTAAAAACATCATTTAATTCTAAATCTTCAAACAGGCACTAAACTGCTTATCGAGTAAAGCTAAACAGAAAAGGTTAAATTTCTGTTATAATAGGCAGAATCATTGGTCTCCGTTTTGTTTTCTCATAGAGAAAACGACTTAAAACCTCACGGATGCCCGATTTTAAAAGTGCCCAGTCTTTCATTCTATTTTGGTCACATTTTCCGATGAATTCTTTTACATGATCCCGTGCCTCTTCCATTAACTTCTCCGATTCTTTAACATAAACAAATCCTCGGGAAATTACTTCCGGACTGGTTGCAAGCTGGAAGTCCGTTCGATTTATAGTCACAACGACAATCAAAATCCCATCCTGGGACAATTGCTTGCGGTCCTTCAATACTACGCTACCTACATCTCCTACTCCAAGACCGTCCACTAAAATACGTCCAGCCTGAACCCGGCCTGCTAATTGCCCTTTTTTTCTGGTGAATTCCAAAACTTGTCCGTTTTCACCAACAAAAATATTTTCTGCCGGAATACCCATTTGCTCTGCCAGCTTGGCATGCTTATACAACATCCGGTACTCACCATGTACCGGAACAAAGTATTTAGGTTTCACCAAATTTAACATTAATTTTAGCTCTTCTTGGCTGGCATGCCCGGAAACATGAATCCCCGCAATTGATTCGTGAATCACATCCGCACCCAGTTTAAACAAATGATCAATGGTACGCGCCACTGATTTCTCATTTCCGGGAATAGGTACTGCTGAAATAATGATGGTATCTCCCGGAATAATTTGTATTTGCTTATGTTCCGACATCGCCATTCTGGTTAAACCAGACATGGGTTCTCCTTGACTACCGGTTGTAAGTATTACCACCCGGTTGCCAGGCACTTGGCTAACCTCGTCAATATCAATCAGCGTGTTTCTGGGTATTTTTAAATATCCCAGCTCAGAAGCAATATTTACAACGTTAATCATGCTTCGCCCAACAACCGCCACTTTTCGGTTGTATTTTGCCGCTGCCCAAATAGCCTGCTGAACCCGATGTACATTTGAAGCAAACGATGCTACAATAATCCGGCTTTTTGCCAAACGAAAAGTCTCGTCAAAAGTTTCTCCAACACTTTTTTCCGACATTGTATAGCCGGGGCGCTCTACATTGGTGCTATCGCTCATCATCACCAAAACACCTTGTTCACCAATGGCGGTAAACTTATGAAAGTCGATAGTATCCCCGTCAATGGGAGTCATGTCAATTTTAAAATCCCCGGTATGGAGGACACTTCCAATTGGTGTACCGATAGAGACAGCAATTGCATCAGCAATACTATGACTTACTCTGATAAATTCAATTTTAAATTGGTCGATTTTCAGAACGTCCCGCGGTTTAACCACATTTAAATTGACGCCACTTAGGTGATTTTCTTTTAACTTGCCCTGTAAAAGTCCCAAGGTAAGTCTAGTCCCATAAACCGGTACATCTAAATCTTTTAATACATAGGGCAACGCCCCAATGTGGTCTTCGTGTCCATGGGTAAGAATTATTCCTTTGACCTGGCTTTTATTTTCTAAAAGATAAGTATAATCAGGAATTACAATATCAACTCCTAAAAGATCCTCCTCAGGAAACATCATACCGGAGTCAATTACAATAATACTTTCTCCATATTTGATCGCAGTCATGTTTTTTCCAATTTCTCCTAAGCCACCCAAGGGAATTATAGATACTTTTGCCATTCTATTTGCCACTTGTCCACCTCCTTTACAAAAAAATTATGACAACAATAGCGGTGTTGCCACCAATAAAGTAAACTTCCAAAAAAATATATTAAATTGCTATCAGTCCAAAACCCTAAAGGAAAAAACACTTTTTTTTATTTTATCCTTTTTTATTATAAATTATTCAAAACGATTATTTTAAGCCATATTCCATCAACATATTCTTAATAATATCTTCCTCTTGAGAAGACGGGTTGACCATCGGCAGGCGAAACCCACCCAGATCCCAACCTTGTTGATTGAGCGCTGTTTTTACCGGAATTGGATTGGTGGTTATAAAAAGTGTCTTGAACAATTTAAATAAATGCAGATGAATAGCCAACGCTCCCTGATAATCATTGGAAAGGAATTTTTCTACCATTGATTTAATTTCCTTTCCCACCAGGTGGGATGCTACACTGACTACGCCAGAGCAACCTAAAGAAAGCATGGGAAGAGTGATAGAGTCGTCCCCAGAATAAACAGTAAATTCCGGCAGTCTTTCCCTCAACTCGGAAACTTGATCCATAGAGCCGCTTGCTTCTTTGATCGAATTGATGTTTTTGATTTGGGCTAAACGTTCCACTGTTTCAGGAAGCAGGTTACTGCTAGTCCGGGAAGGGACGTTATATAGCATTACGGGCAGATCAGTGCTCTCTGCAATCTCCTTAAAATGACGAAACATTCCTTCCTGAGGCGGTTTATTGTAATAAGGAACAACTGCAAGCACCCCATCAACTCCGTTTTTTTCTGCCTCTTTGGTTAATAAAACGGATGTTGCCGTCTCGTTATCACCGGTATTAGCTATAACAAAACCATTGTTACCCACAGCTTCTTTTACCGCCTTATACAACCCTACCTTCTCCTGCAGGCTCAAAGTAGAAGCCTCTCCTGTTGTTCCGGTCACAACAATACTATCAGAACCATTTTCCATAAGAAAAGCCGCCAGTTCCTGCGCCTTCTCGTAATTGACTTTTCCGTCATCTTTATAAGGGGTAACCATGGCAGTAATTACAGAGCCAAAATTCACAGACATTCACCTCACCCTAATTGAAATTTTCTATGCAGCGCTCTGACTGCTTTTTCCATATCCTTTTGGGTTACAAGACACCAGATACTAGTATAGGAATCTGCCGATTGGAGTATCTTAATTCCCGCTTCAGTCAATGCTTCAACGATTTTGGCCATTACCCCCGGTACACCTGTCATCCCCGCTCCGACGGCCGCTACTTTGGCACAATCCGGTTTTATATCTAACTCTAAATCTAGATTTTTTATGATGGAAACAGCATTGTCCTTATCAATATCTTTTACTGTAAATATTATTTTTTCATCAGTAATCGTGATGAAGTCCACACTAATTTTTGCTGCGGCCAAAGATTGAAAGATTTTCACGGGCACGGCATCGCTTTTTTGGTCGTTATGCACAGTTAATTGGGTTACATGGGGTTTGTGGGTAATTCCTGTAATCAAACGGTCGTTTTTAATATCGGTTATAGACTCACCCTGACCGGCACAATTCGTGACTAAGGTGCCGTCTCCATCCGTAAATGTATTGAGAATTCGCAGAGGGACATTTCCCTGCATGGCTATTTCTACGGCTCTGGGATGAATTACCTTAGCTCCTTCATGAGCTAACTGGCAGACCTCATTGTAGGTGATATTCCTTAAAGTTTTTGCCTCTTCTACAACGCGAGGGTCAGCTGTTTTAACCCCATCAACATCGGTGTAAATATCAATACGCTCTGCCTTTAAGGCCACTCCTAAAGCTGCCGCCGTGGTATCACTGCCTCCCCTGCCTAATGTGGTTACTCTTCCACCTTGGGTTACCCCTTGAAATCCTGCTACAATCACAATCGGTACTTTCTCTAGTTCTTTTAAAACTTCCCCCGGTTTAACCATAATAATTCGGGCATCGCTAAAACTCTCATCTGTCACAATACCCGCTTGCCCTCCGGTTAAACAAGTTGCTTCATATCCTTCAGCCTTCAGTTCACTTACCATTACCACTCCGGAAATTATTTCCCCACAGGCCATTAAAAGATCTAAATCTTTATTGGAAATGTGCCGGGAGGACTGCTGACCGACCAAACCCAACAATGTATCGGTAGCATATGCCTCTCCCAGACGTCCCATAGCAGAAACAACAACCACTACCCGGTATCCTTCTTTTATGGCAAGGGCAACTTTTTTTGCTACCTGCTTCCGTTTGTCTCTGCTGGCAACTGATGTTCCCCCAAATTTTTGTACTACGATGTTCATTGCTTCACCTTCTACCTGTTTATCAGATTCCCTTTAATTAAAAGCTCAGCTATTTGTACAGCATTAGTTGCAGCACCTTTACGCAACTGGTCCGCCACGACCCAGAACACTAAACCATTTGAACAGGATATATCTTCCCGGATTCTGCCCACATACACTTCATCTGTATCAGAAGCATATAAAGGCATTGGATACTGTTTATTGGCAGGGTCATCAACCACTACCACTCCGGGAGCTTTGCGCAGTATTTCTCTTGCTTCTGCTGCTGTTAATAATTTCTCTGTTTCAATGTTGATTGCTTCAGAATGACTCCGGTATACCGGTACTCGCACAGTTGTGGCGCAAATCGCTATGTTGTCATCATGAAACATCTTTTTCGTCTCGTTAGCCATCTTCATTTCTTCTTTGGTGTAATCATTCTCCAAAAAAACATCGATATGGGGAATCAGGTTAAAGGCAATTTGATAAGGAAACACTTCCGCTTTGGCTTGCTGTTCGTTACTTATCTGGCGCACTTGAAGTTCCAATTCATCAATGGCTTCTTTTCCTGCACCGGAAACAGCCTGGTAAGTGGAGACAACAACCCGCTTAATCTTAGCTGCATCATGAAGCGGCTTTAACGCGACCACCATTTGAATGGTAGAACAGTTTGGATTGGCAATAATCCCCTTATGCCACCTCACATCCTCCGGGTTAACCTCGGGAACAACCAGCGGAACATCCGGATCCATGCGGTAAGCACTGCTGTTGTCAATGACAACTGAACCTCTTTTTACTGCTTCCGGGCCAAACTCTTTACTCGCTGCCCCTCCGGCAAAAAGTGCAATATCAATGCCTTCAAATGAATCCGGGGCAGTTTTCTCTACCATATGCTCTCTTCCCTGAAAAACCATTTTTTTGCCATGAGATCTTTCACTGGCTAAAAGCTTAATCTGATTCACAGGTAACTCATGTTCTTGAAGTACTTTTAGAATTTCATGCCCCACTGCGCCTGTAGCACCTACCACCGCTATGTTATACTTTTTCATGATGATACCTCCAACATAATTTATATCTATTTTAACAACTTTACTGTTGATAGGAAACAAGCAATGGTTGTAATTGTTTACCTTTTAATGCTTCGACAATTGTATTTGGGATCATTTCCATATGGGCAACCAGGGAGTTTGCTTTACCCGAGGGACTGTCCTGTCCAAAAGGAACAAGATAAATATTTTTTGTGTTAAGCAAAATTCCAATGTTGCCCGCATTAAAGCCTAATCCGTCATTAGTTGAGATTGCAATAACCACCGGCTGCAAATTTCTCAAATGTGATTTAATGGCCATTAAAACGGGAGAATCAACTATTCCGTGGGTTAATTTCGCCATGGTATTTCCCGTACAGGGAGCAACAACTAAAATATCAAAAAGCTTTTTCGGTCCGATCTGTTCTGCCTCTACAATTGTTGTGATAATTTTATTTTTTGATACTTTGTGTAAAAATTCTTTCCATCCTTGAGCCGGTCCAAACCTGGTATCAATAGTGTTAACGGTATCTGAAAGGACTGGAAAAAGCTCTGCCCCGTCCATAAAAACCATTTTTTCCGCTACATGAAGTACACGTTCAATAGTACAATGGGAACCGGTAATAGCAAAGCCGACTCTTAGTCCCTTTAGCCGCATCATTCGCACCTCCAAATCTTCGCCTGCCAGTTCAGCCATCAGTACATCTGGATAACCAGGAATCAATCAATGGTGGGTATGCCTGAGCTAAAATTTTTCCTGCTGTAATGGGTGCTATCTTACCGGGCAATCCCGGAGCCAAAATAGCAGTCACACCTAGATTTTCAGCAGCGGGAAAATCTGTTCCCCCAGGGCTGGATGCCAAATCAATTATCAAAACATCCTTTTTCACCTGGTTGAGTATTTTTTTCCCAAGTACCGGTGCCGGAACCGTGTTATAAATCAGATCTGCCTCCCCAATATACTTGGCCAGGTTATTTAATTCAACAACCTGATAGCCCAAAACACAGCATTTAGCAAGTTGGGCAGGATTCCTTGCCGCCACCGTCACAATGGCTCCTAAGGCTTTTAACTTGAAAGCCAAAGTATCTGCTACCCGGCCAAATCCAATAACCAACACTTTAGCACCGTGAATGGTTATTGGCACTTTTTCCATTGCTATTTGGATCGCGCCTTCCGCCGTAGGTATGGAATTTGGAATGGCGACCGAATCCTGTTCGGCAACTTCCACCAGGTGAAATGAAAACAGTTGGGCAAGTGATTTCAGATACTGGGAAGCAATCCCCACTAAAACACAAGCTTCGAAGCCGATTCCGCTAAAATCTTCTTTTTCAACTCTCACTCCGCCCGGCATATACTTTGTATATAATTGGCGGTTATCTTTGATTCCCGGCATAGGAAGAATAACAACACGGGCTCCTGTTACTGCTTCAGAAACGCTCCTGCAGACCTGGACTTGTTTAGAAATCATATCTCCAGGAAAACCAAATACTCTGAGGCTGTATCCTTTATGAGTCAGTTCTTGAATCAAGACAATTTCCCGGTCGTCTCCCCCAACAATTGCTAGGTTTTTATCTCCCCATATCATTTATACCCCTCCAGGAACCGATGACTAATTTAATATATGAAAGACATAATTTGGAAGTGCTTGTCTATTTACCATAATAGTTTTTCGAGGCCGTATACCACTCCTTCCAAGTGTTTAAGATTTCTAATTGCAAGTAGTACTCCCGGGAGAAAACAATCCCGGTTGATAGTATCGTGTTTAATTACTAATGTTTGTCCATCACCGCCAAAAATTACTTCCTGGTGGGCCACATAACCGGGAAGCCTGATACTGTGTACACGCATTCCTTGATACTCCCCGCCCCGGGACCCGGTAAGTTTTTCCACTTCCGCAGGCGATCCCTGACGCATGCTCTTTCTTTCTTCAGCAATTAGTTCCATGGTTTTCAGTGCTGTCCCTGATGGGGCATCAATTTTTTGATCATGATGTTTTTCAATTATTTCCACGTGAGGAAAATAGTGGCTTGCTTCTTGGGCAAAGCGCATCATCAAAACTGCTCCGATGGCAAAATTAGGAGCAATAAAAACAGGGGTTCTGTATTGAGAAGACCATTGTTTTACGGACTCAAGCTCCTCGTGGCTTATGCCTGTCGTACCAACAACACAACCCACTCTGTTTTCCACCGCAATTTCAATATTCTTCATTACCGATGCCGGGCTGGTAAAATCCAATAATATGTCCGGGTTAGTATTTTTTAACACCCGATCCAAATCATCTTCCACAAAAATATTAACAGGGGATAAGCCAATCAACATTCCGATATCTGTCCCCCGGGATTCAATATCCACAGCACCGACGATGACGATATCAGGTTCGTTCATTATCCCTTTAAGCATAGCCCGTCCCATTTTTCCGTTTACACCGGCAAAGACAATTTTTATTTTTTCTGGCAATCCTGTCAACACCTTCCGAAAAATATTTAAACGTAAGAGTTCCCGAAATAAAATTAAATTCCTGCAAAAAAAAAATCGCCTACAGCGATTTTTAGGATATCCCATATTAATGTAAATACACAAATAGTTCACCACATTTTACCGTGGCTTTCATCCAGATCTACAACGATCACTTCCGATCCAACTTTTTTGACGGAAGACCAGGGAATAACCAACTGCTGTTTTTGAAACCAGACATTTATTAAGTTACTTTTGTTAGGTAAGATAATTGATTCAATTTCTCCTGAAAAAGGATCAATCACTAGGTCTGAATCTCCGACGGTACCAAGAATCCCTCCATCATATACATTAATAATTTTTTTCCCAATTAATTCACTCAGCCTCATCAAAATCACCTCTTCCCTATTTTCATTTGAAATATATGAAAATATAAAGAAGAGTATTCCTCTGTTAACTAAACCCCGGTGTGCCCAAATCCTCCGGTATTTCTTTCCGTTTGCATAATAGCCTCGCTCTCGATTAATATGATGCGTGTTACTTGGTTTACCACCAATTGGGCTATTCTCATCCCCCGACTAATGATATATTTTTCCACACCTAGATTAATTAAAATAACTTTAATTTCACCCCGGTAATCACTATCAATAGTACCGGGACTATTTAATACGGTAATCCCGTAGTTTAATGCTAAACCACTTCTGGGTCGCACCTGAGCTTCAAACCCTGAGGGAATTTCCAAAGAAATCCCGGTGGGCACTAATGCAAATTTCCCCGGCTCAATGATGATATCCTGTTCATTAGCCGCCACCAAATCCATTCCGGCAGCTCCTGGAGTCTGGTATTGAGGCTTCGTTAGACCTTTGTGATGGCCTAGATATTTAACCGACACCTTTAATTCCGACATAACTCCCTCTCCCACTTTATCCTGCACTTCATTTTGTGTCAATCTTCCACATTCACTTTAAATCACTACATTTTTTATCATTGAAGAAAAATCAATACCGAGTGTCCCCGGCCCAATCACCGCCAGAGAAAATTTATCTGTCTGAAAAATCTGTTGAGCCGTCTCGATTATCAAATCGTTATTTACATTCATTACTGATTCTACAACTTCTTCAGGCGTGACGATCCGTCCAAAACTAATTTCAGATTTGCCCAACCGGTTCATCCTGCTACTCACGTTTTCTAACCCTAAAAGAATGCTGCCTTTTATTTGTTGTTTAGTCCGCGAAAGCTCTTCGTCGGTCACTCCATGCCTTATAATGTCATTAATTTGTTCCAGGATAATAGCGATAACGGAGTTTACACTCTTGGGACTGGTACCAGCATAAATGCCAAAAAGACCGGTATCGGTATAACCTGAGTGGTAAGAATAAATGGAATATGTTAAACCCTTCTCCTCCCTGACTTTTTGAAAAAGGCGTGAGCTTACTCCTCCTCCAAGCACACTATTGAGAATTAAAAGCGCATAGATATTGGTGTCCTGATTTGACAGTCCGGGATTTCCCAGACAGAGATGCACCTGTTCAATATCTTTACTAACATAGTTTGTTCCTCCCGATACCTGGGGTGCAAGAATGTTAAACGGATTTGGGCCTCCGTTAAACCCGTCAAAAAAGCTGCCAATGGTATCTATCACCTGATCCCGGATGATTTTCCCAGCTACAGCGATTACAATATTTTGAGGTGTATAGGTATCCCGGTAGTAACTTAATAACTGCTCTCTCGTTAGGCTCTGCACCGATTCAGCCGTGCCGATGATTGACTGCCCCAGTGAGTTATCCTGCCAAATAGTTCTGGCAAAAACATCATGCACCAGGTCATCAGGAGTATCCTCATACATTTTGATTTCTTCTAATATAACATTTTTTTCTTTTTCTGTCTCATCTTCTCTGAAAAGAGAATGAAGAAACATGTCGGATAACACATCAGCTGCCAATCCAAAGTTTTCACTGAGAACCCGGGCATAAAAACAAGTAAATTCTTTTGACGTAAAGGCATTAATCTGTCCGCCAACTGTTTCTAAAGATTCTGCAATTTGCTTTGCATTTCGTTTCTCCGTACCTTTAAACAACATGTGTTCAAGAAAATGGGAAACCCCGTGGATCGTTTTGTTTTCATAACGGGACCCTGTGCCTACCCAAATCCCCATAGATACGGAATGAACAAACGGCAATTCTTCTGTAATCACTCTGATCCCATTTGGCAGTGTGTCTTTATAGATCATTATTGCCTCCCAAATAATAATTTGCCTAAACTGTTTAGCCTGAACCAAATAATTCAGCTGTCTTTTTTCACCATATCGGCAAAAACATTTTCTGAAACAGTAACCAATATATATTCACGGTTTTTAAGTTCCTGAATAATCTTTGGAAGGGCTTCTAACGTCGATTTAGTGGGGTGCATAAGAATAATTGCCCCATTATGCACTTTTTTCATCACCCGATTGATAATTACATCTGGAGACGGACGTTCCCAATCAATAGTATCAACACTCCAAAGAATAGTGGAATATCCCAGCTCTGCAGCCGCCTGGAGCACGTGGTCCGCTCTTTCTCCGGAAGGCGGGGCAAACAACCGGGTTTTTTTACCTGTGGCTTGTTCGATTACGGTCATCGTCCTCGCGATTTCACTCTTGTTTTGTTCCAAGGACATTTTATTAGGACTGGCATGACTGAATCCATGATTACCAATCTCATGTCCTTTTTGATTAATGCTTTGGGTAATTTCCGGAAATTTCTGTGCCCAACGTCCGGTGATAAAGAACGTGGCATTGACATGATTACTCTCCAGGATGTTCAACATATCGGGCAAATATTCTTCTCCCCAGTCTACATTAATCGCCAAGCTAACCTGTTTTTTTTCCGAACACCCCTGATAAATAGGGCTGTTTTTGACAACCGAAACAGTAGTGGTTTGCTGCCACCAGTTCCCAGCAAGATAAACTGCAGTTAATAGACATAAAAGACCAATTGCCCAGTTAGTAAAACTTTTTTTTGACAGGAAAATAACTTTCATAATATTCCTCCCCTTATTTGCTAATTAATGTTATTCCGGGGAGGAACTATTTATGAAAAGGCTATAGTCTAAGCGAAAAAAGCACCAGCGGTGCTTTTTAGTACTATCAGAAAGTAAAAGTTTAAATATGTTGATAGTAAAGTTCCACTAAGGTTTCCGCCTAAGTCAAAGACTTGGCGCAAGCCAAATTTTCTTTATCTACGAATACTTTTCATGCCTCTTTGTCCCGAAGAGCTTCTTTCCGGGAAAGCTTGACCCTGCCTTGATTGTCTATGCCAATTGCTTTAACCAGGACTTCCTCTCCTTCTTTAACAACATCGGTTACTTTTGCTACTCGCTTTTCGGATAACTGGGATATATGTACCATCCCTTCTTTTCCGGGCAGATCTAAAACACCGGGAATCACTTCAACAAAAGCACCAAAGTCCATGACTTTAACCACTTTGCCCAGGTAAGTGCGTCCTACCTCTACGTCTTGGGTAATACTTTCAATAATCTTCAATGCCTTTTCACCCATAGCACCGTCCACACTGGCAATAAAAATCCGGCCGTCATCTTCAATATCAATGCTTGCCCCAGTATCTTCGATAATCTTTTTAATAATTTTACCGCCGGTACCAATTACATCTCTGATTTTATCCGGGTGAATCTTTGTCCGAATGATACGAGGTGCATAGGGCGAAAGCTCTTTCCGAGGTTCGCTGATTACATCCAACATTTTTCCTAGGATATGCATCCGGCCTTCTTTTGCTTGAGCTAAAGCCTGTTGGAGAACCTCTCTGTTAATCCCGAAAATTTTAATATCCATTTGAATGGCAGTTACTCCTTTGGCAGTACCCGCCACTTTAAAATCCATATCACCCAGAAAATCTTCAATCCCTTGAATGTCCGTGAGTACAGTGATATGCTCCTCATCTTTGATCAAGCCCATTGCTACACCGGCAACCGGCGCTTTGATGGGAACACCTGCATCCATTAAAGAAAGGGTGCTACCGCACACGCTACCCATAGATGTAGAACCGTTTGATTCAATTGCCTCTGAAACAAGTCTTATGGTGTACGGAAAATCTTCTTCACAAGGAATAACTGGTTCTAATGCTCTTTCCGCTAAAGCTCCGTGACCAATTTCTCTTCGTCCCGGACCCCGAATCGGCCTGGCTTCCCCTACACTGTACGGGGGGAAATTGTAATGATGCATATAGCGCTTAGACTCCTCGATCCCCAGCCCGTCCAAGATCTGTTCATCACCTACCGCTCCCAGCGTGCAGGCATTAAGAATCTGTGTCTGACCTCTGGTGAAAAGTGCGGAACCATGTGTCCTGCTTAAAACACCAACTTCAACAGAAATTGGGCGTACCTCGTTGATATTCCGTCCGTCAATACGCATTTTCTCTTGGGCAATTATCCGGCGTAGCACTTCTTTTTCGATACTATCCACAATAGCTTTTATGTTTTTTCCATCTTCGGGATACTCTTCAGCAAAATGAGCAATAATTTCTTCTTTTGTTTCTTTTAAATAAATTTCCCGATGCTTTTTGGCCATTTTCTCCAGAGCACACTTCCGGATGGCAGCGTCAATCTGACTGGTGCCATAAGAACGAACACTTTCTTCCAATTCTTCTGCTGGTTTTTCTGGAGTAAATTCTCTTTTCTCTTTGGCCAAGCCTAATTCTATCGCTTCAGAACGAAACTCTTCAATGAAAGCAACAATTTTTTTGATATTATCATGGCCAAACATAATAGCTTCGAGAATTTCTTCTTCCGGCACCTCTTTGGCCGCGGCTTCAACCATAATCACCGCATCCTTGGTACCTGCAACCGTTATACGCATATCGCTTTGATTTCCCTGTTCCACAGTGGGATTGATGATTAATTTTCCATCTACCCGGCCTACGGATACAGCACCTATCGGCCCCTGAAAAGGTATCCCAGAAATAGCAAGTGCGGCGGAAGCACCGTTCATTGCGGTAATATCTGGTGGATTATCCTGGTCAACAGACATAACCGTGGTAACAACCTGCACATCATTTCTGTACCCTTTGGGAAATAACGGTCTGATCGGACGATCAATCATCCGTGAGGAAAGAATCGCTTTTTCACTTGGCCGACCTTCTCTTTTAATAAAGCCTCCCGGAATCTTCCCTACGGCATACAATCTTTCCTCATAATCTACAGTGAGAGGAAAAAAGTCAATTCCTTCCCTAGGCTCGTTGGAACCTGTAGCAGTAGCCAATATCATTGTATCACCATATGTAGTAAAAACTGCCCCGCTCGCTTGTTTCGCCATGCGACCGGTTTCCAAGGTCAACGTCCTTTCTCCAAGATCCATACTCTTTCTAAACGCCTGATTCTGCATAAAAAATAATTTAAACCTCCTATTTTTTTCAAATATGCTTATTTTTTCAACTAATAAACCTTCGACACATCTAATATTATTTCCTTCTAATGCCAATACTATTAACAAAAAATGCATGCCAATAAAATCTTTTACCTCTTTGGATACAAAAAATAAAGAGCGGATATCCGCTCTTCTTATCTCCGCAAGCCCAGTGCTTCAATAACCTTTCGGTACCTTTCGATATCATTCTTTTTCAGGTAGTTTAATAACCCCCTGCGCTGACCAACCATCTTAAGAAGTCCTCTGCGGGAATGATGATCCTTTTTGTGAATCTTCAGGTGCTCCGTCAAGTGGTTAATTCTTGTCGTTAGAATTGCAATTTGTACTTCCGGGGAACCTGTATCACTTTCATGAATCTTAAATTTCTCAATAATTTCTTGTTTTTTTTCTGTTACTAATGTCACAGCAAATTCACCTCCTCTTCTTTCTAAACGCCGCCAGCCAAGAAAAACGCCGGAGTTTCGTATATCCTAGCAAGCGGTTAAATACCCTCGTACAAGTATTTTTAATCTCATTAGGATTATAACCGATTTTTTTTATCCATGCAAGCTACTTTCCGATAATTGTAATAACTAAACGTCCTCCTGGTATATCTTTTGCCACAATATCAAAAAGCCTGCCTGATTTTGCAATATATCCCCGAAATCTTGTCGCAGTTGGTATTTGTCCAGGAATTTGTTGGGCAACGCCAATGATATCATCTCTTGTGATACTCCCCTGGCGGTTGTCTCTCAGCCTCTTTCTGGCATGACCGGAAATAACTACACGCAAACTATCCACCCTCTATGAAACGGGAGTACCTTTCACCTGCCGCTATTAATTCTTTTGTGAAAAGTTTATGAATAATAGATATGTATTATTCATAAACCAACTTATCCTATTATTTAATAATTAATAAACCCAGATTTATTCAAAATAAATTTTGCCTTCTCCACGTCGACCTGAATTTGATGCGCTAATTGTTCTTTCCCGGAAAATTTGATTTCATCTCTTAAGCGATCTACAAAAAAAACTTTGATTTTTTGATTATATATACTTAAAGTGCGGTCTAAAATATGAATCTCAATAGTCCGGGGAAGGTTACTGCCAATAGTCGGCCGACACCCAATATTAGCAACCCCGTCAAACATCCCTTCTTTTGTTAGTACCTTTACCGCATATACCCCATTAGCCGGAACAACTATTTCCGGAGAAAACGCCAGATTAGCTGTAGGAAATCCCATATCCCTGCCAATTTTGTCTCCATGCACAACCGTTCCGTTTATTTGATAAAGAGAACCTAAAAGCTTGTTCCCTTCTTTTATGCAACCATTGGTCAAACATTCCCTCACTCTGGTGCTGCTGACACAGACTCCATCCATCATAACCGGAGGAAAAACCGTTACTTCGCACCCATAATCGGCACAAATTTCCTTTAACGTTTCCGCAGTACCCTGTGCCTTTCGACCGAAGGTAAAATTAAAACCAACAAAAACATGTTTTGCCCCCAGTCCCTTAATGAGAATTTCCTTAACAAAATGATCAGGACTCATTTGAGCGGTCTCCCGGTTAAAGGGATAAAGCAGAAGGTAGTCAACATGAAACTTGCTTATGATTCTTTCTTTTTCGTCCGGGCTGGATAAAAGCTGGGGACAGTGAGATTGATTCAATAATTTTAATGGATGAGGATTAAAAGAAAAAACAACGCTTATGCCATTTTTCCTTCTTGCCTCATTGACTAGCTGCTCAATAATGTGCTGGTGTCCAATATGAACTCCGTCAAAATTACCTAATGCAATTGCAACAAATTCTCCTTTTGGTACAAAATTATGCAAATTAGTGATGACATTCATGCTGCTCTCTCCCTTAAATGCACTGTGGAATTTATATTAATATACATCTTATTATGATGCCAAGACTTTGATAGGCCTCAATACCTGCACTTCCTGTCCGGCACCGGTTTGAACCTTTCCAATGGCTAAAAGCACTTTATCTTCTGTTTCCACCCGGTAAACTTGATTTTCCAGATAAGGATTTTCGAAAAGTTTTACCGGGTTACCGTGTACAATACTTCTGGCCTGAAGATTGTCTACTTGAATCACTGGCAAAAAACAAATTCCTGCCTGCATAGATTGAATAAATGAACTGTCTTCCCTCTGGTGATAATCGATAATTTCCTCAAAAATAAAAGCATCTTGGATTTTAAAAGGTCCAGATCTTGTACGAATTAAATAAGACATGTGCGCCCCAACTTTTAGTCTCTCACCAATATCATGACAGAGTGTACGTATATATGTTCCTTTGGAGCATTGCACATCAATTATCACCTTAGGATGAGGCAATTCCCAGCTGAATTTAATCACATTCAAGTCGTATATGTTAATTGTTCTGGGTGTTCTATCTATTTTTATTCCTTCCCGGGCCAACTCATAAAGCCGCTTGCCTCCCACGCGCACCGCAGAAACCATAGGCGGCACCTGCTTTTGTTCTCCAAGAAATTCAGGAAGCACCTGGACAAATCTATTTTGTTCCAACTGGGCGCAGTCACAAACCCTTTCTATTTTTCCATAGCAATCTTGAGTATCTGTGGCAACACCCAGTGTTATTTCCGCTCGATAGATTTTAGGCAACTCCGTAAGATACTCCGCCAACCTGGTAGCCTTACCCAGGCAGATTGGTAAAACCCCGGTAGCACCCGGATCCAACGTTCCGGTATGTCCGATTTTTTTATAGCTCAAAATATTACGCAGTTGATTGACCGCATCATGGGATGTCATGCCCGGGGGCTTTAGTAAATTAATAAAACCATCCATATTCTATGAACCCCCTAATGTTTGACGCGTAGCCTCCAATACCTGATTAATGACTTTTTCCAAAGGGCCATCTAACTGACAACCGGCAGCTAATTTATGACCACCACCGCCAAAAAATCCGGCAATTTTATTAACATCTCTTCCAGTCCGGCAGCGCAGCCCAACTTTGACCGCACCGTTATCCATTTCCCGGAACAAAAGTCCCACTTCCACGCCCATAATAGATATGGGATAATTCACTACCCCGTCGCAATGTTCCGGCTTAACTTGTAGTTCTTCCAGTGCTTGTTTACTAAGGCTTGTCCAAGCAATCTTCTTGTCCGATGAAACCTGGAGATTACTTAAAGCTAAGGCTAAAACCCGCAAGCTTTCCAAGGACTTATTCTCATATAACTTCTCTCTAATAAAGGAAAGGTCAATTCCTTGTTCCAATAACCAAGCAGCCTCCCGCAAAGTATCCGGAGTTGTGTTTTGGTACTTAAAAGACCCTGTGTCCATCACAATTCCGGTATACAAAGCAGTAGCGATTTCCTGCGAGCAGGGTGCGTTCATTTCTTTTAAAAGCCGACAGATTATCTGGGCAGTTGCTGCTGCTGAATCGTCTACATAATTTAAACTAGCAAAATGCTGATTACTAATATGGTGGTCAATGTTAATTACAACATTATCCGTAATAAAATTATCATACCACTTGCTTCCTGCCCGGGAATAATCAGTACAATCCAGAAAAATTACCAGCTCCGGAATTTCCTTAATGGAATCAGGCAAAATTATCTTGCTACTGCCCGCTAAAAAGTGATACAAATGAGGAACCGGATCTTCCATTACCATCAAAACTTTTTTGGAAAGTGATTTCAGCGCCAACCCAAGCCCTAATACTGATCCAATACTATCCCCATCCGGTAAAATATGAGCAGTGAGCAAAATACTATCGCTCTTTTTTATCCGATCAGCAATTTCCTTCAGGCTGTTATTCATCTTTTTCCCCTTCTGTCAGGCATTCATTAAGCAATTTGGATATCCGTGCACCGTGGATAATGGAATCGTCATATACAAAGACAATTTCCGGGGTGTATCTAAGCTGGATCCTTTGGGCTACTTCCCGCCTAATGAAACCTGTTGCCTTATTGAGGGCAGCCATCGTCTCTTTGACTTCGGTTTCATTACCTAAAACACTGACAAAAACTTTAGCATGCCGTAGATCACTTGATACCTGGACATCCACAACAGATACAAAACCGACTCTTGGGTCCTTGACCTCGTCTTTAATAATAGTGGAAATTTCTTTTTTAAATTCTTCGCCCAACCGTCCAAATCGATACTTGGCCATGGTACCCATCCTTCCTTACAATTCTCTCTTTGTCTCTTCCATAATAAAAGCTTCAATGACATCATTATCTTTTAAATCGTTAAAATTTTCCACTCCAATCCCGCACTCATAACCGCTGACTACTTCCTTAACATCATCCTTAAATCTTTTTAAGGATGAAATTTTCCCTTCATGGATTACAATGCCATCTCGAATTACCCTAACTCCTGCGTTGCGAGTAATCTTTCCTTCCGTCACATAAGAACCGGCAATAGTGCCAACCTTAGGAACTTTAAAGGTAGTGCGCACTTCTGCTCGTCCAATAACCACTTCTTTGAAGGTTGGATCCAAAAGCCCGGTCATAGCACCCTTCACATCATCAATCGCGTCATAGATCACCCGGTACAATCTCAGGTCGATCTTTTCAGCTTCGATCGCCTTTCTTGTATTGGTATCAGGACGAACATTAAAGCCAATAATGATGGCGTTGGATGCAGATGCAAGCATGACATCAGATTCAGTAATAGTACCGACTCCGCCGTGAATAATATTTACCCTGACTTCATTAGTGCTTAGTTTATTTAACGACTGACTCAAAGCCTCAATAGACCCTTGAACATCTGCCTTGACAATGATATTAAGCTCTTTTACCTCTCCCTCTGAAATCTGCTTAAACAAGTCATCCAAACTGACCCGGACAGTTTTGCCCATTTCTTCTTCTCGTTTTTTAATCTGGTATTTACCGGCAATGTACCGGGCATCTTTTTCATCTTCTATCGCTACGAAAATTTCCCCCGCCGGAGGAACTTCGGAAAAACCTAATACTTCAACAGGAGTAGAAGGAAGAGCTGACTTAATCCTACGTCCTTTATCATCGATCATCGCCCGCACCTTGCCAAAGGTGGTTCCTGCCACTACATTATCTCCAATATGCAGTGTCCCCTTTTGAACTAAAACAGTGGCAACAGGACCTCTTCCTTTATCCAATTCTGCCTCTACGACCGTACCTCGGGCCAAACGGTCCGGATTAGCTTTCAACTCACCGACTTCGGAGACCAGTAATGCCATTTCCAGGATTTGAGGAATGCCTTCATGAGTTTTGGCAGATACCGGAACCATAATTGTATCCCCGCCCCATTCTTCTGCCACAACTCCATGTTCCGTTAGTTCTTGTTTAACCCTTTCAGGATTGGCATTTGGCTTGTCGATTTTATTAATCGCCACAATAATTGGCACCTCAGCGGCTTTTGCGTGGTTGATTGCCTCAACAGTCTGGGGCATTACACCATCGTCAGCCGCCACTACCAAAATAGCTATATCCGTTACCTGAGCTCCTCTGGCACGCATCGCTGTGAATGCTTCGTGGCCGGGGGTATCCAAAAAGGTAATCTTTTTATTGTTTATTTCAACTTGATAAGCCCCTATATGCTGGGTAATTCCCCCTGCCTCAGTTGCAATGACATTTGCCTTTCTGATAGCATCCAAAAGAGAAGTTTTTCCATGGTCTACATGACCCATAACTGTAACAACAGGAGGCCGTTCTACCATATCCTGCTCTTTCTCTGCTTGGTCCTCCATTATTTCCATGGTTTTATCCACGCGTACTTCAACGGGAACATTAAATTCTTCAGCAATTAAAATTGCAGTGTCAGCATCAATTTCTTGATTGATGGTGGCCATAGTTCCCATTTCCATCAGCTTTTTAATTATTTCCCCTGATGTTTTGCCCATGCTCTTGGCCAATTCAGAAACGATGATGCTTTCACCGATCACTACTTTTTTAGGCACAACAGCAGGTATTTCGTTTTTCGGGACTCTCTTTTGCTGTTTCCTATTACCTCTGCCTTTTTGGCCGCCCTTACCTTTAGAAAAATCCATTTGGGACCTTTGTCCAGGCTTTTTCCAACCCCTGTTTCTATTAGCGTTGTTCGGTGCATTTTCTTGTCGGGGCTCTGGTTTAAACGGCTTTTTCGCCGATGTATTTTTTTTCGGCTTCTGTTCAGGTCCTACCGGTTTTGCAGTTTTTAAATCCGCTCCTGCTGGCCGTTGTCTTCTTTCATCCGACCTTGGACCTTGGGGTCTTTGCTGAAAATTATCAGTTTTAGCCCCCTGCAACCTCTGCTGCCCGGTTTCCCCACCTCTGAACTGAGACCTTTGATCACCCGGTTTTGCTCCTTGATATCTTGGTGGTTTATGATCATCAGTTCTTGGTCCGGAAAATCTCTGCTGCCTGTTATCTCCGACCTGTGCCCCTTGTTGCTTTGGTGTTCTTTGCTCACCTGGTCTTGGCCCTGAATGCTTTTGCGGAGTTTTATCATCCGCCCGCTGTCCTTGCGGCCTGTATGGCTTATAATCATTAGGCTTTGTTCCCTGCTGTTTATATGATCTATCGCCTGTTTGGAATGTCCGTGACTGCTCCCTTTTCTCAATGTGCTGTCCCGATTCCTTGCTGCTATTGGTTCTTCCTGGTCCCCTTTTTTCCGTTCTTTTTGCCACCTGCCCACTTTGATTCGGTGGTATAAAGGTCCGGTTTGGTCCGGGCTTAACCATTTCCCTTAGTTGGTCCGCAAACTTATCATCAACGGTACTCATGTGATTTTTCAATTCCAACCCCATTATCCCGAGGCGACGAATTACTTCCCTGCTTTCCATCGACAATTCTTTTGCCAGTTCATATACTCTTAATTTGGCCATGAAACCACCCCCATAGTTGTAACTCAAATAGATCCTATCCTACAAGCAACTTACCGATCGCACTGGCAAATTGTTGGTCCAACACCGCCACAACAGCACGCGGTGACCTTCCCGTACTCAACCCCAACATCTGTTTAGTTCCCCATTCGGCATATGGAATCCCGTATGAAGAACTTAAATAGTGCATCTCCTTCTTGGTATTGTCAGAGGCATCCGTAGAGATAATTAAAAGAAAAACCTTACCCTGTTTTACATTGTTTTTGCAGCCCTCTTCGCCGGTAATAATTTTGCCGGCCTTTTGGGCAAATCCCAATAACGCCTCTACTTTACCTTTCATTCTTTCGGTAATTGCTCCTTTAATATTTCATAAATTTCCGGGGAAATTTTTATTTTTAAAGACTTTTCTAATCCCTTAGATTTAATAGCTGACTGCAGGCATTGTTCATTTGGGCAAATATACGCGCCTCTACCAGCCTTTTTTCCGGTAGCATCAATGATTACTGTCTCATCAGGTGTTCGTACCACTCGGATCAATGACTTTTTCCCTTTCATTTCCTTGCACCCCACACACATCCGTTGGGGGATTTTCTTAATGCGCATTTCCCATACCCCCCTAAACCCTACTGCTCTCCTACTTGCGATTCACTTTTGATATCAATTTTCCATCCGGTTAATTTGGCAGCCAACCTAGCATTTTGGCCTTCTTTGCCGATGGCCAGAGATAGTTGATAGTCCGGAACGACTACCTGCGCCACTTTATCTGATGCATTTGTCTTTACAGAAACAACCTTGGCCGGACTTAAAGCATTTTCCACATAGGAGATAGGATCCTCACTCCATTTAACAATATCTATTTTTTCACCTTTCAACTCACTCACAATTGTCTGTACACGCATTCCTTTGGGACCAACGCAGGCTCCAACCGGGTCAACATTTTCAAATTTACTGAAGACAGCAATTTTGGAACGTGCTCCAGCTTCCCGGGCAACCGACCTTATTTCCACTGTTCCGTCATGGATTTCAGGAACTTCCAATTCAAAAAGGCGTTTCAACAAACCGGGATGGGTACGAGAAACTAAAATTTGCGGTCCTTTGGTTGTTTTTTTTACTTCCACAATAAAAGATTTTATTCTTTCTCCTTGTTCATACTGCTCCCGGGGAATCTGTTCAGACGGCATTAAAATAGCTTCTGTTTTTCCCAAGTCGATATAAACATTTTTCATTTCAAAACGTTGAACGATCCCGGTAACGATGTCTCCTTCCCGATTAATATATTCATCGAAAATAATTGATCTTTCCGCTTCCCGGATACGTTGCACAACTACCTGCTTGGCTGTTTGCGCGGCAATCCGCCCAAATGTACGGGGAGTTACCTCTGTTTCGAAAATGTCACCTGCTTCAAAAACCGGGTTGGTCTTACGAGCCTCTTCCAAGGAAATTTCTATCCGGGGATCCTCCACCGTTTCTACAATATCCTTACGGCTATAAACATGAATTTCTCCACTTTCCCGATCAATCTCCACTCGAACATTTTGTGATGAACCAAAATTCTTTTTGTATGCCGAAATTAAGGCCGCTTCTATGGTTTCCAGAAGAACATCTTTGGCGATGCCTTTTTCTTTCTCCAGTTCATTTAAGGCCTCAATAAATTCCACGTTCATCATTAAACCTCCCTATGCAATTTTCATTTTACGATCTAAACCTCTTTTGTCCTTTTATAATAAGTTCTTAAAAATCATAAGCCAAATGAGCTTTTGCTATATGGTCAATTTCAACTCGTTTCTCCCCATCGCCAGTCTTAATCACCACACTATTATCCTCTACCCCGCCCAGTTCTCCAGTGAATTCTTTTTCCCCGTTCAAAGGAAGAAAAAGTTTAATCGAAGCTTTCCGACCACAAAAGCGAAGAAAGTCATTTTTTGTTTTAAGCGGCCTCTCAATACCAGGTGAAGAAACCTCAAGCAAATATTGATGGGGAATAGGATCTTTTTCATCCAGAGCATCACTTACAATATTGCTGACATGTTGGCAATCATCCAGGTCTATACCCTTTTCCTGATCGATAAAAAGACGGAGAACCCAGTTCCTTCCTTCCTTCTGATATTCAACATCAACCAGTTCAAAACCCTCCGGTTCAATCAAGGGCAGCACCAGTTCCCGTACAATCTTTTCCGTTTTGTTCTCTTTAGGCATCCGCATCCTCCTATAATCTCTTTACCCCATGTTATACATTACCCCTCTGCCTGGTAAAATATTCTTGGACAAAACAGGGTGCTACCTGCTTTTAAATGAATTGCCAAATTAAAGGAAAAAGTGGGTTAAAACCCACTCTCCGAAACACAATACTCTTCAGATATATACATTGTATATTATAACACAAATTGGAAGTTTGACAAGAGCCAAATAGTATGCTCCAAGACCCCCCGTATAAATAAAAGGGAAATCTTAGAACCTTTTGAGTGTAACCTTTTTGGCCACAGGATCATAATCTACCTTCAGTCCCAACATTTCTGCCAGCGCTCGAACTCCAACCACAGCAGTCCCTTCAATAATTCCCCCGGATATCTTTTTGCCCTCAAATTCTATTTCTGCATCATCCTCGATTTTCTTTCCTATCAAAGAATACCTATTCTCTTCCATTTCTTGATAAGGTTTCCCATAGAATTGACATACTCCCCGGGCAACAGCCTCGGCAAGTTTCTTTTGATTATCCAATGATCTTAACCATTTCTCATGCTGATAATTTTTGATAAAACCCTGCTCCAATAAAATTGCCGGCATCTTGGTTTCCCGGGTAATATGAAAATTAGCGACTCTTACCCCACCGTCCTGCCAACCGGTTACCGCCACTAATTGAGACTGTACTATTTTTGCCAGCGCTTCGGCTTTTCCTCCCCTTGCATGAATAAAAGTGGAAACATATTTGGCACTTGGGTTTCGGCTGGAATTAACATGAATGGAAATAGCCACACTTGATTTTTCCGTATTTAAAATATCAGACCTTTGACTAAGCTTCAAATAAATATCTTTTTCCCTGGTCAATACAGTGTCAAAACCATTAATCTTAAGCATTTTTTCCAAATGAAGCGCGACAGCCAAATTAACATCAGATTCCCTTAATCCTTCCTGCCCTATTGCCCCTGGGTCTTTGCCGCCGTGTCCCGGATCAATTCCAATCCGCATTTTGCCCTCCAGCAATTAATAAATAATTCCTATTAATCTCCACTTAGTATTTTAAAATAAGAGGAATAAAAAATCCAGCTTTTGGCATATTAACTATAATACTTTCCCCGAGGTGTGAGTTATGACAAAAGATACTTTTATTCTTGGTGCAATTGCAGGCATCCTAGGTAATATTCCCAAAACTATAGTTGCCTGGATTTTCTTCTACTTTGGTTTTATAAAATATACATTTATTCATATCGCAGCAGGTTATTTTGTCCCTGCTGAATTTCTTGACAGTCCTGTTTCTTTATTATCAGGTTTTTTAGCTGATTATACGGTTGCCGCCTTTTTAGGGATTATAATATATCTTATTTTGCAAAGATCAGGGCTTGACTTTGCAGAATATAAAGGATTGGGCATAGGAGCATTATTATATGTAGTAATTTACGGCCCATTTATGTCACTTGATATCACGCGGGCAAGCCTTTTAACTCCTCTCCCAAACTTATTATTATTTTTCCCCCATATAATATATGGTATTTCAACATGTTGGATCATTAAAAAATATTATAAAAGCATGGAACATAAAAAAATTTGAAAAAAGAATAATTAAAAATGGAGGCAATTCCCTTGAACAAATTCAAGGCGCAAAAACCTCATATCCGTTTTCGTACACGAGAGAAACTGCAAAGCTACCTGGAAAGGTCAGGTAAAAATGAGTTAAATTTTCGTGCTTATCCCATTTCCGGAGAACCGGAAACCTTTCATTGCAGTGGGGGAAATGTATTTAGGGAAACTGACGGTAAATCCTTTGACAGCATTGGTAATTTTACAAGCTATGCCTTTCAATGTGATGAAGAGGGCTACACCCATACGGAATATGTTGATTTAGAAGTGTTAACTTAACATTTTTAATATTGAACAAAAAAGCCCACCGATAAATCCGGTGAGCCTTTGATATTCTAATGGTCGGAGCGACAAGACTTGAACTTGCGGCCTCTACCACCCCAAGGTAGCGCTCTAGCCAAACTGAGCTACGCCCCGAAACGACACTGATAATTCTATAACATAAAATCAACCCTGTCAAGAATTAAAAGCTACTTACTATTCCCCTAATTCAAACGCACTGTGAAGTGCCGCTACCGCCTTTTGCGCATATTCAGCTTTAATAATGCAGGAAACCTTAATTTCCGATGTAGATATCATTTCAATATTAATATCGTTTTCTGCCAGGGTCTCAAACATTTTTGCCGCAACACCGGGATTTGTAATCATTCCGGCCCCGACAACGGAGACTTTTGCCACATTATTTTCATAGGAATAATTCCTGCCACCGATGATATCTTTGGTCTTTGCGATCACTTCTTTGGTTTTTTCCCTGTCATCTCTTGTCACTGTAAAAGAAATGTCATTAATGTCATCTCGCTGCTGGCTCTGGATAATCATATCAACGTTAATCATATCATCGGCGAGAGCGCTAAACAATTTACTGGCAGTTCCCGGCACATCCGGAATATCAAATATTGTAAACTTAACAACATTTAAGTCCGAGGCAACACCGCTTACCACTATTTCCTTTTCCATTTGCTGTTTCATTTCCCTAACCTCCTGAACAATCGTACCTGAATTATGATTAAAACTTGATCTGACATGTATCTTGACACCAAACTGTTTAGCCACTTCTACACTACGCGGCTGAAGAACAAGTGCCCCAAGACTTGCCAACTCCAACATTTCATCATAAGAAATAGTCTCCAGCTTCCTGGCATCAGGGACAATTCTTGGGTCTGCCGTATATACTCCGTCAACATCCGTAAAGATTTCGCATACATCTGCCTTTAGCGCTGCCGCCAAAGCAACGGCACTGGTGTCCGACCCTCCTCGGCCTAAAGTAGTAATTTCATTTCTTTCCGTAACCCCCTGGAATCCGGCGACAATTACAATATGATTTTGGGTTAACTCTTCTTCTAACCGTTCGCAATTTATCCAGAGAATCTTTGATTTGGCATGCACATGATCGGTGAAAATTCCTGCCTGCTGACCTGTTAAAGAAACTGCGGAATAACCTAGTTTGTCTAGTGCCATGGACAAAAGGGCAATTGACTGCTGTTCACCGGTAGCAAGCAGCATATCCAGTTCTCTCTTGGGAGGATTATCTGTAATCTTACCAGCCAAATCTAAAAGATAGTCTGTGGTCTCTCCCATGGCAGAGACCACTATGACAACCTTATGCCCCTCTTCAAATGTTTCTCCTACTCGTTTTGCAACCCGTTTAATACACTCTGCATCGGCGACAGAACTGCCGCCAAATTTCTGTACAACAATCCCCATTTTGTTATCTTCCCCCAACTCCAAATTAAGTTTAAGGCATCACTACTGCCCCATCCCTTTCGGGAAAAAGATATATAGTTCTGCAACTTACATTAAAAGGAGCAAAACCATCTTTCATAACCTGAGCGATTTCCTTTTCTTTTCCTGTAGTAAAAGCAACTAATGTTGGTCCTGCACCACTGAGAGTTACCGCAAGAGCTCCTGCCCTTTTTGCCGCCGAAAAAACTTCCTCCATCCCAGGAATTAGTAGTGACCGGTATTTCTGATGTAATTTATCTTCCATCACTTTTCCTAAAAGGTTAAAATCAGATTTCATCAGCGCTGCCACCAATAAAGAAGCATGTCCGATATTAAAAACCGCATCAGATAGGGAAACTTCTTTAGGTACTGCTTCTCTGGCAGTTTTCGTTGCCAATGGAAAATCAGGGATAGCGGCAACCGCATTTAAACCGTCCGGAACTTCAATTTTTACGTAATTTAACAGTTCATTGAACCCGGCAGCTACTACAACGCCTCCCAAAAGGGCGGGGGCAACATTATCTGGGTGTCCTTCCATATTAATCGCCAACAGTAATAAGTGTTCCTTGTCCAGTTTTTCTCCGGAAATAATATTGGCTGCCATCATCCCTCCAACAATAGTTGATGCCGAGCTGCCTAATCCGCGGGTAACCGGAATATTATTTTCAAGTAAAATTTTAAGGCCTTTGGGATGATAATTTACTTCCTGAAAAACCCGGCAGGCAGCCTGGAAAACGATATTATCCTCGTTTAAAGGGATCTCTCCTTTGCCTTCTCCCTGCACCGAGATGTTTAACCCGGTTCCGCTCTCTTCCATTGTAACATAGTTATAAAGGTTAAAAGCCATTCCCATTGTATCATATCCTGGTCCAAGATTTGCTGATGTTGCGGGAACCCTAACTTTAACCATTTTGTCTCTCGCTTTCTCTTGATTGATTTTACCACTAAATATCGTCTACTACTCTGATTATGTTTTCAATTTTTTCAATAGTGGAAAGACCTTTTATAATGGAAATAGCATCTCTTAAATTCTGTTCTTCTACCAGGTGGGTAATGAATACCAATTCTGCCCGGCCTTGCTCGTCAGTACGTTTTTGCACTACTGTAGCAATGCTGACATTTTGATTTCCTAAGACGGCAGCAATACTGGCAAGCACTCCGGGTCGGTCTTTGGCCATCATCCTAAGATAAAATTTAGCTTTCACTTCACCGATAGGCTTTACCCGCTTTTTTTCTAAGCAGGTGCAGCCGAGGCGTCCGCGAGAATTGTATTGAATATTGCGTACGGCAGCAATAATATCACCGACAACTGCACTGGCTGTAGGCAGTTCGCCTGCTCCCCGGCCATAAAACATAGTTTTGCCTACTGCATCTCCTTCCACAAATACCGCATTAAAGGCATCGTTTACTGCACTTAAAGGATGCTCTACCGGAATCATAGCCGGGTGCACACGCACTTCCACTTCATTGTTTTCCTCTTTTGTGATCCCGACCAGCTTAATAACATAACCTAGCTCTTTCGCGTAAGCAATATCCAGGCCGGAAATATTAGTTATTCCTTCCACATAAACTTCCGAGTCGGTGATTCTCGAATTAAATGCAATCGAAGCAAGAATAGCCATTTTTCTTGCTGCATCATAGCCACCCACATCAGAAGTAGGATCAGCCTCGGCGTAACCTAATTCTTGCGCCTCTTTGAGCACATCTTCAAAATCTTTTCCTTCTGCTGTCATTTTAGTGAGAATATAATTAGTAGTTCCATTAACAATTCCTACTATTTGTCTAATGCGGTTCCCCGCCAGACTCTCCTTTAATGACTGGATAATGGGAATTCCTCCTGCTACACTGGCCTCAAAAAACAAGTCTACATGTTCTTTTTTCGCCACGTCAAAAAGTTCTTTGCCATGGGAAGCAATCAAATCTTTGTTAGCTGTAACAACGCTTTTTCCTGCCTCCAAAACCTGTGAGATAATACTTTTGGCCGGTTCAATTCCACCAATGGTTTCCACCACCACTTGAATATCTTGATCGTCAATAATATTTTTTAAATCATTTGTCAGGATGTCTTTATCCAGATTCAACTCCCCAATTTTGGGTAGCACCCTTTCTGAGTTTTTGTCCAAAATTTTTTTGATTTTGATGTTGGCACCAACTTTGCGAGCAATGTTTTCTTGATTATTTATTAAAACTTTAACCACCCCAGTGCCCACTGTACCCATCCCTATTACGGCAACATTCACTACATTTCTTTGCATGTTTTAGTCCCTCCTAAGGCTGTTTAGCATAATTGAAATATTTTCCTCTAAACAGTTTCTCACTATCCGGTAAGCGGCTGTCAGTTATTTCAGACACTCTGACCAATAAGCTCCGCTTTTATCACACTGTTCAGATTCTGCAACATCGAGATTAGGCCGGGTATATCAACCTGCATGTTGGCTGTTTCCAAAGAAACCGTTACATTAGCCATGCCTTGCAGGGGAAGACTTTGGTTAATAGTCAAAATATTACCCTGCACCGAGGCAATTGAATTGATGACGCCGGACAGAACACCAAACTGATGTTCCAAAATTAAATTTACAGTGATAATTTTTTCTTTTCTTTCCTGATAAAAAGGAAAAATACCATCCCGGTATTTATAAAAAGCGCTGCGGCTGATCCCTACTTTTTCTACAGCCTGATTTATCGTTGCCGTTTCCCCTTTTGCCAGTGCTTCTTTTGCTTTTGCTGTTTTAATCATAGCCTCTGGGAGTACATCCTCCGAAACGATAAAATATTGCATCTGTTTTTTCATAGTTTACCCCCTTCCTATGTTTACAGCATGTGTACTTTTATCCATTTATTGCGAACAGTATACCAAATAAATTGTCCTCCATGCAAGACATTTTTTTGCCGGTACGTCTTTGCTTTAAATAAATATTATTGAAAAAAAATAAGGCGGCTGATGCCACCTTTCCGAACTAAAACTTTTAATTTTCGTATTCAATTTATTACTAAAGAATAATGCAGATGAGACCTCCGCCGCCATCATTTACAATGCGTTGAAGGGTTTCTTGCAACTTAACTTGTGCATTTTCCGGCATCCGGTAAATTTTCCCTTGAATCCCCTCTTGGACCAGTTCATGTAGGGACTTACCAAAAATGTTGGTATTCCAAATCTTTTGCGGATCATCTTCAAATTCATCGAGAATATACCGGACCAATTCCTCACATTGTTTTTCTGTACCGATTAAAGGAGTGATCTCGGTGGAGATGTTTGCTCTTATCATATGAAAACTAGGAGCACTGGCTTTCAGTTTTACGCCAAAACGCCCTCCTTGTTTTATCAACTCCGGTTCTTCCATGAACATTTCATCAAGTCGTGGAGTTACCACCCCGTAGCCGTTGGCCTTGACGTCTTCCATGGCACTTGCCACTTTGCTCCACTCCCGATTAGCATAGCAGTAGTCGCTAATTAAGCGGAGGATGGTATGTTCTCCTTCAATTGCTGTTCCGGCAATCTCCTCCAGCACTCGATAGAATAAGCCTTCTTGAGCAGTAAGTTCAATCGCGGCAATACCGGTACCAAGATTCATGTGCCTGAGAAAAACATTTTCTACAATTTCCGGTCTCCCCATTTCTTCTATGGCCTTGTCAATATCACGCAGCCGTCGGACACCGGTTATGGCGGTTTTTACACTGTCTTCAAATTGATTGCGTAGCCAATGTTTGCTGTCCAGTTCTTCAATCCAGCGGGGAAGATTAATATTCACTTCAGTGACAGGAAACTCATAAAGTGATTGTTGAAGAACCTTCATCAAATCATCATTGTCCATTACACTGGCATTAAGAGGTATTACTGTCACATTATATTTATCAGATAAGTTTTCAACTAGAGCCAATGTCTCCGGAGCATAAGGATGAATAGAATTTAAAATGACCAAAAACGGTTTGTTTAATTCTTTGAGTTCAAAAATCACTCGTTCTTCTGCTTCAACATAACTGTCTCTGTCAATGTCGGTAATACTGCCGTCTGTAACAACAACAATGCCTATAGTTGAATGGTCGGCAATCACTTTTCTGGTACCGATTTCTGCAGCTTCCTGAAAAGGAATCTCCTCATCAAACCAAGGTGTACGTACCATTCGAGGGCCTTCCTCTTCCTCAAACCCGAGCGCGCCGGGGACTACATAACCGACACAATCTACTAACCTAACCCTCATCTCAATACCGTCCCGCACAGCAACTTCCACAGCTTCAGAAGGAATAAATTTCGGCTCGGTCGTCATAATGGTACGACCGGCACCACTTTGGGGCAGTTCATCTTGCGCTCTTTCCCGTTCATGGAATTCTTCAATATTGGGAAGGACAAGTAATTCCATGAACCTTTTGATGAAGGTAGACTTCCCTGTCCGGACAGGACCTACTACCCCTAAATAAATGTCACCCCCAGTTCGTTCTGCAATGTCACGCAGAATATCAAACCTTTCCATTAAACTCTTCCCTCCCTTTACTAAACATAAATTTTTTAAGATAAATTCCTTTTAGAACTATGAATTCATTCCGCCTAGACTGAGCGAAATGCCCAATGTCCCTGTTGACATGCTTTCAATGTTAAGTATATGATTTGCTTTGGAAATTATGACCAATAAAGAAAACTGGCTTGCGCCAAGTCTTTGACGCAGGCGCGCCAGAAATTCTAGCATTGTGCTTTTTACAATGCGTAGAAATTCCAGTCCTTTAGGGAAAGCCTTAATTGCACTTATACTATCAAATATATTAAACTTATAATTTCTGATAGTACAAAAAAAGCATGGAATTATTTCCATACTTTTTATGCCTGGAGGTGTTTAATTATGAATATTTTCTAGTTTAAACCGGCTAAACTATTTGACCTAATTTGCATTAAGCATTTCTTTTTCCCCTTCGTGGCTTTTATCCCTTGTCATCAAACTGACTACAGCCTCCCGGGCATTTTTCCCCTCAAACAGTACTTTAAAAGTCTCTGTGGCAATTGGCATTTCTACTAAATATTTTTTAGTTAAGTCATACGCTACCCGGGTAGTGTTTACGCCTTCCACGACCATGCCCATATTTGCAACCACCCGATCTAAGGGCTCTCCCTGTCCAATCTGAATACCGGCCCGGTGATTCCGGCTATGCATGCTGGTACATGTGACCACCAGATCGCCAATCCCTGCCAGACCTGCAAAGGTAGAAGCATCTGCACCTACAGCCAGCCCCAATCTTGTTATTTCAGCTAACCCTCTGGTAATCAGAGCAGCCTTGGTATTGTCCCCGTAACCCAGCCCTTCGGCAATTCCTGTCCCTAAAGCAATAATATTTTTTAAGGCTCCGGCTATTTCTACTCCAATCAAATCAGGATTTGTGTAAACCCGAAAATAGCTGGCCATAAAAATATCCTGCACCGTTTTGGCTACCTTAATATCCGGCGCAGAAACAACGACAGCCGTTGGAAGGCCTCTGCCTACTTCCTCTGCATGACTTGGTCCGGACAAAACGGCAATTCTTTTTGATAATTCTCCCATAAGTTCTTCCTGCAAAACTTGAGAGATGCGTAAAAGAGAACTGTTCTCTAAACCCTTAGCCGTGTTTATTACTATTGCACCATTATGGAGATAAGATTTAATTTCACGTGCAACCTCCCGAACACTGTGGGACGGTACGGCAAGTACCACAACATCACTTCCTGCCAGCACCCTTTCCTGATCATAATCAACTTTAACAAGAGGTGGAATAATTACACCTGGTAGATAGTGCCTATTTGTCCGTTCATTTTGACAGGCACGGGCCAGTTCCGGTTTGCGTGCCCAAAGGTTGACCCGGTAATTCTTTTGACCCAAGAGGACAGCCAAAGCAGTTCCCCAGCTTCCCGCTCCTAAAACGGCAATACGTTTAGTCATCATCAGTTCCTCCTCTATCCCGCTATTTTCGCCCAATTTTATTTTCAGTCCCATTTAGCAGACGCGAAATATTTGAGTGGTGCTTGAAAATAACAAATGCGGAACCAACTACACCAAATACAATATACGCAGTATCTAAATGTAATATTAAAGAGGCAATAGGCACAGTCAAAGCTCCAATAATGGTGCCCAGTGACACATACCTAGTAATTGCAACAATGATTCCCCATACCAACACAGCTAACAATGAAACTCCGGGAACTAATGCTAATAGAGCGCCAAAACCTGCTGCCGCTCCCTTTCCTCCCCGGAAACCCAAAAAAACAGAGAAATTGTGACCGGTTACAACTAATAAGCCAGCAAGTACAGCCAATGTCGGCCCGCCAAAGCTTTTCGCAATCAGTACGGCAGCAATGCCCTTACCAATATCCCCCACCAACACAAAAATAGCCGGCCCTTTGCCTATTGTGCGTAAAGCGTTGGTAAACCCCACATTACCACTGCCTGCCTGCCGGATGTCTATTCCTTTTGTCCGCTTGGCAATTAAGTATGCCCAGGGAATAGAACCCAAAAAGTATGCTAACAACAGCACAATTGCATATTTCATTTTATTTTCTTTCCCCCGCTACTCCTCTTTATCTCTTTTTCTAATTATAAACCAAATGGTGGTACCTTCAAAACCAAAATTTTGCCTAAACTGATTTTCTATATACCGTCGGTAAGAAAAATGAAAAAGCTCCGGTTCATTAACGAAAAGAATAAACTTAGGGGGCTTGACTCCTACCTGAGTACTATAAAGTATCTTCAATCTTTTTCCTTTATCTGAAGGTGGCGGAGTAATCATCACTGCCTCGTTGATTACCTCATTAATCCTGGCTGTAGGGATTCTCAACGTATGTTGCTCTCCTACAAAATCAACAATTTCTAAAATCCTGTTCATACGCTGACCGGTCAAGGCGGAAACATAAAGGATCGGGGCATAATCAATAAATTTTAATTCTTCTCTGATTTCCCGATCAAAACGATTCATAGTTTTATCATCTTTTATAACCAAGTCCCACTTATTGACAACAAGGACAATCCCTTTCCCTGCTTCATGGGCATATCCGACAATCTTTTTATCCTGTTCGGTGACACCATCGGTGGCATCCACCAGCATTAATACTACATCACTTCTGTCAATAGCTCTTAGGGAACGGATAACCATAAAGCGTTCTGTCGGTTCAAACACCCGGGATTTGCGCCTGATTCCGGCAGTATCAATAATTACATAATGTTTTCCTTCACGGGTAAAAAAACTGTCAATTGCATCCCTGGTTGTCCCCGGTACGTCGGAGACAATCACCCGCTCATGCCCTAAAATGTTATTTACCAGAGATGATTTGCCCACATTGGGCCGACCAATAACAGCAATTTTTATCGTTTCCGGAGGATACTCTTCCTCCTCTTCCGGTGGAAAGTGGGATACTATTCCGTCTAGAAGATCACCTGTATTCATTCCATGAGCCGCGGATACAGGAAAGGGATTACCCAGTCCCAAGCTATAGAATTCATATGATGGGGACAAGTTTTGAAAATCTTCAATTTTATTAACAGCCAAGACAACCGGTTTACTGCTTCTACGCAAAAGTTGGGCTACCCCTTCATCATCCGGGGTAATACCCGCTTTCCCATCGACCACAAAAAGAATTATATCTGATTCCTCAATTGCCAGTTGCACCTGCTGCTTTACTTTGTTTTCAATTACCCCGCCCTTGCCATAAAATTCAATCCCACCGGTATCTATGACGGTAAACTCCCGGCCGAGCCATTCGGCATCCCGGTAGAGACGGTCTCTTGTTACTCCCGGTACATCTTGGACAATCGCAACCCGCTCTCCGGTAAAGCGATTAAACAGGGTTGATTTTCCCACATTAGGCCGGCCAACTATGGCCACAATCGGCTTCATTCATCCACCAACCTTTCTATACCTCTGCCAATTTTTCACTTGTGACTTCCAAAATTTTTTTAATAATTCCCTCTCCGGTAGGTTCAACCACAGTAATTCTTACTTTCAGAGCTTTCTCCACATCTTCTAAAGTTAAACCGTCCAGAAATATTATCTCTTCGTGTTTTAACATAACCGAAGGTAAAAAAATCATCGGTCTTTCTTCCTTTTGTTCCCGGCGCCATTGGGTCAGGCCAAAGACTATATCACTCCCTGTCAACAAGCCGGCTACGGTTACCGTGGAGCCGAAAAATTGATTTTTAATAGGAATCAAATTAACAGTCATATTTTCAATCCGGTTAATTCGCTCTACTATCGGCTTCAATACAGGTTCTGCCGATCGGCCGGTCACCATATTTATCCTGCACGGACAATTTATCGCTCGAGGCAAGTTTTTTGCTGCTTGAACAAAATCATGCCATAACAACCGGCTTAGGCCAACACCATTTTCAATTTGGGGAAACCCCTCGTAATGATCATATGGCGGGATCTCACAACTTGCCATCAGATAGAATTCATCTGCCAGGTAAACAAAATTTGATCCATTTTCTTTTTGAAAAAAAGCCTGGAACCGAGAAACATTTCCAATGATCTCTCTCGCCTCCTGAGAGCGAAAGACGCGCAAATATTTATTTTTTTGAAACTTGGTAATGCCCACCGGAACTACAGCCAAAGATTTTACCCCCGGCCAGAGTTCTGCCAGGCCAAATATAGTTTTTTCAAGTTCTTTTCCATCATTTATTCCTGGGCAAAGCACAATCTGGGTATGCATTTCAATTCCTGCAGCAACCAGTTCCTTCATTTTTTTTAAGATATCCCCGGTCTTGGGGTTGCCCAGCATCTGACACCTTTTACCCTCGTCAACAGTATGAACCGATATAAATAATGGGCTTATATGCAGCTTCTTTATCCGCTCTAAATCTTTTTCTGAGATATTGGTCAGCGTGATAAAATTCCCATAGAGAAAAGACAGCCGATAATCATCATCTTTCACATACAGGCTTTCTCTCAGTTTGGATGGCATTTGATCCACGAAACAAAAGATGCATTTATTTTTGCATCTTTTTATACCGTCAAATGTTCCCTTTTCAAATATAATTCCCAAGTCATCATCAACGTCTTTTTCAATTTCAAAAATAAGCCTTTCCTGATTCCGTTTTTCCACTTCCAATTCCACATATTCATCAGCAATAAAAAAACCGTAATCTATTAAATCAACGGGAGACATGCCATTAATGGACAAAAGGCAGTCTCCTTCAACCAAGCCTAAATCTTCCGCAATGCTACCGGGAACCACACCGGAAATTTCTGCTTTCATTGGCTCACCGCTTTCGCTAATATCTCCACTATTATCCACCATCTGGAAAGCCAAGTCAAGCCGGTGATCACCTTACTAAACTGTGTGCACATCATCTGCTGCAATCTGTTTCTCTTTTAGGTATTGATACAACATTTTATAATCTCTTGCCATAGCATGCAAAAAAAGCCTGGTTCCCAAAGTGTTCATTCCTGCGGAGGCCATTTTTTCACCCATGCGGGTCAAGTTTTTCAGAGGAAGCATGGTGTTTATTAGTTTGATTTCTGTTCCCCTGATTTTATAGAGGCTGAGAAAGCTGATAATGGACTTCGGCACAAGTATTAACTCGTGGCCTACACCTAAAGTAAACAAATCATTTCCAAATGAGTCCTGTCCGTAATAATTTAATTGATAAAGTAACGGTGGTGATGCAAAAAGGGGCAATTTTACCAATTGAGACCGATCAATTTTTTGACTTGTTAGTGTGCCAAGATGAATACCCGCGGCAATAACGGCAGAATGTGCCCCTGTATAACTATAATAAATTATTTTCATGTGCATCTCCCGTTTAACAGTCATGTTCCTGACCGCAGCTGGTCAATGTATGCTTAACCCGGTTAACCATACTGGCCAATGTTAAAAATGCCTTTTGAGTACCAAAAGTGACTATAGGGCGGCCGATAAAAGTAATCCCCAACCTACGGGATGTATATCCACCCACCATCATCGTAAAATTAACATATGGCATGGTGTCAATAATAACAAATTCCTTCTGGTCAAGAGCAAATAAGCCGGCTATCTGGCGAATTATTTTTTCAAAGTTTTTTCCCAGGTTATGTTTCCCAACAATATAAACCTCCCGGTTGGATTCATCACAGCCCATTAAACGAAAAAGACCGTGATCTTTGGCTATCTGCTGATCAAAGTATGGTGTATTAAGCAATTCCCGGCAGTTTGGCCGCCGGGTGGAAGGAAGCATTCCCAAGTGGACAGCTGCTGCTGTCACTGACGAATGGCTTCCTCCAAAACAACAATATATTATTTTCACAGGTTTATTTCTGCCGACGCTTTCCAAATTCGCTTCCGGTAAACTCTTTAATCTTTTTCCAACTTCCGCCAAATGAACCGGTACTGATGACTAAAAAGGCTATTCCCCCAACAACCACTGCACCTAAAAGCCACCAAATTGCCGGCCAGGAACCGGATTTGGATCTATTTGCGTCCGGTGCAGAAATTTGTTTCGTGCCAGGTTGAGAAGCCTTATTTTGGTAAACGCCTAATGCCTTAGGTACAGCATCAGCAAAAAGGGCGACCCCTTTTTGAGCCTCTTCCCGGGAGTTTGTGTCTGAACCGACTTCAATCAACATCATACGTGGTCCTAGATCCTGGTTATAATTTCCCTTTGCCAAAAATATTCCTTCAAATAGGCCGGGATTTGTTTTATCCATCGCAGCTTTCATAGTTTTGGCAAATTCTAAGTTGGCTTGTTTATTTTGATTTTGCCTGCCCACCACCAGCTTGATTTTAGTTACCGCTTGACCGCCAATTTCCGCAGCATAAACGCTTGCCGGCACTGCGTCCCGGTGCACATCAAATTGAACAGTCGGTTGTTTTTTTAAGAGTTTTACCGCTGTTCTCCGTGATCGGTGGTAAGCACCTGCATCATGAGGGTCATGGGGAGTTTTATCATGGTAAACATTAAAACCCATGCTTTTTAATTTTTCACTTAAAACATTCCCCACCTTAAAAATGCCACCGTTCGCCCTGATGCTGGATGTTCCATCGGTAGGGCTGTATGATTCGTCAGAGTGAGTGTGATAAATGCCAATAGTCGTATCATCTTTTTGTTCACCTTGGACAGGAATAGATGTAGCAACCGGGATATCATCCCATTCTGCTTTCCAAGCAATATCTTCCGTGCCAAGGCACTTGGCATATGCCACATTATCCCTAACCTTCGTTACCTTGTAGTGTTTATTGTCCGCAGTCCAAAATTCATCACCGATATGAACAGGAAGAGCAGTCATTGTTAGGGCACTGCCATTTTCATCGACCATTTCATAATACTTACCTTCCGACAGCTCGGTTTCATAATTAATGCCCCAGAAGCGCAAAAGACTGGCGGCGGATACTACCCCCCGTTCTTTTTGTGATATCAATACTATTCCCAGTAAAAAGACCGTCAGCACTATTCCTGCCAGTACACGTTTACTTTTCATCTGCATTTCCTCCTTTATCCTCATGAGAAGGATTCCGTAAGTTTTGCAAAAGTTCTTTTGGTCTTCCTTCAGTAACAGGCCCACCCTGAAGCCTTTCCCTGAACTCTCCGATGAATTCTGCAAGAAGAACGGCAATTATACCGGCAATAACCAGGGAATCCAAAGCACCTGCTCCGCCAATATCTACCCTGCCCGGATACCCGGTGGCATAAAGCCAAACCAAAAATGCAATATCTGCCAGTAATATTCCTAATGTTGCTGAAATAAATGCACCACGGCGTGAACGTCCCAAGAGATAGGCAACCAGCCCGGCGATAATCGGAAAAACCCACAAGGGATCAATCAACATATTTTCCGGTTCTTCGCTTAATAAAGTCATTGCCGCCACAAGCAGTCCCCCGGTAACTACCGTTCCTAAGAGAGATCTCCCCAATTCCTTTGATGTTCCGGCAGTTGCCAAGAGATAAACAGAAAACCCTACCGGAACGATAGCCCCGCCAACATTGATACTAGAAGCAATTTCCCCGGATGTCAGAGGGATATCGATAAAACTGCCCACAATAATAGCAGCAATTACCGCCAACGCCCCCTTGTCGGTTAACCTCATCCGGTCCAATACTCTTTGGGCTAATCCAAAATAGATTAACACTGACAATACAACCAAAACTATCATACCAATCGGAACCCTCGGCATTTTTTTGTCCTCCTTTGACAAAGAAATTCACAGTTTTAGGCTGTACTGAATTTCATCTGAATATACAAAAAAGCATGACCCAATGGCCATGCTTCGTAAAATTTTATATATAAATTTTTTTATTCATCCTTTAAGTTACCAATCATATCACCAATGGAAACCTGCAACCCGGTATTTTCTTCAGGTTCCTCCTGAGGAACTTCTTTTTCCGCTTCTTCTATACCAGCTGCCTCTTTGATGCTCAGACTCATCCGTTTTGCTTCGGGATCAACGCTGAGAATTTTTACTTTTACTTCATCTCCGGGTTTTACAACATCTTCCGTTTTGGCTACCCTTTGGGTATCCAGTTGGGAAATATGTACAAGGCCTTCGATCCCCGGTTCTACCTGCACGAATGCACCAAATGGGGCGGTACGAACCACCTTGGCTTCAACTATAGAACCAACTTGATATTTCTCTCCTGCATAACTCCATGGATTTGGAAGTAGCTGTTTCAATCCTAATGATACCTTTTCTTTTTCCCTGTCAACCCCTAGTACATATACTTCCAGTACATCTCCTTCTTTGAGAATATCAGAAGGATGCTCAACCCGGAACCATGCCATTTCCGACACATGGAGAAGGCCGTCAACTCCTCCGATATCAATAAAAGCCCCAAAATTAGTCAAACGGCGAACTATTCCCTGAATCGTCTGCCCTTCTTCTAGTTTTTCCCACGTCTCGGTTCTCTTTTTCTGATACTCTTCTTCCAAAACTGCTTTAGGTGAAAACACTAATTTATTATGGGAGCGGTCACACTCAATAACCTTCATTCTAAGTTCTTTACCTACATAAGCATTTAAGTCTTCCACATAACCCAAATCCACTAATGAAGCAGGAACAAAACCGCGTACCCCGTTGTGTACAAGCAAGCCGCCTTTAACAACTTCTGCCACATTACCTGTAACAACTTCACCGGTTTCAAATGCATCATACATTTTTTCCCAGATTATTTCCTGATCAACACGTTTTTTTGAGAGAACGGGATGACCTTCTTCATTTTCCCTTTTCAACACTAGTACTTCTATTTGATCGCCCACCTTAATGGTTTCGCGGATGTTTTCAGCTTCATTGGGGGAAAGTTCCGACCTAGGAATAACTCCTTCCGATTTGCTTCCCACGTCCACAAGAACTTCCGTATCCCGCACCTGAACCACAGTCCCGGTAATCCTTTCACCCCGGCGTACTTCCTGAATTCCCCGGTGATATTCTTCCTCAAAGGAAGAGTCCCCTTCATTCTCATTAGCAGCGGTTTCCTCAGGGGCATTTTCCTCGTTGCCTTCCTCGTTGTTTTGCTCAGTTACTTCTTCCGTCATGGTCTCTTCCATATTTTTTTGATCTTCCTGTTCCTTAATTTCCATCATCTTCTGTAATACCTCCTCAATAATCCAATCTGGCGTGGACGCCCCGGCAGTAACACCGATCTTTCCCACACCTAAAAACCAGGCAACATCAATGTCTGATGCTTTTTCTATGTGATAAGTGGTCGTACCCGACTCCTTACAGATACGTGCCAACTTCCTGGTATTGGCACTATTCAACCCTCCTATCACCAACATCACGTCAACCTGTTTGGCCAGACAGGCTGCTTCTTCCTGGCGTTCTGCAGTTGCGTGACAAATTGTATTATAAACTTTGAGGTTCTGGGTCTTATCCTGGAGAACTTCCACAACCTTTTTAAAATTTTGTTCAGTCTGTGTCGTCTGAGCAATAACCCCGGCATTCTCTTTATTTGGCAATTTTTCTACTTCTTCATAGTTTTCCACAACTATTGCTGCCCCATTTGACCAACCCACAATACCTTCCACTTCCGGGTGATCCTTATCACCCACAACTACCACAGGATACCCATCCTCTGCCAAGCCTCTGGCATAACCCTGAGTTCTTTTGACAAATGGGCAGGTAGCATCAATAATATTGAGGTTTTGTACCAATGCCTGGTCAATTACCGCCGGCGCCACCCCGTGGGACCGGATAATAACATTACTGCCAACCACATGTTTAAGGTCATCCGCCTCCTTAATACCGCATTTGCTTAGTCTCTCAACCTCCTGAGGATTATGTATCAAGGGGCCGAGAGAATAAACCTCGCCAAAACGTTTAGCAGCCACTTCGGCAAACTGCAGTGCCCGTTTCACCCCAAAGCAAAAACCCGCATGTTTTGCCCGGATTATTTGCACCGGCATATCACTCCTATTAAGTCCTTTATAGTTTATAAAATTTAGCTAAACATTATTTCAATTCGGTAAAAAAAGGATTATTCCTGCACAATTTTAAAAAAACGTTATCAGTAAAAATATTCTTCAAAGATAATTTATGCTCCAAGTAATAAAGCTACCGCCTGCCGCGACTGTTCCGTCCATTTTTCCAATTCTTCAGGTGACGGACGTTTTTCAACCTGTGGAAATCCCATTGGTTTGCCGATCTTTACTTCAACCGGTTTCCACCACCCTAACAATACTCTTTTTGAATTGATCAAGCCAACCGGCACAACAGGACAGCCTACTTTGTAGGCAATCATGGTAATCCCTGTCCTAAAAGGAAGCAAGCTTCCTTTTTTACTTCGTGTTCCTTCCGGAAACACCCCCAAGACTTTTCCTCCTTGCAACAGGCGAACAGCCATCCGCAGAGCTTTATGATCCGAATGGCCTCTTTTAATGGGAAAAGCACCCAATCTTTTCACGATGCTTCCGAATATCGGGATAGAAAATAACTCTGCCTTGGCCATAAAATGAACCTGACGGTCCAGAGCACATCCTAAAATTATCGGATCCCAGTAGCTAACATGATTGCAAACAACAATTACCGGGCCATCATTGGGAAGATTATCCTGTCCGGTTATTCTATACCTGCCCACTAAAACAAGTATAACTTTAAAAAGAGATTTGGCAAAGGAATAAAGCACTTATCTCATCCTTTCGCAGTAGCCAATAATAGTATCCACTACCTCAGTCACAGTTAGATTTGTTGAATCAATCACTATTGCATCAGGAGCACAAACAAGAGGACTCACTTTTCTCTGAGAATCCATGACATCCCGATGGCGAATATCCGCTTCTATCTCTTCTTCTGTTATCTTAAATCCTTTTTCAATTAATTCCCGGTACCTACGCCTGGCCCTTTCCGCTACAGAGGCAGTTAAAAAAAATTTACAATCAGCATGAGGAAGCACTGTAGTAGCAATATCCCGTCCGTCCATAACTACCCTACCTGAACCAGTCATGGCACGCTGTAACTCAACAAGCCTTTTTCGGACACCGGGAATTGAAGCCACTTGGGATACGTAATGAGATACCTCCGGCTGACGGATCTTTTCAGTGACATTTATTCCATTACAATAAACAAACACCCTGCCATTATTATTAATTAGTTTAATATCGCTTTTTTTTGCTAAAGCAGTAATTTCTTCTTCGTTTGTTACCGGTATGCTTTGATTCATCACCAGAAGAGTTAGCGCTCGATACATTGCACCGGTATCAATATATAAATATCCTAAACGTTTAGCCACCAGTCGGGCGACAGTACTTTTTCCTGCCCCCGCCGGCCCGTCAATAGCGATAGTTTTCTTTACCATGATTTTCTCCAAAAAACCTTACCCTGGATTGCTCGAAAAGTGGCGACCCATGGCTTGGCAAATTTTTTCCACTTCTTTCATAAGAACAATGAAATTGTTTTCTGTCAAAGATTGCATTCCGTCGGAAAGAGCTTCCGCAGGATTAAGATGCACTTCCACCATTACTCCATCAGCTCCCGCAGCAATTGCCGCTTTAGACATGGGAGTAACCAAACGCCATTTCCCCGTCCCATGGCTGGGATCAACAATTACCGGAAGATGTGTTATGGCTTTTAAAATAGGCACTGCACTCAAGTCCAGTGTATTGCGGGTAGCATTTTCAAAAGTCCGTATTCCCCGTTCACAGAGAATAATCTGTTCGTTTCCTCCTGCCATCAGGTATTCTGCCGCCAACACCCATTCTTCAATCGTTGCTGACGGTCCCCGCTTAAGCAAGACAGGTTTCTCTGTTAAGGCTACTTCTTTTAGGAGAGCATAGTTTTGCATGTTCCGAGCACCAATCTGGATAATATCTGCGTATTCCGCAACTACATCCACGCTTTTTGTGTCCATCACTTCGGTAACTACAGGCATGCCCGTTATTCTCCTTGCTTCAGCAAGGATCTTTAATCCTTCTTCTTCTAAACCCTGGAACGAATAGGGTGACGTCCGCGGTTTAAATGCCCCGCCTCGTAAAATACTCGCCCCAGCTTTTTGAACCACCCTGGCTGTTTCTAACAACTGCTCCCGATTTTCTACTGCGCATGGACCGGCAAAGACCTGGATCCTGTTTCCGCCAATTTCCACGCCATTTACATTAATAATTGTCTTGCCTTTTTTATCATTTGTGCTGGCAATTTTATACGGCGGTAAAATAGGTACTACCTTATCCACACCTGGCATCACCTCTATACCCGTCTCAGCCAGTCTGGTATTTAGTCCTACAACGCCAATAATAGTCCGTTCCTCCCCTTTAGATACCTCTATCTTATACCCTTCCTGTTTAAGCCGGAAGACGACAGCGTTAATTTCATCCTCTTCTGCCCCGTGGCGCATAACCACGATCATTTAGGCTACCTCCTAAAACATATTATCATTATATCCTTTTTACGAAAAATAACGCAACCACAAGTTCTATAGCACTAATAGGTTGCGTACCAGCTCCTGTCCGGCCTCCGCCATAGAAATTTTCACGGCAAAGGGCTGTAGATCCACTAAGATATTTTTCCACCATGTTTCCTGTGGTTGAATTCCGGATATAATCAGTTTTTTATCCTGTGGAAACATAGACGGCTTTAAATAAATCTCCCGATCAATATTGATGCATACGGCTTGTATCGGATAAAGCGATATATCTTTAATTTGTTCAATAGAAAAGTTTTTAATTAGATGTTCCCAATATTCTTTTAGCTCGTCGGGTGTTTCATTACCGGTATAATGGACGGAATCCAAATGGCAAAAGGTAATGATTTCCTGGATGTTATATCGTTTTTCATTGGTGAAAATACCCACCCGAGATACAAAAAGAGGGATACTCATAAAAATCTCCCGGGCTTTTTCCGGATGAACATCATCCGGACCGTACCCTACTCTCA
>JAQVXR010000037.1 GCA_028709045.1 Desulfitobacteriaceae bacterium | reverse complement strand
TTCATTTCCAGGGAGAAAGATTAGGTGAACTTTCACTCAATGTTCCTGGAGTGCATAATATAACTAATGCCCTGGCAGCAATCGCCGTCGGAAGAAAGCTGGGATTAAGTTTCGACCAAGCGGCCAAAGGATTAAAGCATTTTACAGGAGCAAAAAGGCGTTTCGAACTGATCGAGCAGATCAAGGGCATAACTATTGTTGACGATTATGCTCATCATCCTACGGAACTGAAGGCTACTTTGAAAGCTGCAAAGAGCGCCGGGTTTGGGCGGACCATTGCCATATTCCAACCCCACCGTTATTCTCGGACGAAATTGCTTCAGTTTGAATTTGGGGAATCCTTTTTTGATGCTGATTTGGTGGTTATTAACGAAATCTACAGTGCCTCGGAAAAGCCGATTCCCGGAGTATCGGCCCATCTAATTGTCAATGCGGTAAAAAATTCAAATCATAAAGCAGTGGTTTATTGTAAAACAGAAGATGACATTCTGGAGTTTATGAAAAAGGAGAGCAAGCCGGGGGATTTAATTATCACCTTGGGAGCAGGCAACATCCGTCAAGCAGGAATTCGCTTGGCAGATGAACTGAAATCAGGAGGTAGAAAAATGTGAACCCCCATCTGATAAATACACTTCAGGATTCTATCCAAGGGACGATAAAATTAAATGAGCCATTAAAGAATCATACGACATGGAAAATAGGCGGCCCGGCGGATGTGTTGGTTATTCCTCAAAATAGAGAGGAAATCAGACGGACGGTACTGTTATGTCATGAGTATAACATCCCTTGGCTGGTCTTAGGCAATGGGTCAAATCTGTTGGTTTTAGACGGTGGAATCCGTGGAGTAGTCATTAAGATGGAAGGTGCTTTAACCGGTTGTATCTGGCAGGAAAACGGGGTAACGGTGGAAACCGGAGTTAGTCTGCCCCGTTTGGTGCGGGATGCGGCAAAGAGAGGGCTTACCGGGTTGGAATGGTGTGCAGGGATTCCGGCCAGTGTGGGCGGTGCCATTGTGATGAATGCCGGAGTAGGAAATGATAGTTTTGGCAACTATGTAGAAAAAATCGAGGTGGTTGACTCAACGGGGCAAGTAAAATGGCGGGAGAAGGAAGAGCTGATCTTTAATTATCGATTCAGTTCTCAACAGGAGAGGCAGGAAATAATTACTGGGGCTGTCTTAACTCTTCCCCAGGGCAAACGAGAAGAATGTGAAGAAAAGATAAGAGACTACTTGAAAAAAAGACGTTCCAGCCAACCTGTAGAATATCCCACCGCCGGAAGTGTGTTTAAAAATCCTCCTCGTAATTATGCCGGGAGGCTCTTAGAAGCAGTAGGGGCAAAAGGTATGACGGTTGGTTCGGCACAGGTTTCTGAAAAACACGCTAATTTTATTATTAATCTAGGAGGTGCTTGTGCCCAAGATGTAACGCAACTGATTAAAGAGCTAAAATCAAGGGTTAGGCAAGAGTTCCGGATTAATTTAGAGACGGAAGTTCGTATTATCGGAGAGGCAAGGTAACACGGGGGTGCGGCAACATTGGATAAATTCATCGTTACAGGGGGTACCAGGCTGCATGGTGCGGTAAAAGTGTGCGGTGCCAAAAATGCAATTTTGCCAATTTTAGCAGCAAGCCTTTTGAGTTCTGGTACCTGTGTGATCCACAATGTTCCCCTGTTACAGGACGTTGTGGTGATGACCGATGTTTTAAAGTGTTTCGGAGCGAGAATAAAATGGGAAAATAAAGCATTAATTATTGATGCTAAGGATGTGCATCCGGCAGAGATTCCGGAGGAGACCGTTAAGAAAATGAGAGCCAGCAACCTAGTGCTGGGGCCGCTTTTGGCCAGGTTCGGATATGTAAAAATACCTTATCCCGGCGGATGTGCCATTGGGTCCAGGCCGATGGATTATCATGTTAAAGGGTTGCAGCAGTTGGGCGCCGATATCCAAGACGGGTATGGATTTATCGAAGCTAAGTCCGAAGGCCTTATGGGTTCGGAAATTTATTTAGATTTTCCCAGTGTGGGAGCTACAGAAAACATTCTGATGGCGGCAGCAATGGCGAAAGGTGTTAGCGTACTGAGAAATGCCGCCCGTGAGCCGGAGATTGTTGATTTAGCCAGGTTTCTGAATAGAATGGGAGCAAAAATTGACGGAGCAGGTACGGATATTATTCAGATTACAGGGGTAAATTGTCTGGGCAGTGTGGAACATACAGTGATACCTGATAGGATTGTAGCCGGGACGTTTTTATTGGCGGCTGCTATTACCGGCGGAGATATTACATTGATAAATGCGGTGGTGGACCATTTAGAACCGCTCATTGCCAAGCTGCGGGAAGCAGGGGTATCCATCACGAAAAACGGAAGAGGAATTAGGATTAAAGGAAATAAGGGTTTAAGGGCTGTTGACATTAAGACTATGCCTTTCCCGGGGTTTCCTACGGATATTCAGCCTCAGATGATGGCATTGATGACGGTTGCTCGAGGCACAGCTGTATTTGCGGAGAATATTTTTGAAAATCGTTTTAAGCATGCTGACGAACTGCGCCGGATGGGGGCAGATATCAAGGTGGCAGGCAGAATTGCCATTGTAAAAGGAGTGGAAAAACTCACGGGTGCAGTTGTAGAGGCTTCGGATCTCAGGGCGGGGGCCGCCTTAGTGCTGGCAGGGTTGGCGGCTGATGGGGTTACGGTAGTGGAAAATATCTTTCATATTGACCGGGGGTATTTCCGGATGGAGGAGAAATATGCTGTGTTGGGGGCCAACATTATTAGGGTGACGAAACATAATTCCAACCCTTATCAGTTTGAAAATTTCACCTCACAAAGAGAGATACAGTTTCCGGAGAAAAAACGTCTTTCGCTGATAAAAATAAACTAAAGGAAAATCAAAATACCTGAGCACATATGTGCTTTTTTTTAATACACATGCGGACAAGATTACTCATAATAGGTATTTAATGGTACTGTAATCAGCAACAATTCGCCAAACGAAAATGTTATAATTGAGAAGATGATTTTTTGACTAGGTATAGTTGTTTTTCGTGAGCCAATGACTAAGTTTTAAAGAATGTGATACTGGGGTGGAATTATGACAGTCAGGGTGAAACGGCATTACCGCCGAAGACGAAGAAAGCCGGGAAGTATTAAATGGCTTATGCATATTTTGGCAGTATTATTGATTGCTGTTGCGTGTTATTTTTTTGCCCAATCATCATTTTTTACCGTTTCTTTAATTAAAGTTATGGGAACACAAAGTGTATCCGGTGAAGAAATTGTCGGGATTTCCGGCTTATCAAAGGGAGAAAACATATTTAAAATAAATACCGATGCGGCTAAAGAAAAGATATTAACTCATGCACTGGTGGAAGATGCCGAGATAAATAAAAAACTTCCTGGTGCATTAGAAATTACTGTAAGGGAGAGAGTTCCTGCGGCTTTTATCCCGACGGAAGAAGGACTGTTTCAAATTGATTTGAAAGGATACATATTAAGAAAACAGGCGGTAATAGGATCCCAGTTACTTCCTATTATCACAGGGATAGAACTCCCGCCGGGAACAGGTGTGGGAAATAGGCTTGAGTCCGATGAACTGCAAATGGGTTTACAGATGGTAGCCCAAATGGATGAACAGGCAAAAGAGATAGTAGCCGAACTGGACGTTTCCAACCCGCAGAAGTTAAAAGCTTATACGGTACAGGGAACGGAAGTGAGACTTGGCGATGCAAAAGACTTTAATGAAAAGTTTAATAAGTTTCTTCTAGTGATAAAAGAGGAAGAAAAAAGGGGTACACTGGATAAAATGGAGTATATTGATGTAAGCTTTAGCGGCAGGCCGGTGGTTTTTTATCGTCAATAGCGGGTGAGAAAACACGTATATTTTTTTATATTTAAAATAGATGGTTTTAGCAGGGAAATCTAAATCCATGTTGAACTTTACAGTTTAAGGAATATGCTGGATACGGCGTTTTTCCCAAAAAGTGGATCGCCTTTACTGCACGGGGGGTGCCAGATATTGGCCGGGCAAAATATTGTGGTTGGATTAGATGTGGGAACCACAAAAGTAGTTGCATTGGTTGGAGAAGTTGATGACCGAGGCGGCGTCAGTATTATCGGAGTTGGCGAGCAGGCTACCCAGGGCATAAAAAAGGGTAGTATCATTGATTTGGAAGGGGTTATTAAATCAATAACTCAGGCTGTGGAAAAAGCGGAGCATATGAGCGGCTGTCATTTACAGACAGCTTTTATCAGTATGTCCGGCCCGCACCTTTCTTCAGTTATTAATAAAGGTGTGGTGGCTATCACCAATAAAGAGAAAGAAATTTTGCCGGAGGATATTCACCGAGTACTTCAGGCCGCAAAAGTAGTTGCCCTGCCGCAGGATAAAAGAATAATTCATGTACATCCCCGCCAGTATACAGTTGACGGTAATGAAGGCATTATGGATCCTATTGGCATGGCTGGAACAAGACTTGAAGCGGAAATCTGCATTGTAACTGCTTCAGCAACCGCCCTGCAAAATTTATTAAGGTGTCTCCAAAGAGCAGATATTCAAGAAGAGGAATTCATACCTGCTTCTATAGCTTCTGCCGAAGCGGTACTTTTACCCGCGGAACGGGACTTAGGATGTCTGTTGGTTGATATTGGAGGAGGGACAACGGAATTTGCCATCTTTGATCAAGGGAGGTTGTGGTATACCAGTGTTTTACCTGTAGGCGGCAATCTTATTACCAGTGATATTGCCATTGGACTGCGTACACCTGTTGAGGTGGCGGAAAATATTAAGGTCACTCATGGTTGTGTTATTCCGGATCTAATGCCGGATAATGAGATGGTTACGGTTTTGGATATGTTAGGAAAAGGAAGCAAGCAAGTTTCAAAGAAAGTGGTGGCGTCAATTATTCAGCCTCGTATCCAGGAAATATTGACTTTGATTCGTAATGAGTTAAAAACTTCCGGATACCGGGGTATGCTGCCTGGCGGCATGATTATTACCGGTGGGAGTGTTTTACTGGATGGGTTGGTCGAATTGACTTCCGTCGAAATGAAATTGCCCGTTCGGGTTGGCCGTCCGGACAGGATCAACGGAGTGAGCGAGGCTACCCAGGGCCCAGGATATGCTACTGCGACAGGATTGGTTTTATACGGGGCGAAACAGCTTTCGTCCCTGCAAGCGGCACCGGCCGGGGAAAAATTTTTAGGTTCATTCTTAAACAGGTTGAAACATTTATTTCAGGACTTCTTTGATTAAGTTTAAGTGAAATCTAAGGGGGATTTAGAGCATGCTCGAATTTGATGACAATGAAAACACACAATACGCCAAAATTAAGGTGGCCGGAGTAGGCGGCGGAGGAAACAATGCTGTTAATCGCATGATCAGGAGCAACTTGCAAGGTGTCGATTTTCTCGGAATCAACACAGATGCTCAAGCGCTGCAGCACTCTCAAGCGGAGACGCTTGTTCAGATAGGAGAGAAACTTACCAAAGGTCTTGGTGCTGGTGCTAATCCGGAAATTGGTAAAAAGGCAGCAGAAGAGACTAGGGAAGAATTAGTTGCTGTGTTAAAGGGAGCCGATATGGTGTTTGTTACTGCAGGTATGGGTGGCGGTACCGGAACCGGTGCTGCACCGGTGGTTGCGGAAGTGGCCAGGGAAGTGGGGGCACTTACAGTAGGGGTTGTTACGCGACCTTTTTCCTTTGAAGGACGGCGCCGGGCACAGCAGGCAGAAACGGGGATATCCGATCTTAAGAGCAAGGTTGATACGCTTATTACCATTCCTAATGATAAACTGCTGCAGGTTGTCGATAAAAAAACGACAATAACAGAAGCCTTTAGCATTGCGGATGATATTCTCCGTCAAGGGGTGCAGGGGATTTCAGACCTGATAGCTGTTCCCGGTTTAATCAATTTGGACTTTGCTGATGTGAAGACCATTATGAAAGATGCCGGTTCAGCTTTGATGGGTATTGGTGTGGGTTCTGGAGAAAACAGGGCTTCTGAAGCAGCAAAAACAGCAATTTCCAGTCCGCTTTTGGAAACGTCCATCAATGGAGCAAAGGGTGTGCTCTTAAATATTACAGGAGGCTCTAACTTAGGGTTGTTTGAAGTAAACGAAGCTGCAGAAATAATTGCTGCTGCCGCCGATCCGGAAGCAAATATTATTTTTGGAGCGGTAATTGACGAAAAACTGGATGATTCCGTAAGGGTTACGGTAATTGCCACAGGTTTTGACAATAAAGGTAATCAACAGATTGAGACTCCTGAGATGGAAATGAAACCTTTTACGGTTGATGATTTAGATATCCCGGCATTCTTACGAAGAAAAGCATAAAACACGCCTTTAAGGTGTGTTTTTTTTAGGTATAAAACACTTTTATGAAGAGCCATTGGCTCTTTTTTTTATACTACCAAAAAGTATAAGTTTATATAGGTTGATAGTATAAATGTAACTATGGCTTCCGCCTACGTTGGAGACTTGGTGCAAGTCGAGTATTCTTTACATAAAGCGTGAGTTTTAGTTTCCCATTAACAAAAGAGGCAAATTGATTTACCGATAAGAAAACTATTTTTTGTTTGCCAGGCGCAAAAACAGTCAGAATTTATAACGCTGTTTGTTCTGAGGAAAACAGTAAGTGACATCGTTTTAACCAGAGAGAGGATATAATAGTATTAGAAAAAAATGGCATAGGACTTGGGGAAGAGACATATATTAGACTAATTCTAGGTTGAACAAGTTTAACCAGTGCTTTCCCCACACCTTTTTACGGGTTCCCTCATTTTAGAACCGAATGCACTTCAGAATATGAGGTGAAACATGCAAGAAACATATATTATTTACGCTGATATGATTTTCTTCATAAATTTCCTTTTGGATCTGGCTATTCTTTGGGCTACAGCTAAGTTTGGGCACCTGCCTACTACCCGCATCCGTTTGGCGTTTGGGGCTTTGATCGGGTCTTTCTATGCAGTGTTTATGATTCATCCCCGGGCAAGCATTCTTTATTTAATCTCTGTGAAAATTCTGTTTTCACTCTTTATCATAGCGGTGACTTTTCCTAAATTAACCCTTAGAAAGTATTTTCAGGCCACCGCTTATTTTTACCTGATAAGCTTTACCATGGCAGGGGCTGTGCTTGGATGCAGCTCCATTTTTTCCAAAAGTAATTTTGTTTTTCAAGATATATCCGTTACTTGTCAGGGATTGTTTTTTGCGCTCATCATAGCAGCGATAATAGGCGGCTGTGGTATCAAATACCTAAAGAAAAACTGGAGGAAAAATCGGTTTCAAGTACCGGTCCAGGTGCTTATCGGCCAGTCATCCGTCATAGTGGAAGCGCTGATTGATACCGGAAACGACCTGCGGGATCCTTTGACCCAGAAACCGGTAATGATCGTTGAATACCAAGCGGTAAAAAAAATCTTGCCGGAGGAATTTTGCCGTCAGTTTGAAAGGTACAGTACTACCGACATTACAAGGATAGTGGAGCATTTAACCGATACAAGCTGGGCTAAGAGAATTAGAGTGATACCTTTTAATACTATTGGAAAACATCATGGAATGCTCTTGGGGTTTAAACCGGATTTGGTCATTGTTTTCGGAGGACGGAAAGCTCCTACCAAAGATGTGGTTGTTTGCCTTTACCATCATACATTGAGTTCGGGAGGTACTTACAGGGCTGTGATGAACCCTGAAGTGCTGGAAACTGCGGCCTAAGTTGAGAGGAGGATGTTGGTGCAGAAGCAATGGATCAAAATCAAGTGGTCATTTAAACTGTGGCTGATCAGGGTACTAGGGCAGTTGGATTGGATCCCCGGCGTTTACTATGTAGGAAGCAGCGAGGCTTTGCCGCCGCCCCTTTCCGGAGAGGAAGAAGGGATCCTTCTTTCCCGTTTGGAAATGGGAGACAGTACTGTCAAAGAAGTGCTTATTGAACGAAATTTACGTCTTGTGGTATATATTGCCCGCAAGTTTGAAAATACCGGTGTCGGCATTGAAGATCTGGTATCCATTGGTACGATTGGCCTGATTAAAGCTGTCAACACTTTTGATCCAAGAAAAAAAATTAAACTTGCCACCTACGCCTCACGCTGTATTGAAAATGAGATTCTCATGCACCTGCGCCGGAACAACAAGACTCGTTCTGAAGTGTCTTTTGACGAACCTTTAAACATAGACTGGGATGGAAATGAACTTTTGCTTTCAGATGTTTTGGGCACGGAAAATGATGTTATTTACAAATCGATAGAAGAAGAGGTTGAGAAGAAGCTTTTAAATGTGGCTATGGCAAAATTAAATCCTCGAGAGAAAAAGATTATGGAACTTCGCTTTGGATTGGGCGATGGAATTGAAAAGACTCAAAAGGAAGTCGCCGATTTTTTGGGTATTTCCCAATCATATATTTCCCGATTGGAGAAGCGCATTATCAAAAGATTGCGTAAAGAGATTCACAAGATGGAATAATTGATTTAAAAAGCACCGTCGGTGCTTTTTTTTATGCAATTAAACGTTTGTTTGTCTTTGATTACAAGGCTATACGTGCTTCATTTGGTATATTTGACCGGGTCAATGGCAATAATTAAGTTAAACTGCAAAACTCTAACCGGGGGTAGTGGCCATGCTAATCAACAAGGTAGAAATCTGCGGAGTAAACACATCAAAGTTACCGGTATTATCAAATGAGACAATGAGAAAGCTGTTTGTGGCCATGCAAAGTGGTGATATAAGTGCCCGGGAAAGGCTGATCAACGGGAATTTGAGGCTGGTTTTAAGCGTCATTCAGCGGTTTACCAACCGGGGAGAAAATGTGGATGACCTGTTTCAGGTAGGGTGTATTGGGTTGATGAAGGCTACTGATAATTTTGACCTATCCCAAAACGTCAAATTTTCTACTTATGCCGTACCGATGATTATCGGAGAAATCCGCCGCTATCTTAGAGACAATAACCCCATTCGAGTAAGCCGTTCACTGCGGGACATTGCATATAAAGCCCTTCAGGTGCGGGATCAATTGGTAAACAAGCATTCCCGCGAACCTTCCGTAACAGAGATAGCCGATGAATTAAGGCTTCCCCGGGAAGATATTGTTTTTGCTCTGGATGCAATTCAAGAACCGATTTCTCTTTTTGAACCCATTTATCATGACGGAGGAGATCCGATTTTTGTCATGGATCAGATCGGTGACGATAAGAATCATGACCTACTTTGGATGGAAGGAATTTCGGTGCGTGAAGCTTTGCATAAGCTAAGTGAGCGGGAAAAGAGAATCATCACCTTGCGGTTTTTTGAAGGAAAGACTCAAATGGAAGTGGCGGAGGAGATCGGTATCTCCCAAGCCCAAGTATCACGTTTGGAAAAAGGCGCTCTAATGCATTTAAAAAAGCACATGGTAGTGTGAAAAGGGGAAGAGAAATGATTGGGAGATCAAAGCTGATATTGATTGCAATAATTGTTCTTTTATTTGCCGGCGGGGTTTTCTGGTATGACCGGGAAAAGAGCAATCAAGTAACGCGGGGGGATTTACTTCGGTTTCATGTTATTGCCAACAGTGATTCCGTTTATGACCAAAAGATAAAACTGTTGGTGCGGGATGAAGTAATAAAATATATGGAACCTTATTTATCTCATGCTCAGACTGCTCAAGAGGCGGCAAGCATTGTCCAAAAACAGTCTCCGGCAATTGAAAAGGTGGCGGATAACTGTCTGGGTGCACATAATGTAGGGTATAGTGCCCGTGTTGATTTAGGTAATTTTAATTTTCCGGTCAAAGCCTATGGAAACCTAGTTTTACCGGAAGGAAAGTATCAGGCAATGCGTGTGGTGCTAGGAGAGGGAGAAGGACAAAACTGGTGGTGTGTGCTGTTTCCGCCTCTTTGTTTTATCGATATTTCTAATTCCATTGCCGTTCGGGAAAAGGAACCTGAACCTCTTGAAGAGACTCATCAGGTAAGTGTCAAACCTGTTCAGGTGGAGATTCGGTTTCGGATTCTGGATTGGTGGAAGAAAGTAGGGGGAAATTTTACCTTATAAAAAATTAAATACCCTTTATTGACAAACTGCAGAACCCAAAAAGGTTCTGTTTTTTGTTTTTTGTACAGTTGTCTACAAACAGAACTGAATTGTCTATAAATAATGGTGCAGTTTCTTTTTGCTGTCTCATATACTTAATTTAAGGAGGTGGCGAGATGTTAAAGATTTCTGATTTAAAAATGAAGGATATAATTAATGTAGTGGACGGTAAACGCCTTGGTTTTATAAAGGATATTGAATTAAACTTGCAAAGTGGTAAGATAAAGTCACTGCTTCTTCCGGGGACAACCAGCAAATTTATGGGGTTTTTTGGCCGGGGAGATGATTTAGCCATTTCCTGGGAGCAGATTATGAAAGTAGGGCTTGACGTAATACTGGTGGAAGTACCGAGTTTTACTGAAGTAAAACATGTGTCCAAAAATGATGAGGAGCTTTAATAGCACCATTTTATTATTTTAGATAAAAATATTATTTTATACTAAGCCAAGTTTTCTTTATCTGATGTATTTCGATGATATAATTAAATATAAATGGTTTTTCAGGGATATTGATTTCAGATTAATATACCTAAAAATTTTACGGGAATAATTGACATACCTAGATTTTGTATAGTATAATATTCCAGGCACTATATATAGAGCCTGGAATATTATATTTAAGGGTTTCTTCATGATATTGATAATGTCGAATTATGCTTATGCAATTGTCCGGGATTAAATATAACATCTGGGAGGTCGGATAATGCGTTGTCCGTTTTGTGATTTTGCAGATTCCAAGGTCCTTGATTCCCGTCCTTTAGATGAAGGTCGCAGTATCCGCAGGCGGCGAGAATGCTTAAAATGCCAGCGCAGATTTACTACATATGAAAAAGTAGAAGAGAGTCCTATGTTTGTAGTAAAGAAAGATGGACGAAGAGAAGTATTTGACCGAAGCAAGCTTTTAAATGGGATCACCAAAGCTTGTGAAAAACGTCCCATCCCATTAGAAAAGATGGAAGGATTGGTCCGGGAGACTGAAAAAGATTTAGCTAATTTTTTTGAGGGGGAAATTCCTTCAGATAGAATTGGCGAAATAGTAATGGAGCAGTTAAAAGAGTTAGATGAAGTAGCTTACGTACGTTTTGCTTCCGTATACAGACAGTTTAAAGATATAGAAAAATTTTTGGAAGAGATCAAACAGTTACAAAAAAAAGACAATAAATAGGGGGAGTGTTGGTGTTTACAACCATTAGAAAAAGGGACGGCAGGTTAGTTGAGTTTGATGAAAAAAAGATAACGGATGCTATTTTTAAAGCAGCACGGGCAGTAGGGGGTGAAGACCGGCAGACTGCGATGGAACTGACGCTGGAGGTGCTTAAGTATTTGAAGAAAGAATACAATGGTAATACCTTCGGTGTGGAAGATGTTCAAGATGCTGTGGAAAAAACGCTGATCGAACATGGTCGTGCTAAGACGGCTAAGGCTTATATTCTTTATCGGGACAAGCGCAACCGGGTGAGAGAAGGAAAAACCGATTTAATGGAAGCGGTGCGCCAGATTTTAGTGGAGACCAGCCGGGAAAATGCTAATGTGAGTAATTCCCCTTCTGCAAAAATGCTGCAGATTGCCAGTGCGGCCAGTAAAACATATTACTTGAACCGTCTGATTCCGGAAGAGTTTTCTCTTGCCCACCAGCGGGGAGATATTCACATACATGACTTGGATTTTTATGCCAAAACTCTCACCTGTATTCAGATTCCCTTGGGTAATTTATTAAAACAAGGTTTTGACAACGGACACGGTTATATTCGTCCGCCTAAGCGGCCTAGTTCAGCAACAGCACTGGCGGCAATAATTCTTCAGAGTTCCCAGAATGACATGCACGGCGGCCAGTCTTTTGCTTATTTTGATCGGGATATGGCTCCGTATGTGGAGAACTCTTCTGAGGAAGAATCTTTTCAAGCAATGGAAGCATTAATTTATAATTTAAACAGCATGCATTCCCGGGCGGGAGCACAGGTGCCTTTTTCCAGCATTAATTTTGGCACGGATACTTCAGAAGGAGGCAGGAGAGTAACCCGCAATTTATTACTTGCCTATGAAAGGGGTTTAGGGCGAGGCGAGAATCCTATCTTCCCTAATATCATCTTTAAATTAAAGGAAGGAATTAACTTTAATCCCGGAGACCCCAATTACGATCTGTTTCAGCTTGCCATGCGGGTAGCCGCAAGACGAATGAATCCAACATTCAGCTTTATGGATGCCAGCTTTAATAAAATATACAAAGACGAAGAAGTCAGCTATATGGGTTGCCGGACTCGGGTGATTGCCAACTGCCGGGGGCCGGAAATATCCGACCGCAGGGGTAATCTTTCCTTTACGTCAATTAATCTGCCCAGGTTGGCAATTAAAGCAAAAGGAAACACGGACAAATTCTTTTCCTCTCTAGACCAGATAATGGATTTAGTTGCGCGGCAATTGTACCACCGTTATCAAATTCAAGCTAATCTTAAAGTAAAGGACATGCCTTTTTTGATGGGGCAGCATCTCTATTTAGATTCAGATGAATTGGGCCCCTGTGACCGAATTGAAGAAGCAATTAAGCACGGGACGCTGTCTATTGGCTTTATCGGTCTGGCAGAGACTCTTACTATCCTTACCGGGAAGCATCACGGAGAGTCTGCTGAAGCTCAGAAGCTGGGGCTGGAGATTATTGAGCGTATGCGCCGGCTGGTAGACGGGTTTGGGGCCGAGTACAATTTAAACTATACGCTTTTGGCAACTCCGGCCGAAGGATTGTCCGGACGTTTTCTTGGTATTGATCATGATGAATATGGGTTAATCCCCGGAGTAACGGATAAAGAGTATTACACCAATTCATTTCATATTCCGGTTAATTATAAAATTTCCATGTTTGACAAAGTGTCTTTGGAAGGTCCTTACCATAAAATGTGTAATGCCGGGCATATCAGCTATTTAGAATTGGCCTCCCCGCCTATCCATAATTTAGAAGCGGTAGAAACTATTATCAAACACATGGCAGCTACCGATATGGGTTATGCGGGTATAAATTTTCCCATTGATTTCTGCTTAGGCTGTAGCCATACCGGTGTTATTAATGAAGATGAATGCCCTGTATGCCAAGGTGGTGCTATTCGGAGAGTACGGAGAATTACTGGGTATTTCAGTACGGTGGACAGGTTTAACGATGCGAAGATCGCGGAACTAAAAGACAGGGTGCCCCATATGTAAAAGGCTGGTGATATAAAATGAAAATTCGTATTGCCGGGATCGTACCGGAAAGTGTGGTGGATGGGCCGGGTATTCGGTTTGTTGTTTTTACTCAAGGGTGCCCCCATCATTGTCTCGAGTGTCATAACCCGGAGACCCATGATTTTCATGGGGGAGAACTTAAGGATGTAAAAGAAATCATCAATGAGTTTAGCGGGGTACGCCTGGTGCAGGGCATCACTATCAGCGGGGGTGAGCCTTTCTGCCAAGCAGAAGCATGTACCCAATTGGCTCGGGAAGTAAAATTGCAGAATAAAAATGTTTTGGTTTATTCCGGTTATACTTTTGAAGAACTTCAGAAGTTAGGTGAAAAGCAGCCTGAGGTAAAAAGCCTATTGGGATTTACAGATATTCTAATTGATGGACGTTATATTAAGGAACAACGGGATCTGAACTTGGCGTTTCGCGGTTCGGCCAACCAAAGGATAATCGATGTACCAAAGTCTTTGACCGTTGGACAGGCTGTAGATTTAAAATAAAGACGAAATAAAACTGTTGGGAGACCAACGGTTTTATTTTACTAGATTAAAATCATTGCTTACTGTTATCTTTGAAAAAAGGATTTAAAAAAAATTAGTCGAATTCCATACCAATTATGTGAATAATTTGTGAAAGAAACAATTTTTCCGAGGTGAAATTATGTTCAGGCCCTTTAGCGAAACTTGGAAATTAGAAAATTTAATGCTTCATCCGGTAAAGTTAATTGAACCCAATCAGGACCGGACGTTGCTCACCCGGAACATGACGGAAAACGGTTTGGCAGCAGGGCTATGGCCTGTCGGACAAGGTTGGGGTGCCATCCTTTTATCCGCTTTGCAGCAAGCATCGGATGGTATGGAAGTTAATGATTTAAAAATGAGTGGGTTTTCAATTGATGCCGATGCTTCCGTAAAACAATTGCTTGATTACCTTGAGAAGCATCCCGGAGAGGCTGCTATCGTCGTTGATTTACATAATACCCCTCTCGGAGTGATCGAGTCATCCCGGCTGTCTTCTTTGATGTGGAAGGAAATTCAGCAAATGGGTGCTTCCATTACTACAATGATGGATACTGTCAGTGAAGCGATTACCGTCATTGATCAAAATAACCTGGTGATTGGTTGGAACAAAGCGGCAGAGGCATTATACAGGATTGACGGTAAAACTATTATTGGTGAAGATATTGGACGTTTTTTTTCCAGTCTTGTAGTGACTCATGTCATTAATACCGACATGCCTAAAAAAAGAGTGGTGCGCAATAATTACCATCAGCCTTTACCTGAGACCCATGTTTTAATTAATGCTTCTCCCCTCATCTTTGAGGATAAAATTTTAGGGAGCGTTTGCGCGGAAAGAGATATTACAGAAACGGTCCGTCTCCACAATGAACTTTCTAAGGCCAGCTCGGAAGTACGTCAATTGAAAAGTCAAATCACTAAAACTAATCCGCCGCAAAATTCTTTCGAAAAAATATGTGGTTTGAGCAGGAAATTACAGGAGACAATAAGTCTTTCCCGGCGAGTGGCCAAAACCAATGCGGCCGTTTTGATTCGTGGTGAAAGCGGAACAGGGAAAGAACTTTTTGCTGAGGCAATACACAAGGAAAGCGCACGGAATAATCAACCTTTTGTGATTATCAATTGTGGTGCTATTCCTGCGCCTTTGTATGAAAGTGAATTATTTGGTTATCAGCCTGGGGCTTTTACCGGTGCCGATCGCAAAGGCCGGCAGGGGAAATTTGAACTGGCAAACGGAGGTTCAATTTTTTTGGATGAAATTGGCGAGATGCCTGGGGATATGCAGGTGAAGCTTCTGCGTGTTTTGCAGAATAAGTGCTTTTATCGGGTTGGAGGCAACGATCCGGTGGAAGTTGATGTCCGAGTAATTGCTGCCACTCATCGTGATTTGGAACAGATGATCAGAGAAGGTTCTTTCCGGGAAGATCTTTATTATCGGATTAATGTAGTTTCCGTGGAAATACCTCCGCTGCGTGAGCGTAAAGAGGATATCCCGGAATTAGTTTATCTCTTTATTCGTGAGTTTTGTCTTCAGCAAAACCGGGAGATGGTCCAAATGGACCCGGAAGTGATGCCCGCCCTTTTAAATTATCCCTGGCCGGGTAATGTTCGGGAATTGCGTAATGTGGTTGAACGGATGGTAATTTTGGCGGAAGAAAATATGATTTTAGAAGACCATCTTCCGGAAGGGATCCGCTTGAGAAAATACACGCCGTCCCATTTTGGTGCGGAGTCCACTTTAACTAATATTACTGATCGGGCCGAAAAAGAAACGATCCTTCAGGCTTTGGAAAGCTGTCATGGGGATAAATCAAAAGCTGCAAAGAAACTGGGTATTCCCCGTAGCACTCTTTACTACAAAATAA